>JBNMNW010000084.1:0-19778 GCA_051278165.1 Planctomycetota bacterium | reverse complement strand
TCGTGGCCAATTAGACTTTGGTGCCCCGGTCGTCACTGCGTCGGTGTTTTGGCTGCATGAGTCTGGCCAGGGTCAGCTAGATGATTCGTTTGGTGGCTTGCTGCAGGGCACAGTCGTCGACAGCACGCTCGACCTTGCCGTGGCCAAGATCACGGCGTCGTATGACTTCGACCTGGGGTTCATGAAGCTGTCACCCGGTGTGCTGTTCGACGTGTTCGTGCTCGACTTCCGGGCGAGTGAGCAATCCCTGATGAGCAGCGAAGAGATTGATGACATCGCATTTGTGCCGATGGCGTTTTTGCGGGGGGAAGTCGGCATCGGTCCGCTGACCGCGGTTGCCGAGCTTGGCTATCTTGAGTTTTCGGACCTCGACGACAGCGATGGTAAGTTTCTCGACTTCGAAGCCATGATTGAGTGGCACCCAGTGCCATTGGGGCACGTTTTTGCGGGCTATCGGTTCATCAGTATCAGTGGTGAAGGCGATAATGGGACAGATGACTTCGCGACCGATTTGCAGATCCAAGGGTGGGTCATCGGTGGCGGAGTTCGATTCTGATCAACGACCGACTAGCACTTTTGCGTCGGTCACGCGATGCTCGTCACTATGCAGCTGTCCAGGCTCCTGTCCCTTCTTCTTGTGATCACGTTCGCTGCGTGTGCTGGTCAAACCTACCGCGCGGAAGTGGGGCCAATGTTTGCCCGTGCACGCGGCGAGTTTGCGCTGGCCAACAGTGCCCAGTTTCTGCCGCCGAACAACAGTCTCGATGGCAACATGGGGCTCGGCGAAACCGAAGTTGCGCCCTACGTGGCGCTGCGCACTGACTACAACAAGCACCGCGTGCGTCTGAACGGCTTCTACCTCGACTCGGAAGGCTCGGCGACGTTGGCCAACGCCTATGGCAACATCGCCGCAGGCACGACAGTGCAAACGACGATGGACTTCTTCGCCATCGCCAGCAACTACAGCTACGAGGTGATGCGCGAGGATCACTACCGCATTGGCATTGGTGCCCAGTTGGGCTTCTACTCGCTCGACGTTGGCGCTCGCTCGGCTGCTGGTCGCGAAGAAGTGACCAGTGAAGTCTTCGTGCCGATGCCTTACTTGGAGATCGAAGGCTTTTGGAAAGACTTCACGGTTGGTGCGAACATGGGCATCATGTCTGCCGATCTTGGCGATGCGAGCGGTCGCTACATCGACCTCGAGGGATACGCCAACTGGGCGATCAATGCGAGCTACGACGTGAAGCTCGGTTACCGCTACTTGCTGCTCGATGGCTACGGTCGCGCATCGTCGCGTGACTTCGACGCCGACGTCGATGTGCAGGGGCTCTACTTGAGCGCTGGCATCCGCTTCTAAGGAGCGAGTCTTAAGAGGACGCGAGTCTTAAGAGGGCGATGGGCTTAAAGGGGCGGTGGGCTTCCGGACGCTCTGGGGCCGGCGCCATTCAGGGGTTGGCAACGCTTGGAACGACCGGCTCACTTACGAGCCGCGTTCGCGTTGCGAATGACCCGCTCCGCTGCCTCGAACATGCGTTCGTCCCAGTCGGTAAGCGCGCGGTCGGGCCCGAACGCCGCGACGTTTTGCTGCGTCACCCGGATCGAGATGTCTGGCACGACGCCCTCGACTTGCAGGCCGACGCCGGTGCGATCGACCAGCCTGGTTTCGCCATAGCTGACGCGGCCGCCTTCTGGGCCATCGATTCTCACCAGACCCGCCTCAGCGCCACTGGTGCGTTCGCCAATGATGATGGCACCGCATTCTCGTTGCAGGATGCGAGCTGTGTGTTCGGCCATGCTTGCGGTCATTGAGCTGGTTAGCACAACGATCGGCTTGTCGTAGCGTTTGCCGCGTGGCTCGATCGGCACGCCGGCGAAGCGCTCTACGGTGACGAGTCCACCGGTAGTCGACTCATCACGGATGGCGAAGATAAGGTTGGTCGGCTTCGAGATGAAGCGACCGAGAAACCTGCGGCCGATGTCCATGTTGCCGCCAAGGTTGCGCCGAAAGTCGATCACCAGCCCATCCTTCAACAAGGCGGCATCGATCCACTTGTCGATGGCGTCGAGCGGTAGCTCAGACGCCAGCGTGTTGACCACGAGGTGCATGTAGCTCTTGCGGTCGTCGTATGCGGCCGATTGCGCTACCGCTGGCAGAATGCGCCGTAGCAGGCTGCCGAGGACTTTCGTGCCCTTTGCAGGGCGGTGCACTACGTGGCGTGTGACCACGTCGTCATCCCATCGCAGTTGTAGTTCGACCTCTGAGTCCGGCGGCCCGAGCATCAAGTTGCCGACTAGCGAAGAGACGACATGAAAGCCTCCGACTCGCCACAGTTCTGGAAAGCGCGCGTGGTGAGGCAGGCCCTGAGGCAGTTCTGGTGCTTCTCCGCTTGGCCAGCCAATGACGTGCAGCTCGCCGTCGATCCGCATCAGTTCGAAGCCATGGCGGTCAAGCAGCGAGGTTGCTTTGGTGCCGTTCTCGATCATCAGGTCGGTCGGCGTCTGATACGAAACGTGCGCATCGCCAAGCTCACTGAGCATGCCGCACAACAGGTGGTGGAACTCGTGCGGCCGTTCGGCGAACGGCACGGCTGATCGATACTGCTGACGCATCGCGCTCCAATCGACCAGCTCTTTACCAAAGAACGGGTAGTTGTCGGCGAGGTGTTGCCAATAGAAGTCGAACGCATCGAGCCGGCTAAGCTTGGCGTCGCTCATGGCTCCGAAGCCGATGCAGCTGCTGCAAAGCAGGGTCGCCAATAGCGTGAATCGTCTCGGCATAAACCCACGCTCCCCGCCCTTCCGGTCGCCGTCAAGGTGCATCGCCGTTCGCGATGCATGACCGAGGCATGCTCTGTCTGAGGCACAGACAGGCAGAAGAGCGGGGAAAGAGCTAACAGCCCGTTGAAAAACTCAGCCACTCATCAGGACCGCGCCAATCGCGCAGCCCGGCACAGGAGCTTCCTCGGCGAATCTACTGATTTACCTGCGTTTCCGCGTGCCACTTCGCATCGGTGGTCACGACCAAGTCGAGCAAAGCAGTTCTTCAACAGGCTGCGAGAACTAACGCCCGGCAGCGGGGCGACAAGCATTCACGTAATGCGTGGCCGACGGATCACACACCTTGGGCATCAGCGTGCAAACGTCAGCGTGCGGGCGAGCAGAGATCGCCCCAGTTCAGACTCTGCAAAGGCGAGGAAGTCATTGGCGCGACGGTCCGGCATTCCGGACGTCACAAGCTGCAAGGGAATGCCAAACGGGTAGGTGCCGTAGCCGAATGCTGCGGGCGTCGCCGGAGTCCAATCGATCTGGATCAGTTTCTGACCCGGCTCGCGCACTCCGGCCGTGATCCGTACGATGCCGATGGCTCCCGCGTGTTGCAGGATCTGGTCGGCAACGTGGCGCTCGCTACTGACCCGGAGGCAAGTTGACGCAAACGCGTCGCCGGGCATCAGAATGCGTTCGGCCCGCTGCGCCACTTCGCTGTCGCTCGGCACGACCGGCACGATGGCGCCGCTGTTGAAGCCAAGTTGCTGCCAGTCGGTGACCTGACCCGTGAAGATCTGTCGAACTTGCGAACGGCTCAGCGATCGTACGGATGACAAAGGCGAGATCGACAGCGCGAACAGTTCGACGCCGACCTGGGCCTGGCGCAGGCCAGCTTGGATCTCGCGTTGCGACAGCGAGCCACCAATCAGGCCGAAGTCCGCGCGGCCAGTCATCAGCAGTTCGATGACTTCGCGATCCGAACTCTGGATGTGCTGCACGGTCTGGTTCGTCAGCGTGCCCTCGTAAGCGCTGCGCATCGTCATGTCGAAGCTCGCTTGGGCGTTGCGCCCAACGGCGACCACCAACTCCTCAACACGTGGCTTCAAGCTCCGCTTGGCGACAGCTGACTCAACCATCGGTGCGGGCGGCGCGCTGGCGTAGCCATACAGGTGGCCCGTTGCGGGCTCGATGTCTGAGTTCTGCACCGCCACCACTGGCGGTGGATTCAAAACCGCGAGTAGGCGCGGGTCGGGGGTCTCCCCAAAGTCACAGGCTCCAGTCATCAGGGCGATCCCCACCAAAGCCACCTTTCCACGAACGTCTATTGTCGGTAATTTGTCCAAGTTCCACCTCCGGTGCGGTCATATCGGACAGCTACTGAGATGAGTGTCTAAAGGTGCGACGGTCTGCGATCGTAACCGCCCTTGGCAGCTGAGTTTGACGCGTGAGACAATCCTTGCCGCGCACTCAAGTCTGGTTCGGTGAAGCCGGATTCCGAGCAAATTCCAGTTGTAAGCCAAATTGGCTCAATTGATTGGCGGCCAATGTTTGCTACACATCATGCTGTGGTTCACATCCTCCCAGAGCTCGATCCGGCCGGCGCATCCGCGCTGTCGGAGCAAGTCGCCCGCTTCTACGCGCGTGCGATCGAGGATGGGCGTGTGCTGGCCGGCGAGCGTTTGCCGCCGATTCGTGAGGTCGCTAACTCCTGCGGGGTGACCCGTGCCACAGTCCAAGAGGGCTACCGCCGTCTGGCAGACCTTGGCTTGGTCGAAGGCACGGTGGGGCGCGGTACGGTGGTGCTCGCGCGCGGCGATGCGATGACCGACCCGAAGGCTCGCGCGCTCAGTCCCTACGCCGAGGCGGCGCTGCGGCGGACACGGGCCATGCAAGGCGCGCCGTCGTTGCCCGATGCGCAAAAGCTCATCGCCAACTTCGCGGAGTTGGCGCCGGATGACGCGCGCTTCCCGATCGATGAGTGGCGTGAGGCGATGGACTCCGTGCTTGAGACGCGCGGCCAAGAACTGCTCGGCTACGGCCACTCGACGTTCGGCCTGAAGGAGCTGCGCGATCTGCTCGTCAAGCGTAGCCACGACAGCGATCCTGAGTTGTCCGCGGACAGCCTGTTGGTCACCGCCGGCGCCCAGCAGGCTCTCGACCTGGTGTTGCGAACGGTTTGCTCGCCGGGTGACACGGTTGTTGTGACCACGCCGTCCTACCATCACATGCACGGCCTGCTGCGTGCCCACGGCTTGCAAGTTGTGCAGGTGCCGTTCGGCCCCAATGGCCTGGACCACGCCCAACTGCAGCGCGTGTTGTCGCGGCCGTCGGTTCGGTTGTGCTATTTGATGCCGACGTTCCACAATCCAACGGGACGTTCGCTCAATCTCGAGCAACGGCAGCAACTGATTGCGACGCTGGCTGACACCGATGTCGCCGTTGTTGAAGACGAATACCAACACTCGCTGCGTTGCCGCGGCGAAGCGTTGCCGACGCTGCGTTCGATGGATGCGCGCGGCTTGACGGTCACCGTCTCGACCGTGTCGAAGGACCTGTTCCCGGCGTTGCGCATTGGCTGGGTTGCCGGCAGTGAGCAGCTACTCGCCCCGATGGCGGCCGTAAAGCGATTCATGGATCTTGAGACCAGCCCGTTGCTACAGGCGGCGTTGGCGGAGTTCATGCGGCGCGGTGGCTACGACCGTCATCTAGTGTCGTTGCGCGTCGAGCTGCAGAAGCGGCACACGGCGTTGCAGGACGCATGCGCTGAGCACTTACCAGCAGGCTGCCGCATCACCAATCCGGACGGCGGCTTTGTCGCGTGGCTTGAGCTGCCGAACGCGGGCCAAGGCGATCAGCTGGCCGAGCTGGCGGTCGAACGCGGCGTGCGCGTTGTGCCGGGGCGCGCGTTCGATATTGATGGCGCCGCGTCACCAGGCGTGCGCTTGTCGCTGACGCGTTCTAGCGTCGATCAGATTCATCAAGGCGTGCGCGTTCTAGCGGATTGCGCACGCGAGTTGCTTGAGGTGCCTGCGCCAGCGCAGACCTTCTTGTGAGACCTACACTAAACTGTTCTGAAACACCCCCTCCCTACTGCCATGACTAACAACCCCATCCCACACGTCCCCGGTTTCACCGCCGAAGAACTCGTCAGTAAGATCGGCTTCTGCGCCCAATTGACGGGCGGCGTCATCATGGATGTCGTCAACGTCGAGCAAGCCCAGATCGCTGAAGAAGCGGGTGCTTGCGCCGTGATGGCACTTGAGCGGGTTCCGGCCGACATCCGCAAGGACGGCGGTGTTTCGCGCGCCAGTGATCCGGACATGATTTCCGCGATCCAAAAGGCAGTCAGCATTCCGGTGATGGCCAAGGTGCGCATCGGCCACTTTGTCGAAGCTCAGATGCTCGAGTCGATGGAAGTCGACTGCATCGACGAGAGCGAAGTGCTGACGCCGGCTGACGAAGAGTTCCACATCGCGAAGCGCCCGTTCAAGACGCCGTTCGTTTGTGGTTGCCGCGACCTTGGTGAAGCTCTGCGCCGCATCCACGAAGGCGCCGCAATGATCCGGACCAAGGGTGAGGCTGGCACCGGCAATGTTGTCGAAGCCGTGCGTCACATGCGTGCGCTGATGTCGCAGATCCGGGCGCTGCGTGGTCAGGACGCCGAAGTGCTTGAGTTGCACGCGCGCGAACTGCGCGTGCCGACCGAGTTGGTCGCGTGGGTTGCCGAGCACCAGAAGCTGCCGGTCCCGAACTTCTCGGCTGGTGGTGTCGCAACGCCGGCAGACGCTGCGCTGATGATGCAACTCGGTGCTCAAGCCGTGTTCGTCGGTTCGGGCGTCTTCAAGTCGGGCAACCCGGTCGAGCGCGCCAAGGCGATCGTTCGCTCGGTCACGCACTTCCAAGATCCGAGTGTGCTCGTCGAAGTCTCAAGAGGCCTCGGTGAGCCGATGGTTGGTATCGACATCAGCACGCTGTCCGAAGGCCAGTTGCTCGCCAAGCGCGGCATCTAATCCGAACGAGTTTGACCGTGACCAACAACGCGCAAGAACGCAGCACGCCGCTCGTCGGTGTGCTCGCCCTGCAAGGCGACTTCGCCCTCCACCAGGCAGCCTTGGCCGCCTGCGGTTTGCGCACGCGTCAGCTGCGCACTGCTGGTCAATTGCGTGATGTCGATGCGTTGGTGCTGCCCGGCGGTGAAAGCACGACGATGCTCAAGCTGCTCGAGGTTGAGAAGCTGTGGGGGCCGCTCGGCGAAGCATTGCAGCGCGGCATCCCGATCATGGCGACGTGTGCCGGGTTGATCCTGCTGTCGGAACACGTCGAGAACCCTGCACAGAAGAGCTACGGCGTGCTGCCGTTGACGGTGGTTCGCAACGGCTATGGACGCCAGTTCCACTCGGGCACGTTTGACCTCGTTTCGGATGTGCTGCCGACGGGCACGACGGGCACGTTCATTCGCGCGCCACGCATCTCCGCCTTGCATGGTGAGGTCGAAGTGCTCGCCCGTCGCGGCGACGATCCGGTGCTGGTTCGCCGCGGCCACGTGCTCGCGGCCTGCTTCCACCCGGAATTAGCAGTTGGTCATCCGGTTACTTCCATGTTTGCGCAGATGGTCCGGGCGCATGCGTCAGCCAGCGACTCCGCTGTCGCAGCGCAGTGAGCAAAGAGCTCGTTTACGCCATCGAACCTGATCTGGCTGTACCGGAGTTTCGCGATGTGCTGCATCGTTCGGAGCTGGCCGCACGCCGCCCCGCTGATGATGAAACATGCCTCGCCGGGATGCTCAAACACGCGGACGTGATCGTGACCGTGCGCTCGCGCGACGGTTTGCTCGTCGGAGTGTCACGCGCCATTAGTGACTTCCACTACTGCACCTACTTGTCGGATCTCGCGGTCGATAAGGCGTTTCAGCGGCGTGGAATCGGCCGTGAGTTGGTTCGGCGCACGCACGAAGCCGCCGGCCTGCAGTCGACCTTGATCTTGCTATCGGCGCCGGCCGCGCGGGACTATTACCCACGCATTGGCATGCAGCGGCACGACTCGTGTTGGCTCACGCCGGGCAAGCGTTCGAGCGAGTCGGCGCGGGCCCAATCGGACACAAAGCGGGCGTAAACCCCGGTTCTTCGCGGCCGCGATGTCGTTGCAGCGTCACCAGGATGGACCGCCGCGCGTCAAGTTACATCGTCGCGTATCGCTCGCGGGGTCGGGATGTGCGTATACTGGCGCCAACGTGAGCGCAATCCTTAGAAAACCATCTATAGCCGTAGCGACTTGGTCCGTCCTGGTCCTTGGCTTGTTCGCTTGGCGCGGTGATCTGAGCCTCGGCACGCCCGAGCAACGCGAGCAGCGAGCCGTCGCCCTCAAGCAGCCTGAGCCAGTTGTGGTCCGACGTCCGGTGACTCCCGAATTGCCGCGCACGCAGCGCAGCGGCCGTGTCTTTGACAGCATGGGCTTTCTGTTGGTCGGCGCGGAAGTCGTTCCGACTGAGGGAACCTCACTGAAGACTGATGCCGACGGCATGTTCTCCGTCGACTTGCTGCGTTACCAGACCAGCGACTTGCTGGTGCGCGCTCCTGGTCGCCGTCACGAGTGGCTGCGCACGTCCGCGCTGAGTCCCGATCCATTGACGATCTGCATGGAGCCAAGCGCTCCGTGGGACACGTTGCCAGAGCCGCTGGAGCCCGTTGCAAAGCTGCGCGGGGAAGGCGCAGTGCAAGGCGTCGATCGTCGCCCGCTGGCCAACGCGTTCGTCAACGTGCTCGGTACGGATTGTTGGGGCGTTACCGATGAGACTGGTCGCTTCGAGTTGCCCTTGCCGTCGCTGACGGGCAGGTTCGTCGTGCATCAACTCGGCGGTGAAGGTGGCCTCGGCGGATTGGCCTCGTTGTCAGCACCGTTCGTATCGCCGCGCGCGAGCGGCATCGTGCCGTTGCCGACGCTGGTCGGCCAGCCGGCTGGTTCGATTCGCGGCACGGTCCGTACCGTGGGCGGAGCAGCCATTGCCGGATTGCCGATCGAAGTGCGCGGCCCCGGTGGCCGTCGTCGCGTGACCACGGGTGCTGGTGGCGTGTTCGTGCTGAGCGGTTTGGTGCCAGCTGACTACACGGTTGAGCCGTTTGCGTATCGCGGTGCGGTTGGCGAAGCGGTGGCCGTCAAGGTCGATCGCGCGATGGTCGAATGTGACCTGCACCTGACCAAGATCGAAGCGGCCAATGTTCGCGTGGTCGACGAGAACGGCGCCATTGCGGTCGGCGTCTGGGTGTCCTCAAGCCTGCACGGCTTGCGACGCGGCATTGATCAGGCCGGCAGCGATGGCTTCGTCAACTTGCCGGTCGGTGCTTCGAGCAAGTTCGAAGTGCGCATGGCCGACAGCTTCGCTAGCTGCTTGGTGCGTCAATACAACGCGGACGCCGAGCCGGCCACGTTGGTCATCGCGCAGCCGTAAGCTTCAGCACGAAGGGAGTCTCAGCCCAAAAGAGCGGAGCGCCTGGTGATGAAGGGCCGTTATTGGAGCGGTTGTTGGAGCGGTTGTCGGAGCGGTTGTCGCGCGCCCTAGGGATTGCGCCGCCGCACAGGCCACAGGCCCGCTCACGAGATTACGCAGCCCGAAGGCTGCAACTCTCAGTTGCCGAGTGAGCCACCCTATTGGGTCAGCATCACGCCGGCATTGCTCAGCGCGAACACCGATGGCGTGCCATCGAGCACAGCGCCTTGGCATGCGACCAAGAAGCCGGGGAATCCGGCTGGCACCGTGAACGAGTCCGCACCGTTGCCACTGGCGTCGGTGCTGAAGATGGCGCCCGAGACGATGGATCCAGCGAGCGGCAGATATACCGAGCAGGACGAGAACAGTTCGACGCCGGCCGGTGCGAGGTCTAGCGCGAAGTATGTCGCGCCGATACTCGACAGCGGCGCATTGCTGTAGCTGAGCGGGATCGTGACTCCGCCATTAGCAATGCCACTCAGCGCGAGGTTCATCGTGCCAGCGCCGACTGGGCAGCCGGTTCCCCAGGCTGCGACTTCGCCGGGCATTAGGTAGGAGAGAATCAGTCGTGCATGGTTGGTCGAGTTGGCCGACTCTCGAGAGAAGATCTTGGCCGCGCCACCTGCAGTCGCCTCGTCGCCGATCAGCAGCCAACCAAAGTTGTTCGCCGGTGCGTCGAGCCAGCTTTGCACATCACCAATCAGGCCAGCGAACGGGCTGCTGACACTCGACCCCGTAGTCAGCGGCATCGAGAAGCTCGACTGTCCGTCAAAGTCGCCGCCCGGTGTGTTCCAGAGCGAGTTCGGGTAGTCGGTGTGCAGCCAAGTGGTGTCACCATTCTGCGCGGTGCCGCCACTGCCTTCACCGCCGGGGGCAACCGTGGTGCCTTCGGACCATGCTTGCGTCACTCGGTGGGCAGCCACCATTGGGTTAGGGGCGGCGACGCTGATTACATGCACTTCGAGCCGTGCGGACAGCACGCGCGATCCGGCCGGGATCGCACTAGCGACATCGAAGTGCAGCAACGTGCGGCGCACCTTTGGCTGGCCACTCAAGCCAGCGAACAGCGTCGTGCCGCCACCGTTGGCAAGCGTGCCAGCAGCGCTCTCATAGAGCACCGTGTCCTTGTCGACGACGATGGTCGTCGTGGTTTGGGCAGATACGGCCGGGACTACGGCTGCAATCGCAGCCGCAACAAGCAAAGAGCGCATTGTCATAGTGGCGTGGCGGTAGCGGCGATCGCTACTAGTTGGTCGCAGCGGGAGCCGCTAACTGCGTGGCGGTAGCGGCGATCGCTACTAGTTGGTCCAGATCAAGCCGGCATTACTCATCGAGATGCTGAGCGGCGTCGCATCAAGCGCGACCCCTTGCACCGCGATCAGGAAGCCGGGGAATCCAGCTGGAACCGTGAACGACGAGCTAGCCGCGCCGCCGGAGACGAGCAGCGTCAGGCCGGGGACGTGCGGACCAAGCAGCGGCAGGTAGAACTTGCTGCCTGGCAGTAGCGTCGTGCCGATCGGGTCGTAGCCGATCGAGAAGAAGTTGGCGCCAAGGCTCGGCGTCGGGGCATTCGTCCAGGTGATCGGCAGCACGGCGCCACCATTGGCGGTGCCGCTGATGTCTAGTTGGAACGTGCCACCGTTGACCGGCCATCCGACCCCGTAGTTGGCGACTTCGCCCGGCGCGAGGTAGGTGATCACGAGCTTCGGTTGGAATGCCGCCGCTTCTCTCGTGTTCATTTTGCGAGCATTGGAGGTCAGCACCTCGGCCGTCTTGAGCAACCAGCCGTAGTTGGCGGCCGGGTTGTCGAGCATGCTTTGCACGTCGGCAACGATCGACGCGTTGGACTCCGTCACGAATGCAGCGATGCCGGGCAGTTGGAACGTGAAGCTCGTCGGCCCGAAGTCGCCACCGGGAGTGTTCCAGAGTTGCGACGGGAAGTTGCTGTGCAGCCACGTCGACTCGCCGGCACTAGCCGTGCCGCCGAATCCCTGGCCGCTTGGCGCGACGACGTTGCCTTCGCTCCAATCGGTGGTGATGCGGTGTACCTCGGTCGTGATTGGCAAGAACGCCGACGACTGCTCAACCCACATGTCGAGCGATGCCGTCAGGATCTTCGCGCCTGCAGGAATCGATCCGGCGACATCCCACTGAATCATCGTGCGACGGATGCCGAAGCTACCTCCGCCGCCAACACGGCCGCAGAACATGCCGCTACCGCCGCCATTGGCGAGGGATCCGGTGGCGTCTTCGTAGAGCGTCGTGTCCTTGTTGGAGACGATGGTCGCGGTGGACTGAGCGGTGACGAACGAGACGCTCGTCACGATGGCGGTCGCGACGAGGGAGAGCTTAGCGAGAGTGGAGTTCATGGTTGCGTAGCCGGGCGGCCGCCCAGCGGGCAGGGAAGAATAGCGAATGATTCGCCGCGCGCAGGATCTGCGCGTTCTCTATGTCCCAAACCTAGATTCGCAACGCAGATTTATCTTCGCAACGCAGATTTAGATTCGCAGCGCCGTTCTAGATTTGCGGAGCAGTTCCAATCTCGCCTCGCAGTTACTCGGCTACTTCTTTTTGCCGACGATAAAGACATCGCCATTGCCGAGGTCGGCGAGGTTCTTCAACAAGACCTCGTTGGCTTCGCCGAGCCCTACGCAGTGCAGGCGGATGCGGCGGAACGCGTTCATGCGCTCGACATCGCGGATCAACCAGCAGTCCACTCGGTCTGGACGGCCGCTGCCAGTGATCTTTGGAAACGCAGAGTAAGGGCCTGAGTAATTAAGCTGGGGCGTGCCGGGAGACTTGATGCCCGCCTCCACGTCTTTGTAGGTCTGACCTTCGCCGTAGTTCTTGTCGGTGATGTCAAAGCCATCCCAGTTCGGGGCGCCGTCAGACAACAAGAAGATCGTGTCACAGCCTTCGGTCAGCGGCTTGGCGCCGACATACACCGGCTCTTCGCTGATGCCGCGTTTACCGAGAGAGAACGCGACCTGAAGGCCGTAGTGCAGGCTGGTCTCGCCGCGCAGGGCAAGCTTGCCGTTCTTGTTGGTCTCCGGCTGGATGTCGTCGAGCTCGGCCATCGCCTTCTTGATGTTGCCGCTGGTCGCTTTGACCATGCCCTTGGTCGCGCTGAGTGTTCCGGCTTCCGTGCCGAACCAGACAACCGAGAAGTACTTGTCCGATCCGAGGCGTGACAGCGAGATGCGCAGTTGCTCACGCGCAAGGTCCCAGCGAGTCACGATGTTGTTCCACGGCAAGTCGCCCTCATCGAGCACCATGCTCTTCTTCTTTTTCTTCTTCTTGGGGCCAGTGATCGGACCCTTAGGGCGCGCGCTCGGCACGATCTCTTTGAGCATCGAGTCCGACATGTCGAGCACGTAGCAGAAGCGCTCACCCTCGGTTTCGATGCCGAAGAACTTCGGTTGTGAACGAGTGCGGCTCTGGGTCGGCTTCTTGATCTCACCGCGCTCGAGCAGTTCGAGCCACGGCTCTGGATCGACGAACTTGGCGGGTCCGTTGAGGATGTCCTGCAGGTGGCGCGCCATCTGCACCTTGGCGGTGTTGTTCAGCTTGACGTCTTTGGATAGCAGGCTGATGTATGCCCTCAGCGCCTTGCGGTATTCCTCGTCATTGACGCGTTGCTTCTTCGCGTAGAGGGCGCCAGTCATCGCGCCGAGCACGAGCATGCGATCGGCTTCCTTGCGCGGGAAGTTGATGCAGTTGGCCAGGATGGCCGCGGCCATGTTGCCGTTGTTCGACGCACCAAGGGCCGCGATGGCTGCTGCACGCAAGTGTGCCTTCTTGCTGTCGCGAGCCAGCGAGACGGCGCGCTTGTCGTCGGTTTGGTCGATCTCGTTCGTGAGCGTGCGCACCCACAGCCAAGTGTCGATGAGGTCATCGTTCTTGCTGCGTAGCTTGCTAATGGGCGCGACCCATTCGCCGGTCTTGAAGTTGCGCGCGACGATCTCGGCGATCGTGTAGCGCGCGTATGCCGCGTATTCCTTGGACTTGGCGTAGTCCTTGTTGAGCTGGTCTAGCGCGGCGACCTCACGCGTCTCTGCGATCTTCTCGCGCCCTTCGACGTGGAATCGGAACGGCAGGCGACTGATGCATTCCTGGTAGCGCTCGAGTGCGGCTGCGTAGCCAGATTCGTTTTGAGCGCTTGCTGCACCGTTGAGCGAGAGTGCGAGCAGGATGGTGACGACTGCGGGAGTATGGGAGACTCGAAGCATGTTAGTCAGCTATGGCTGGGCAGCAGGGCAGGCCGCCGACCAAGAGTATGTAGCCAAAGGTGTGTAGATTGGGCGGTTGTGAATAGCACTTGGCTTTGTGCTAGTCACGCATTGGCAGATTCTGGCAGGCTCTGACGTTGCCGAAAACGGCCCGCATACTGCAGTATCGGACGCTCAACGAGCCAATACGAAGCGGTCGCAACCAAAAACGTCAAGACCACGGCCAGCAGCACGTTCGTCCGGGCGTCATCCTCGTGAACGGTCTTGCTGTGCATGACGTTGTGGAAGATCGGGAGGTGGTACAGGTAGAGCCCGTAGCTGATTCGGCCGATGGCTCGCAGCGGCGCAAGCGCGAGCATGCGATTGCAAAACGTCATTGGCCCAGGCGGAGCGAGACACCAGGCAACAAGTCCGGTGCACAAGATTGCCGTGTGTATGCGGATCCATGCCGGTGCGTATTCGAGTGGCCAATACGTCACTTTCAGCCACACGAGCGGGATGTAGACGAACCAAAGGTTGGGGTGCAGCAGCAACCCAATTGCGGTCATCGTGATCGCCAGTGTTAGCAATCGTCGTGGCGAGGCATTAAGCCGTGCTTCGCCGTATGCGAGCAGGGCGCCGCAGGCGAGCGTCAAAAATCGCGTCGGTGACAGGCGCTCAATGGCGTGGGCCGCCGTCTTGGGATCCATTGTGGCGCAGAGCGTGATCGCCGTGCCGATGGCGATCGGGATCAAGCCCCACTTGAGGACTCGTGGTCCAACCTTGGGCGCGAAGCAGGCGACGACCAACGGCCACAGCAAGTAGAAGTGCTCTTCAACGCATAGTGACCACGTGTGCTGAAGTGGGTTCAGTCCACGCGTCGGGAAGAAGACGTCGGCGAAGTTGCCGAGGTAGAGCGCGCTCCACGCGAGTTCCGTCTCCGGTCGCACCATCGCCATCACGATCAGCAGCAGGTAGTAGATCGGAAAGATGCGTAGCAAGCGACGCAACATGAACCAGCGCACTGGTTGGTTGCGCTCGCGTTCTGTCAGCAGGATCCGAGTGATCAGGAAGCCGCTGAGCGCGAAGAACAGTTCGACGCCGAAGCCTCCAGGTCGCACCCACCAACGGATCTCAGCCAGCCAAATTGGGTAGCCGTGAGTCGTTAGCGGAATGTGGCACCACAGCACCAAAAGCACGGCGATCGCGCGCAGACCATCGAGGCTCGGGATGTGACGAGTCATCGCGCACGAAGAGTAGCGCAGCGGTTTGGTCGAGGCTGCGTTGTTGTTTGCATCACGTAGTTGCTAGGGCCCAAACGATGTCTACTTTGGGTGCGTGGGCAAAATCTTCACTGCTATCGACGATGCGTTGTCCGACTGGATCGCGGCGCAGAAGCTCTTCTTCGTTGCCACGGCACCTTCCGGTGATGGTGGCCACATCAACTGTTCGCCGAAAGGGCGTGATTCCTTCCGCGTGCTCGGACCGACCACAGTTGGCTACGTCGACTACACCGGCAGTGGTGTCGAGACGATCGCACACCTCCGTGACAACGGTCGGATCGTGGTGATGTTCTGCGCGTTCGAAGGTGGGCCGCGCATTGTGCGGCTGCACGGCAGCGGCGAAATCGTGCGTCCGGATGACGAAGGCTTCACTGCGCTGTTGGCTCGCTTTGAGCAGCGATCTCTTGGCGTGCGCGCGATCCTGCGCATCGAAGTCACCCGTATCAGTGACTCGTGTGGCTATGGCGTTCCGATCTACAGCTTCGACTGCGACCGCGACACGATGGTCAACTGGGCCGACAAGAAGGGTGAGGATGGCGTCGCCAAATACTGGCAAGAAAAGAACGCCATCAGCCTCGACGACTTGCCCGGCGTTTAGTGGCTACTGCTTGTCGTCGCCCTTCTGCTTCTTTGGCGCGCCCGCTTTGCTCGCGGTCTTGTTCGTGGATGCCTTGTGACGGTCAAACCATTCATACAGGTCGTCCGACTGGTAGGCCGCTTGCCAAGACGCGTGCCCGATGTGTTCTAGGCTAGTGAACCGAATCTTCGTTCCGCCAACGGCCTTGATGGCGTCCACCATCTCCACCGAGTGACGGAACGGAACGGCGGTGTCTTCGGTTCCGTGCCACGCCCAAATCGGCAGCTCGCGCAGCTTCTTGGCGTCGGCCGGATCGCCTCGGCCACAAATGGGCGCCACGGCGGCGAAGAAGTCGGGATGACTAGCTGCTAGCTGCCAGGTGCCGAAGCCGCCCATGCTCAACCCGGTCAAGTAGATGCGGTCGTCATCGACGTTATAGGTCTTGCGGATGTGCTTGAGCAGCGTGACCAGGCGCGTCTGTTGCACGTCCTTCGACCAGAACGATTCTGGCGGACACTGTGGCGACACCACGATGTACTTCATCTGTTCGCCAGCGGCGAGACGTCGTGGTGGTCCCCACTTGGCAACGACGCTCAGTGGTCCGTTGCTCTCGCCGCGACCGTGCAAGAACAGCATCAGCGGAACCTTCTCGCCCGATGCCTTGTAGTCCTTCGGCAGGTAGAGGTGGTAGTCGATGGAGTTGCTACCCGACTTGAGTGACTGTTCGACTTGGGTGCCGGGAGCTGGGTCTTGCACGGGTTGACGAGGCGATACGGTGAGGTTTGCTGCTACAGCGAATACTGCGGCAAACGCGCTCGCGAGGATCTTGCGCATGAGGCCAGGGTAATCACCGGCGAGTGAATCCAAGCCCACAACCTTGCGGCGCGAGTCAGGCGCGATCGAGTCCTATGCAATCCTGATCGGCAGCCTAGTAACGACGGTGATCTGACCACGGCCGAAATGCTGTTGCTCTGGATCGCATTGGGCCTCGTGTTGGTGCGAATGTCGCGCCTCTCACCTTTTGAGTATGTTGACGAAACCATGACCGGCGAATCCAAGGACAGTAAACGGCAGCGAGGTATCTTGGCGTCGAGCGCCGAGTTCACTCGCTACGACCAAGTCAACAAGCCTGACTACCACCTCGCCGAATCGGCAGACGGTGCCGATGTCTTCGATGAAGACTTCGAGTTTGCAACCTGCGACCTTGGTCGCTTTTTGCACGGCGACGCCGGCGACAAGCGCAAGTTCGCCGACGAGCTCGGTGAAGCCATGCGCGACATCGGCTTCGCGATTCTCGAAGGCCATGGCGTCGACCCCGAGCTATTCAAGCAAGCCGACGGCTGGGTCGAGCAGTTGTTCACGACGACCGATCTCAAAGACAAGATGCGCTTCCGAGCGGCGCGTCACGGCGCAGTCAGCGAAGGCTACTTCCCGCTCGAAGAGACCAGCGATATCCATCCCGACCAAGTCGAAGGTTGGGTGTTCGGCCGCCGCGCCTTCGATCTACCCGGCAACGAACAGCCGTTCGACGCTGCGACACTGTGGCCGCGTCCCGAGTTCGAACCCAAGTTCCGTCAGTTGGTGCAAGCCGAGGGCGCGCTAATTCAGCCGATCATGCGCAGTATCCTGATGGGTCTCGGCCTCGATCCCAACCTGTTTGACGAACGGCTGCACAACCCGCACCTAGCGTCGCGCCTCAACTACTACCCGCCGCTCGATCAAGCTGCGCCGGCCAACGCAAGTCGTCTGCTCGGCCACGAAGACGTCGACCTATTCACGCTACTCCCCGCCCCAAGCATCGAAGGTCTACAGGCCTTGAAGCGCGACGGCCGCTGGGCCCGCCTCTCCCCACCGGCCGGCACGATCATCCTAAACACCGGCGACTACCTACAGCGTTTGTCCAACGACATCCTGCCCTCCACAACCCACCGAGTAGGCCGCCCCCGCGACGCCTCACTCCACCAGAGGCCCCGCGTAAGCTTCCCCCTAGCCGCCTACCTCCGCCCCAACGAGATCCTAAAAGTGCTCCCCGGCACCGGCACCCCAAAGTACGACCCAATCAAAGTGATCACCTTCCACACCCGCACCACCGCCAAATTCTACGGCGACAACTACGCCATAGAATAGCCCCCAAACCCCTGCGTACTGTACCCGGTACAAACCACAGGTTCGCCGGCGGGCAGTTCGCCCAGACAACTCTGCAAGGCTTCATGTTTGTACGGTGCCTGGACAAGAAACAACATCTACGCGCTCTCGCGGTGACATTGAATCCCGCGGTGTTTGGATCACGTTTGAGCGCTTCGTGTTGCGAGCACGAGCACGTGCGCATGCGCTGGCCGAATGCAGTGACCAAGTGTTCGTTGTGCGCGAGGCCTAGAGAGAACGTGTTTGCTCAGCCTCGCTTGATGCCCCCGGCATGACCAAAGCCGCGGAATTGGTTGTCACCGCCGGGGCGCGTAGATGTTGTTTCTTGTCCAGGCACCGTACGAACATGGCACCGTATCGTCCATGTGGTTTGGGTTCGCGGTCTATCGTTGTGCTAGTCGTTCGAGTGCTCTTCGGCGGGTGCGGGTGTCTTGGATTGCGATTGCTAGCTTGGCTGCGAGGACTCGGTCATCGGGGTGCACGTGGCCGATTGCATGTACTAGCGCGCGGCGTATGCGCCAGTGATTGCATTGTGTCTCGAGGCGCGCCAGGTCGGTGAGGAATGGGCGCTGCGCAGCCGCGTCAAGCGTGCTCGCAGCCCCCCATAAAGTGATCAGCGACTCGCCCTGCGAACCCAACACGTCGCCGCTCGTTGCCAGCTGGCGTGCGATTTGAAGTTCTTGCTTGGCGAGGTCTTCGTAGCCTTGGGCCAGAAGTGCGCGGATTGGCCATGCACGAACGGCGGACCGTGAGTATGTGTCGGGCCCTTTGGAGGCAGCTGCAAAGGCCATCTCCGCGACTTGGGGTGCGCGGTGACGAGGGCATGTCTCGGCAACGGCCGCTAGAGCCTGTGCTCGAAACCACGGATCCGTGATGGTGTTGGCGACCTTCAGCGCCGCGTCATTCTCGGTGCCGGCAATCCGGAACACCATGTCTCGCATCTGCGTTGCATTCATTGCCGAAGCCTCATGAATGCCGCGCAAGGGCATCCCTGCGCGGCGTGTCGTTATCGCTGCTGCACCTCAATCACCCAGTTGCCCGCCGCCTCGTCCTCACGCATGGAGAACTTGACCGGCAGGAACATCTCGATGATCTGCGCATTCGTCTGAGTGTGCAGGGTCGGCATGCAGGTCCGGAATGCACCGCCACCGGCCATCGCCATCGGGATCAACAGTTGGTCGGCGAGGTGTTCGCCCACCGACACCTTGGCGTCGACCAACGATACCGACCGCGTCCGCAAGTACCTTGCTCGCTTCGATCTCGACTTTGCGTCGCTTGGCACTTAGCAACCTAGTCCTGTGCAACTAAGAATCCTCAACTCCGCCGACGTTCGGCGCGCCTTGCCGATGGTCGATGCCATCGCGGCCAACCGTGAAGCGTTCGCATCCCTTGCTACCGGAGCGATTGCTGCGCCACCGCGAGTGCAGGTGGTCGAAGGGGATCGAACGACGTTGCTGATGGGTGCCGCTGGCGGAGACGTGGGCCGTATTGCCAAGGTCATGAACGTCTTCCCCGGCAATCGGCTGCGCGGCGCGGACGTGACCAGTGGCGTGTTGTTAATCATCGATCCAGTGACGGGCGAGACGACTGGCCTGTGCTGTGGCGGCACGCTGACTGCGATTCGAACGGCTGGTGTTGCTGGGCTGGCGACCGACCTGCTGGCGCGCGCCGACGCCAAGGTGGGAGCGCTGCTCGGTGTTGGTGGTCAGGCCCGCATGCAGTTGCTGGCAATGACCGAGGTGCGGCCGCTCACCGAAGTGCGTGTTTATGCACCGCGTGCGGAGAAGGTGGCGGAGTTCGTGGCCGAAATGGCACCGTTGGTATCGGCTCGCCTAGTGGCTGCATCATCAAGTCGGGAAGCTGTAACCGATGCGGATGTGGTCATTGCGGCGACGAGCTCTCGCGAGCCGGTCTTGGCTGGTGACCACCTCAAGCCTGGCGCGCACATCAGTGGCGTTGGCAGCTTTCGGCTCGATATGCGCGAACTCGATCAGCGCGCGATTGCACGTTGTGCTCGCATCGTGGTCGACTTGCGCGAGTCGGCTCTTGAAGAAGCGGGTGAGTTGGTCGCGGCCCAATCGGCTGGCGTCACTTCATCGGAGCGTTGGGTCGAACTCAGCGAGTTGCTGGCCGATCCTTCGCTTGGTCGCGCGCAGCCGGATGACATCACGTTCTTCAAGTCGGTTGGTCATGCGGTGCAGGATCTGTTCGCCGCTCGTCGGGCGATTGCCAATGCGGAGCGACTGGGTCTTGGCCAAGTCGTAGAACTCTGAACCCGAGCATGATCTGCGCAACGAGCTAGGCATGAACCAAAT
>JBNMNW010000083.1:0-19806 GCA_051278165.1 Planctomycetota bacterium | reverse complement strand
CACAGCTCGTGCAGCTCTACCGTCCGACCAAACCACCACTTGCGTTATCGAGCACGGGTGGCATGGATTGGCAGTGGCTGCCCGCGGCAGTCGATGTGGAAAGTTCGAAGTGATTCTCAACAGTCGATGAACCGCGCCGCGGGCCGACTGCCGGGCTGCCCTAGAGCCAAAACGTCGACGCCTTTGCCCGGATCCTTTGAAAGGCGAAGTGGTCTTTGCCACGCGCCTCGATAAGGTCTGGGCCCGGAATGGTTGCCCCCCTCACCGTCCGGATTTCGCTGCATCTTTGCGCCGCAGTTCTCTGCGCCACACTCCTCGCATCCTGCAGCGGGCTCCCTCGAAGCCTGACCATTAGCCCGGGGGAAACCTCGGTGTTTGCGCTGATCTCGCGGCAGGGCCCCAAGCTGACGCTTCGCAATGACAGCGGCGGCAAGCCCAACGACATCTACAGCGAGGCGGCGGACCAACTCAGCAAGGTCGTTCCCGATGCCGAACTGCAGGCCCTGCTCGATGTTTTCACGGCCGACAAGCTGTTCGAACTGAGCATCCCGAGTGTGCCTGGCAACGCGCGCGACGTTTTGCGACTCGATCAAGGCGGCAAAACTTGGTTCTGGGTTCGCCGCGGCAGCTTCACCGACCCGCGCGAACAGGCGTTCAACAAGGGTCGGTCCTACTTCCTGTCGCTCTACAACGGCAGCACGGCCTACCACTCGGGCCCGAGTAGCGACGACGGCAGGTATCCAACGTTCTTGGACGAGAAGCAGCAGCAGATTCGCCGCAAGGAACTGCAGAAGCTCGACCAAGACTTGCGCAAGTCCGGCGGTCAGGAGAAGCGGAGGTGAGTCGGCCCGCCAACATCCAAGCACTGGCCATCATTCCCGTCCGTGTCGGCAGCCAACGCCTACCGGGCAAGGCATTGCTGAAGGAGAGCGGCCAAGAGCTGTTCTTACACACGTGCGACCAAGCCAAGAAGGCGCAGAACATCGACCTGGTGTGCGTCGCGACTGACGATGACGACGTCGAAGCGGCAGCCAAGCGAAGCGGCTACGAAGTGGTTCGCACTAGCGAGGCCTGCCGCACCGGTAGCGAGCGCTGTGCCGAAGCGGCGCAACAGATCGATTGCCGCGCCGTGCTCGACATCCAAGGCGACTGGCCAGAAGTCGCCGCGACAGATCTAGAGTCACTGGTCGCGCAACTGCTCAACGGCGAATCGCAGTGCAACACGCTCTGCGCCGAACTGACCGATCTGGAGACGATTCACAACCCGAACGTCGTTAAGGTCGTTCGCGGTGGCAATGGCAAGGCGCTCTACTTCAGCCGCCAAGCAATCCCTTACGGCGCCGGGCCTTCAGCTAATACCGGGCCTTCGATGAAAGAAGGCTCGTTCCCGATCCTTCGTCACATCGGCGTCTACGGTTTCGCGCGCGACACCCTGCTGCGCATCCCCGGCCTGCCGAGTAGCGGACTCGCCGAAACCGAAAGTCTCGAGCAGCTGCGCTTCCTCGAGAACGACATCCAAATGCACGTGCTTGATGCCCAAGGCAACCCTTGGGGTATCGAGACGCGCGAAGACTACGACTCCTACCTGCAACGCCTGACTGCGACCGCCTGATTGGCTCGAGCTAATGTACTGCACCCTATGACCAAGTTCCTGTTCGTAACCGGCGGCGTTGTTTCCTCGCTCGGCAAAGGCCTGACCTCAGCTGCAATCGGCTGGATCCTCGAGCGCCACGGACTGAAGGTGTCGATGCAGAAGCTCGACCCGTACATCAACGTCGACCCTGGCACGATGTCGCCGTTCCAGCATGGCGAGGTTTACGTCACCGATGATGGCACCGAGGCCGACCTCGACCTCGGTCACTACGAGCGGTTCACGCACGCTCGCATCAACAAGGACTCCAACTTCACGACCGGCAAGATCTACAAGTCGGTCATCCAGAAGGAGCGCCGCGGCGACTACCTCGGCAAGACGGTGCAGGTGATCCCGCACATCACCGACGAGATCAAAATGGCGATCCGCGCCGGCGCGGCGCCGTGCGACGGCGAACCAGCACCAGACATCGCGATCACCGAGATCGGCGGCACCGTTGGTGACATCGAGAGCTTGCCGTTCCTCGAGGCGATCCGCCAATTCAGCCTCGAGGTTGGCGAGCATGACTGCATGTTCATCCATCTGACGTTGCTGCCATATTTGCGCTCTTCGGGCGAACTCAAGAGCAAGCCGACGCAACAGTCCGTTGGCAAGCTGCGTGAAATCGGCATCCAGCCGCACGTGCTCGTTTGCCGCACCGAGGTGGCGATGGACGAAGAGATGGCGAACAAGATCTCGCTGTTCTGCAACGTGCGCCCGGAAGCGGTCATCGAAGAGAAGGACGTCGACTTCTCGATCTACGAAGTGCCGCTGATGTTGATCGACTCCGGTCTCGACCAACGCATCCTCAAGCACCTCGAACTGAAGCCGACCAAGAAACTCGTGGTCTCCGACTGGGAGCAGTTGCTCGAAGTCGTCAAGGCTCCCGAACACGAAGTCACGATCGCCGTCTGCGGCAAATACATCGCGCTGCACGACGCCTACAAGTCGATCTACGAATCACTGAGCCACGCCGGCATCGCCAACCGCTGCAAGGTCAACCTGCGCAAGGTCTCGGTCGAGCAAGTTGCCACCGAAGGCGCCGACGAGTTGCTCAAGGATGTCGACGGCATCCTGGTGCCGGGCGGCTTTGGCGAGCGCGGCTTTGAAGGCAAGATCGCGAGCATCGCGTATGCGCGGAAGCACAAGATTCCGTTCTTCGGCATCTGCTACGGCATGCAAGCCGCAGTGGTGCAATTCGCACGTAGCGAACTGGGCCTGAAGGACGCCACGACGACCGAATACGACCCGGACGCCAAGAACCCGGTGATCTCGTTGATGGAAGAGCAGAAGGCAACCAACGACAAGGGCGGCACGATGCGCCTGGGTGCGTTCGATTGCACGCTGAAGGAAGGCACTAAGAGCCATCGAGCCTACGGTACGGACACGATCCGTGAACGCCATCGCCACCGCTTCGAACTCAACAACAAGTATCGCGACCAACTGCGCGAGAAGGGCCTGGTCATGGCCGGCACCAACCCGAAGCTCGACCTCGTCGAGATCATTGAGGACCCGAACCACCCGTGGTTCGTCGGCGTGCAATATCACCCCGAATACAAGACCAAGCCGCTGACGGCACACCCGCTGTTCCGTGACTTCGTGCACGCGGCGATCGAAAACCAAAAGAGCTGCGCGACACCGCCATGCGATGTGGCCAGCACCTGAGTTCGTGATGCATGTCTGAACTCGAGATCGCCGACAACGACTTCGCCCCGCTCTTGGCTGCGGAGTCGGTTCCCCAACGACTCGAGTTCGAGGACTGCGACCTCAACAAGCACGCACCCCCGCGCGATCTTGCCGGGCTGAAGTCGTTGCAGGTGATCGATTGCACGCTGGACGGCGAAGGCCTCAAGCGTTGGCTTTCGGCCTGCCCCGACCTGGAGGAGCTCGGGGTCAACGGCGCGCAGCTCGGCGCGTTGACCTGGGACATGCTGCCAAAGTTCCTGCTGCAACTGCATGTGCACGGCGGCGAACTGACGAGCCTGCTTGCGCCGCCGACGACGTGTGGCCTGCAGGTCCTGTCGCTGACCGCCTGCAAGCTGCAAGCCGTCGAGATGCCCAAGTCGCTGTCGGGCCTGCGCAGCATCGACCTGTCGTGGAACCAGGCCCTCGGCAAGTGCCCGGACCTGCCGTGGGCCGCAAAGCCATTCGCGCTCGATCTACGGGAGTGCGGCCTGACCGCGTGGCCCGATGTCGACGGCTGCGACAAGGTGTCGATCCTCAACCTGTCGCACAACGCGATCGCCGTCGTGCCCGAAGCGGTCAAGGCGTACTACAGCCTCGAGACGCTGCTCCTGCAGGCATGTGGACTGACGGCAATCGATCCGGCCATTGCAGAGCTAAAGTTCTTGACCGGCGTCTGGCTAAAGGACAACCCGCTGCACGAGCTGCCGACGGGGCTAGGTGAGCTAGCCAACCTGAAGGTGCTCGAGGTCGTGCGCTGCCGGCTTCAGAGTTGGCCCGCGGTCTTGGCCAATATGCAAACACTCGAGACCTTGCTGATGTCGGAGAACCACATCACGCAGGTTCCGGACTCGATCACCTCAATGCGCAAGCTGCGCAGCCTGCATCTGTGGAAGACCGGCCTGCGACAACTGCCGGCGTCGCTGCGTGGCCTCGACGAACTGCAGCAACTTGAGATCAGCTACAATCCGCTGACCGCGTTGCCGGACCTCGCCGGACTGCCATCGCTCGCCTACCTCGGCCTGTGCGGCCTGCGCGACCTCGACTGGCAGCAAGGCTTCGACCGCTTGGCCGAGCTGCAGCGCATCGGCACGATCAGCTTCACCAACTGCAAGTTCGAACGGTTTGACCTGCGTGTCTTGCAGATCCCCGGGCTCACCCGCATCGACGTCAACAAGACGCCGGTTGTGGCAAGCGAATGGCAACAGCTTCGCAGCGCCCATCCGGACCTGACGATCTGGACGTAGTTCACTACTTGCGGGGGAACAGCACTTCGCGCTCGCCAGTCTTGATGTTGACGCGGGCGATCTGCTTCTGGTCATGCACCAAGACCACAGGCAAGTCTCTCCATGACATCAGCCTCGGTTCGACATCCCCTTGATCCAAGCGATATGGCAAGGCAATGGACACCTCCAAGGACTTGGCAGCGATTCGTGCGAAGCACGCCCTACTGCCTTGGCGACAATGCAACCAAACACAGCCATCCGGATCGCGTTGCAGTAACGAGCCAAAGTGGGCCATCGGCGCAGCCATTTCCACCCATCCAAACGGCAGCCCTTGAGGCAACGCCACCTCCTCCACCTTGCCATCGCCGGGCGAGAACAACACCAAGCTCCCGGGACCGCGAATCGTGTGGCTGTAACGACAGGCAAGCAAACGATCGGCGTCCCACAGGCCAAGGATCGACATGCCCTTGATCGCTTCACAAACCTGCGGTTCTTCGTCGCCCCGGCGCACGAGCCATTCGCGTAGTCCGACAGTTGGCTGGTAGACCATGCTGTCGCGCAACACTGTCTCCGCCTTCGTTTTCGGGCCATCAACGAACTCTCGGCGAGCAAAGTCGAACAGCTTGTCCTCACCCAAAAACTTGACGCCCAAGCCCACGCACCGCATCCCACGCATCGACCCAATGTCCCATACAACGCGCTCGACGACGCCATCTGGTGATTCATAGGAAACCGCGTCTCGCTCCACCCACACCCGATTGCCGCGACCATCACGCATGCGAGTATTGGCACGGAGATCACGTTGCACAGCGGCGCGTAGTTCGTCAGGCATCAGGATTCGCTTCTGCTTGGAATCGAACTGGAGGGTGCTCTGCTCCGCGGTCTGCAGATCAAGTAGCCGCACCTGTGAGTTCTCGCCCCAGTCCTTCCAGTACCGGCCACGCTTCTGATGCGTCGTGAGCGCTGGACGCAGCACACCGGGCCACCAATAGCGTTCGATGCCGCCCAGTTTCTGTATCGCTCCAGTGCGTAGGTCAACGCGCACGGATACAGGGCTCCAATCCTCGTTCTCGGTTACATGGGCCAGAGCAAAGTGGTCGTCCATCGTGATGCCATTCACTTGGAGCTGCACCACCTGACTAGATTTTGGCCAGTGGTAGTGCATGGCACGCAGACCAAGCCAACTACCAAACGGCAAGATCGCAATGCAGGTCGTCAACAAGCCGATGCGCGCCGACCGCAACGGACCACCACCGCGCCTGCCGCGCGCAAACGAAAGCGCAGCGACAACCAAGCCCACCACTGGCACAAGCCACCACAGCCAGCTCACGTGCTGCAGGGCAACGATGCCAGGGCTCTGTCGTTCGACCGCGAACACGCCGATACCGAGTAGCAGTAGCAACAGGACCGAAGCCAACAGAGCAAGTCGCCCGCCGGGCGTCCACAAACCAGCGGCCCAAACCCATGGCAGCCACAGCAAAGCCAAGCCGCATATGGTGGGCACCATCAGTGGCTTCATCGTCACAGAGCCATCCCAGCTCCACGTGTAGAGCCCTTCCCAATTGTGGCCGAGAGCGAACACGAACGCTTCACCAGCAGCGAGCCCAAGCAGCGGCAGAGTCACGACAGCTAACACCAAGAACAGCAGCTTGCCGAAGAACGCAGGCCACAGAGCACCCGGCAATCGCCGAACGAACTGGTCGTCCTTACTCGTGAACTCCGCGCGAACAAGGTTCGGCACCACGAAGGCGACGACACCAATCACGCCGACGGCGACGAACCAAGACAGTGCGTGTACCCCGAAGCCTTCTTCAAACCAGTAGTGGCGCGGTGCCAGATACAGACAAAGGCACAAGCAGGCGAAAACGAGCAACGTGTAAGCGACCAGCAGGTCGCGTTGCGCGCGCCACTCCTTCCAGCAGTACGTCAGAGCCAAGCTCATACCGTCACCTCTTCCTGGGTTGCGATGCGCTGCGCGGCCGTTGCGAGCACCTTCTGCAAACCACTCGGCACCTGCGCGGGTTCTTCTTCGCCCAACACCTCCGCCAGCGTGCCGTGCTGATGCACACCACCGCCCTGCAGAACCGCCACGCGATCCGCAATCCGCGCCGCAATGTCTAGCTCATGCGTCGCACACAGAACGGTGATCTCGCGATCGCCATCCTTCAACGCACCGAGCACCCCTTGCAGAACCTCTTCCCGCACCAACGCATCGAGCCCAGCAAACGGTTCATCAAGCAGCAACAAGTCCGGCTCCGACGACAGCGCCGCAACCAACATCGTCTTCATGCCTTGGCCGCGTGACATCGCCTTGAAGCGTGTCTTCATCGGCACATCGAGTTGTGCACAGAGCTCGCTGCAACGCAGCTTGTTCCAAGTCGGATACTGCGGCGCCAAGAACTTGAACAAGTCCTTCGCGTTCATCCATGGATACACATCGGGAACGTCCGGCACGTAGCCAACCCGCCGCAGCACATCCTTGTGGTGCACAACCGGGTCCTTGCCGAACACGCGCACCGTGCCCTTGTGCGGTCGCAACACCCCAAGCAACGCCCGCATCAACGTGCTCTTGCCGCTGCCGTTCTGCCCCAACAGAACGGTGACCAGGCCTGCGTGCAGCTGGAACTCAAACCCCTCGAGCACGCGCTTCCTGCCGTAGCGCATCTCGAGCCCACTCAACGTGACGATGTCGTTCATGCCTTGCTCCCTTGCGGCACATCTGGCCGCACCCCTTCTTCTGATTCTTCCCAAACCTGCTGCAACACTTCCTCCAACACGAGCTGCTCGTGCCCGGCTCGCTTGGCGAACTCCACCGCCGCACGAACGGCCGCCAAGGTCTCCGCGAGGCGAATGCCCTTCGCGACCTTCGGTCCAGCCGCGGTCACGTACACGCCCGAACCGTTGCGGCCCTCGGTCGCGCCGAGGTGCTCCAGATCGCGATACGCCTTGGTCACCGTGTTGGGATTGACCAGCGCCTCAGCGGCCAACCCGCGCACCGACGGCAATTTGTCGCCAGCGGTCAGTTCGCCCGACGCGATCGCATCCAATGCCGCGGCCACGAGCTGTTGGCTCGGTGGCACGGGGCTGTGAGGATTGACGCGGCAGAACACAACCGTTCTATCGGCCTAGGACGGTGGTCACTTGAGGCCTGCTCTTGAACCTGAGCCGCAGATCTCCTGTGATGCCCTGGTGAATGCGTCCGGGAATCATCAGGAAAAGCTAGCCAAACCACGCAGCCTGCGATGGTCGTGGTTGTGGCTGAGTGGTTCGGCGATCGCCATGGCGGTCGGCTGGGCCGCGAAGGTCCGCCCTGACGCCGCAACATGGTTTGGCATGCGCGGCCCGGAGTGTCCACTCGCAAGCTGCCTTGGCCCGATCGCGTGCCCTGGCTGCGGGCTCGTTCGCAGCACTTCCAGCGCCCTGCAAGGAGATATCTCCGGAGCACTTGCCATGCACCCGGGCGGTATTGGCATCGCACTATTGTTGCCGGCAACGTTTGCCGTGCATTTCGACATACTTCGCCGCGGACGCGAACACCCCGCCCATCGCCGACTTCGTCGCGTTGGCTATGCCCTCACCAGCACATGCATCGTGCTCGGCTGGCTCATCCGCTTCTCGTTCTAAGGGTCTCTTCATGCTTCCGATGTCAGACGGTGGTGCAGTTGTCGTTCAGTTGATGGTCATGCTCGTGTTTGGTGGCATCTGCGCCGCCATTGCATCTGGCCGCGGCCGTAGCCCTATTGGCTGGTTCTTCGTTGGCCTCTTCGCGCCATGCCTTGGCATCATCCTTGTGCTGGTGCTTCCCGACATGAAGGTGCAAGAAGACCGTGAGAAGCGCCAACGCATGGAGACCCGCAAGCTGCGCGAGCAGCTCAAGAAGGAGCGTCAAGTTTCCGACCAGCGGCACAACCATGTGGAACGCCGTCTCGGTGCCCACGACGAGTCGCTCGGCCTCGACACGTCCAACCCACCGCAGCTGCCCAGCTCTGATGCGGCAGCGCAACTGACCAACGCCGACCAGTGGTTCTACGCGCGCGACAACGAACGCCAAGGGCCAGTGTCCACCGAGACGATTCGCCACCTGCTTGCGGCCAAAGCAATCGACGGCGACTCGCTTGTCTGGCGCGACGGCATGGCCGATTGGCTGCCCGTCGGTGACCTTGAGCAGTTCCACGGGGACGTCTCGTGAGCCCACCCAACCTACCCCCCAAAGGCGGCGTGCCGAGCGGCGATACGCCGTCCGCCCTGCTAGTTGAAGGCATCCTCGATGGTCGCGTGCTCAATGAGAGCACGTTGCAAACCGCCGTCGAAGAACTGAGCAAGTGCGGCGCCGGAGAGTTCCGGCTCGACGTGACCGGCGGTCGCTTCAACATCCTGCCGGCCGAAACGCACGTGCCAGCAGATCGATTCGACACGGCCGCGCAATCCAACTTCCTCGATCGCCTGCAAGGAGTGGTCGACGCAGCCCAGCAGGGCAGTATCGAAACCACGCTGCGCTGCAAGTTGGTCTTCGCAGACGAAGTCGCCGAAACGCTGTTTGTCATCAACGGCCAGCAGATCGAACCCGTCACTCGCCGCCGACCGCGTACCGCGCAAGACGCGATCCCGATGCCGACCGACGAAGGCGATGCGATGCTGGGCATGCGGCGCCGCGAGCTGATGTGGCTTGCCCCAGTGCTGTTGATTGTCGGCGTGTTCTTCGCTTGGCAATCGGGCTGGATCGACCGCGTGCTGGCCGCGCGCGCCGAAGAAGTGCTGATCGAGACCGGTGCGTTCGGCCAGATGGTCGACGTCAAACTCGAACGTTCGTGGGGCAACTACTACGTCACGCTAACGCGCGGCCCGACCTACCCAACAACTCCGGAAGCACTCGCAGCGCTGCGCGATAACAGCAAGACGTTGACGGCAGGCGCCGCTTGCGAACTGATCGGCAACGGCGGCGAGCTGTTTGTGCAAATCGCCAATGAAGACGGCAAGGTGCTGGCCGAAGCTCGCACCGAGTTGCGAACGTTACTGACTGATGAAGCGGGCAAGGTAGAAGTCAAACTGCCTGGCAACAGATCCGCCCACCACGTCTTGCTATCATTGAGTGCTGGCAAGAAGGGCAAGTGAGTGATCCGTTTGAGCAACCGGTAGTGCGCACCTGGCCACAGGGCCGTGAGCTCGCCGACGACGAATGCATTGAGCTTTCGTGCGTCGCCTGCCGCACCCACTGGCGCATCCACGACCGACTGCGCGGCTTCAGGCTGCGCTGTTCCTGTAACCAGTGGCTCGAGGTGCCCGGCAACGAGCTGGTCGAAACAGCGGCGAACCCTGCGATCACGGCCAAGGACCCAACGGATCTACCGGTCTCGTTCTCTGCCAAGCATGCGCGCTACAACGAACGCGGCCTGATGGAGTTGCCCGGCGACGACGGCGACATCATCTACGCCGAGATCCCGGTCAACGCACCACTGGCTCCCGGCGCGATGACGCGCGCGAGCCACAGCAACCAAACGCGCTGGACCAACCGCACCCTGATGGAGTTCACGCTGTTGATGCTGGCCTTGCTCGGCCCGCAACTAGGCGCGTGGCTGCTCGCGGAGGGCAGTGACTTCGAACTGCTGCTGCCGTTCGCAAGCTTGATGTCAGGTGTCTGCGTCGCCGGCGTGCTCGCCTGGGCCGGGCCCTTCGGCCGCCTTGGCCTGCGTGGCACGGCGCCGCGCTACTGGCTAGAAGTGATCGCCGTCACGGCACTGTCGGTCGTGGTTGCGATGGGATACGTCGAGGTCCTGCGCGCCCTACTACCCGACGTGGAAGATGGGCTCGGCGACATCACTAGCCGCCTCGGCCTGATCGCAAGCCTGTTGGTCTTCGCCGTCTCACCGGCGCTGCTCGAAGAAGTGATCTTCCGCGGCATGCTGCAAGGACGACTGCTAGCGCTGTTCGGCCGCCACCTCGGCATCTTCGTCACCGCCGTCGCGTTCACATTGGTGCACCAACAGCCTGCCGTGCTGCCAATCCATCTTGGCCTCGGCATCTACCTCGGCTACCTGCGCGAGCGCGCCAACAGCCTGCTGCCAGGCATGCTGATGCACTTCCTCTACAACGGCACCTTGGTGACGATGCCGTTCTTATTCGTGACGTAGCTGAGCACCGCACTGTCGGTGTCGCCAGAACCGAACAACTTCTGGTCGGCTCTCGCGGAGGCCAATCGTTGACCGTGCTTGTACGGGATCAAGACATCGTCGCCAGCGGCGCACCAGCACAACTTTCGTGGTCAGTGGCAGCGTGGCGAGACGGTTGCCGGAGCTTCGACGCTCACGCCTTGGTGGTCGACGCTTTGCGCATCCTCTTCCACTTTGGATACAGCCACATCACGTAGCCACTGGCCGCCAGGAACAGCAAGATGATCGCCACGATTGGCATCACGCGATCGTGAGCGAAGTCGCCAAACCACGAACCGTCGTGGAGACGCTCCAGCCAATCGCTGCGCCGCACGTTAGGGCCAGACGTTCGCAGCGTGATCGCGCAGACCTGCACTTCGCAGTCGTCGTGGCGACTGATCACCTTGTGCAGACGCTTGCCCGGACGGAAGTCGATGCGCGCGATGTCTGCTTCGGTTTGAAACTCCGGCAGGTCGAGAGCCAGCACCGCCGCGCAAACCTTCTGCAGCGGCTGCAAGTCCGCGAGCGTGCCGTCGGCACACTTCATGGTCGCAGGCTGGATCCAGGCGTAGTCCTTCTTGAGCAGCAACAGCAGCCCGGTCGTTGCCGTCACCAGCAGCACCAAGCCTGCAGTGACGCCAAGCCATCGATGCAGCAACCAGAGCGGGCGGAACACGCGCATCGCTAGTCCTCGGCGTAGGTCGCCATCAAGTAGCGGGGTTCGAGGTCTTCGGTCTTCGCTGAAAACAGCGGTAGGCCCGGGGCGAACAAGGCATCGGCGCCGAGATCGCGAGCGACGATCACCTCGATCTTGCGGTCGCGCAATTGCTCGCCGAGCTGCTCGGCAAACGCTGCTGGCATGACGACACGCTCACCGGACTGCAAGCTGGCAAGAACCTGTTCGGTGCTGGTCGCGTTGGCTGCCTCTAGTTCGACCAACTCACCACCACGGTATTCAAATTGCGCCGTGTGGTAGCGGCCGCGACGGGCGTCGAGTAACGGCCGCACCCGCGTGCCGTCGGCCGCGTTGCCACACGCGTAATGGGCCAGCAATGCCAGGCTGTCGACTGCCTGCACTGGGATCGCGCCAAACGACTGCAAGAAGCGCACGAACGTCACGGCGACCCGCAAACCGGTGTAAGAACCGGGGCCGACATCGACGAGCACTTCCTCGATCTGCTCCGGCGCCAGACCTTGCTGCTCACACAGCGTCTGGCACAAGCGCGTCAAGTCGCCACGCTCACCGGCAGGTGAGCGCACCACGAAGATTCCAGCATCCGTCGACAGGGCAGCCGAGAACGGCACGTCTCCCGTCAAGTTGCTACCGCTAACCGCGAGCCGCGTGCTCACGCACCAAGCTCCGCCTCGATCAACTCGGCGAACTCATCGCATAGGCGTTCGCACAACTCGCGATCCTGCGCCTCGATCATCACGCGACACAGCGACTCGGTGCCCGAGTAGCGCAACAGCAAGCGGCCGGTATCGCCGAGTAGTTCGTCAATTTCCTTCTGCTTCTCGGCGATCACCGGGATCGTCGACAAGTCGGGCTTGTCGCGAACGGGCACGTTAATCAGTTTCTGCGGAAAACGCTTGAAAGCGGCCATTACCTCCGACATCCGGGCATCGCCGGCTTCGGCAAGCAAGCGCAGGCCGGTGTAGAGGCCATCGCCGACCAACTCGTGATCGGTGAACAACGTGTGTCCGGATTGCTCGCCGCCGAGTGTGAAGCCGTGCTCACGCATGGCCGCGACGACGTGGCGGTCACCGACCGGCGTCACATGCACAGCAACGCCAGCATCCTTCAGTGCGTGGTGCATGCCGAGGTTGCTCATCACCGTGGCGGCGACGGTGTCTCCGGGCAGCGTGCCGGCAGCCCGCATGCGGGCACCAAAGAACGTCAACACGGCGTCGCCGTCGTGAATCTGCCCATTCTCATCAACAAAGATGCCGCGGTCGCCATCGCCATCGAGGCAGATGCCAAAGCACGCGCCATTCTGCTTGACGATTTCGGCGAGGTATTCGGGGTGCAGAGCACCGACACCTTCATTGATGTTGAAGCCGTCCGATTCGCAGCCGACCTCGATCACTTCGGCGCCGAACGTGCGGAGCATGCGCGGGCCAATGATCGCGCCGGCACCGTTGGCCGCGTCGATGCAGACCTTGCGCCCCGTCAGGTCGAGATCAGGGAAGCGATCGCCAAGCAGCTCTTCGTAGCGAAGTATCAGCTTCGAGACCGACTTGATGCGCGGTTCGGACGGCGAGTCTGGCCGCAGCTCATTGGCCAGCGACGCAATCTCCGCCTCCACCTCGTCGCTCAACTTGGCGCCGTCGCCAGCAAAGATCTTGATGCCATTGTCGTGCGACGGGTTGTGCGAGGCACTGATCATGATGCCGGCAGAATACGGCTCGTGCTTAACCAGCAGTGCCAACGCCGGCGTCGTCACCAGACCAATGTCGTGAGCACTGACTTCTGCGGCCACCAAGCCTTGCACCAGGCAATCGAGGATCCACGACGCCGATTCGCGACCGTCGTTGCCGATCAGAACGCGACGCTGCGAGCCATCGCCCTCGCGCATCAATAGAACCCCTAGGGCCGAGCCGATGCGGCGCAACGTCTCCGGCTCCATCGGGGCTTCCCCGGCGCGGCCGCGGAGGCCGTCGGTGCCGAACATGACTGGTTCAAATGTGCTCATTGCTTGGCACGGACAGTAACCGTCAACGACTCTTCGAGCCTGTACTCGTTATTGGGATAGCGATACAACAGCGGACCATCGAGCAGGATCCATGGCGACAACTGCAGCTCCGGACCGAGTGCCGCGCCACTCGCGAGTTCGTTCAGATACACCTCCAATCGAAGGTTTTGCGTAGCCCACTGCTGCTGACTCTTGGCGTCTTTGCCTCCCATCACCAGACCGAGACTGCCAGCGAAGCTGACGCCAACCGGCACCGTCTTCTCGTCTGGCTCGTATCTGGTGGCCTGATCGAGACGCTTGTCGCGCACAACAAGCGGCAGGTTGAGCGTGTAGGTTTTGCGCTCGAGCTTCAGCGGCACCGTGACTTGCGACACGACACCGCCTTCGGGGTAGACACCGAGCTTCGGCCCGTCGATCACGGTCAGCGAAACGGTCGCGCTATTGTCTTGAGGCCCAAAGCGAAAGTTCGCGCGGAACACCTGCGTGCGCTGCATCAGGCTGTGAAGAACCTTCGCCGGACCAACGAGCGTCATGTTGCGAAGACTGAACGTTGCGGCGTCCGTACGCATACGGGCAAGGTCGCCCTCCGCGGCAAACTCGATCCTGGATGGGGTGAGATCGAAGATGATCGAATCCTGAATCTCCACCTCAAGGCGGATACGCGCCGGCAGCAACTCGATCTTGATGTTGTCGTAGCGAATGTCACGCTCGATGTCGGCTGCCGAAATCGGAATGCTCTCGATGTCCGAATCCTTACCGACGACGGCGGCGTCTCCACCGGTGATGTCGCGACTCCATTGGCGGCCCAATAGCGTCATCACCTTGAGGCGCAACGGATCGTTTTTCAGCGCGTCGATCTTGTAGCGAGGGCCGGACATCTTGACGTCGATCGTCGTAGCCTTCTCATCGCCGTTGTAGAACTCCTTCTTCGCGACACCGCTCGGTAAGAACACGACGAACTCGCTGCTGTCGCCTTTACCGCCGTGGACCGTCGTCTGGTCGTCAACGGTCAGCGGCAACGTGAAGGTCTCAGAGTCCATGATGCGGCTCTCGATGAAGAACCACAGCAGGACCGCGAGACCGATCGCGACCAGCTTCCGAAACGGGTCGTCGATAATCATCGCCCACACCCTTCGCTTGCGACGATCAGCACTCATGAGGAACTACTCCGACCGAAGACTCCGTCTAGTTCGATCTCGAGATTCTCGAGCGTCAAACCGTGGTTGAGCTTGCCGTTGCTCGCGGTCGAGATGCTGCCAGTCTCTTCACTGACAACAATGATCAACGCGTCGGTCTCCTCGGACAATCCAAGTGCGGCGCGGTGACGCGTGCCGAGGCGCTTGTCGATGTCTGGGTTCTGACTAAGCGGGAACAGACACGACGCGGCGACGATGCGATCGTCCTGCACAACGACGCCGCCATCATGCAGCGCGCTCTTGGGGAAGAAGATCGACTCAATCAGGTAGGAGTTGAGTTGCGCATCGATGGTGATGCCGTTCTCCGACAACTCGGACAACGAAGCCTCGCGTTCGATCGCGATCAACGCGCCTATTCGCTCCTTGCTCAGACGCGCCACCGCGCGCAGCAAACGCGGCACGATCTTGGCATCACGACGGAAGAAGCGGCCGAAGATTGGTGCGTCGCCAAGATGCACGATCGCGCGCCGAATCTCGGGGTGGAACACCACCACCAAACCCAACACGACCGACGGCGCCAGCTGTTCGACCAACCATTCCAAGCGGTCCAATTGCAACGGACCAGCCAGAATGAAGAACGCGACCGCAAAGGTGGTGACCAGCAGCGCCAGTCCGCGAATCACTCCCGAGCCGCGGGTGGCGCGCAGGAAGCGCAGCACCACGTAGATGAAGACCGCAAAGATCGCGACCTCGATGATCATCTTGCCCGCTTCAAACAGTCCGCTGAAGTTGCCCTCAGGTGGGTTCTGTTGCACGAGCAAGGGTGGGATCATCGGTTGTGCGGTCTCTTGAAAGGTCTCTCGTGCAGTCTCTCGATCAGGCTCCCGACAGGCCCACGTCGGGCTTCTCGTCGGAAGAGGCTTCGTTGTTGGCTGACGCTTCCGCTTCGGCCTCAGGCTTCGGAGCAGCCTTCGCAGCCTTGCGCGCAATGTCGCGCTCGACCGATTCGCGGTGACGCTCTTGCGCTGCTTTGAACTCTTCCAGGTTGTCGTCGCGCAAGATCGCGCCGATCTCATCGCCGCTGAGCGTCTCATACTTCAGTAGCGCTGCCGCTACCTTGTCGAGCGTCTCGCGCTTTTCCTTGAGCAACGTGGTCGCAGCCTGATACTGCTCATCGACGATGCGGCGGACCTCGTCATCGATAGCCTGCAGCGTGCGCTCCGAGACCCCGCCCGACAGTCGAAACTCCTGGCCGAGGAACGGATTCTCATCGTCCGCCGTGTATTTAATCGGGCCGACCTTCTCGCTCATACCCAACTCGCACACCATCACGCGCGCCAAGTTGGTCGCCTGTTCGATGTCGTTTTGGGCGCCGGCGGAAACGTCTCCGAAGACCAGCTGCTCGGCGATGCGACCGCCGTAACAAACGGCGATGCGGCCCAGCAGCTTCTTCTGCCAGTGGTTGTAGTCGTCCTTCTCAGGCAACGACATCGTCGCGCCGAGCGCGCGACCACGACTGACAATCGTGACCTTGTGCACCGGATCTTGATCCGGCGTCATCATCGAAACGATCGCGTGGCCAGCTTCGTGGTAGGCCGTGACCTTCTTGTCCTCTTCTTCGATGGCGCGGCTCTTCTTCTCACGGCCCCAGCGCACGCGGTCACGCGCCTCTTCGAGGTCGTCCATCTCGACCCAATCCTTGTTCTTCATCGCCGCGAGGATCGCCGCCTCGTTGATCACCGCAGCCAATTCGGCACCGGAGAACCCGGCGGTCGCCTTGGCGATGCGCTTCATGTCGACGTAGCCGGCGAGCTTCACCTTGCGTGCGTGCACAGCAAGGATCGCTTCGCGGCCCTTGACGTCCGGACGATCGATGACGACCTGGCGGTCAAAGCGACCGGGACGCAACAGCGCCGGGTCAAGCACATCGGGACGGTTGGTCGCGCCAACCAGGATGATGCCCTTGTCGGAGTCGAAGCCGTCCATCTCGACGAGAATCGCGTTGAGCGTTTGCTCGCGTTCGTCGTGACCGCCACCCATGCCGGTGCCGCGCTTGCGGCCGACGGCGTCGATCTCATCGAGGAAGATGATGCAGGGGCTCGCTTCGCGGGCTTGCTTGAACAAGTCACGGACGCGGCTGGCACCAACGCCGACGAACATCTCAACGAAGTCACTGCCGCTGATTGAGAAGAACGGCACCTCAGCTTCGCCGGCGATCGCCTTGGCGAGCAAGGTCTTGCCCGTGCCCGGTGAACCGACCAGCAACACGCCGCGTGGGATCGAGCCACCGAGTCGCGCAAACTTGCCTGGGTTCTTGAGGAACTCAATGATCTCGCGAACTTCGGCTTTGGCCTCTTCCATGCCGGCAACGTCATCAAACGTCACGTTGGTGCGGCTCTCCTTGGTGTAGAGCGATGCGCGGCTGCGACCAAAGTTCATGACACCACCGGAACCACCCGGCGCGCGCATTTGGCGAATGATGAAGAACCAGACGATCGCCAGCACCAGCAGCCATGGGCCGACTGTGCCGATGATGTAGATCATCGCGGTGTTTGGCTCGCTGACACGGAAGTCCGCGCCGCCGAGCGACAACGTGCGCGATTGCAGCGGCACATCGAGACGGTCCAGTTCGGCGCAGACGTCTTGTAACGTTGGCGAGCCACCACTCGGCGGGCTATCGATGCGAACGTAGTATTGCGAAGAACCACGTTGCAGCAAGGCCGTCAGATAGGCGCCTTCCTTGCGTAGTTCGCCCTCGACAGGCGTCGCGTTGGCCGCCTTGGATGCAACCTCGTTGACGAAAAACGCCTGCTGGACACGCACTCGATTCTCGCGGAGATCGTCGAGGAAGCGAGTCGTCGCGACGGCGGAATCGCCATACAGCGTGGAGTCGAGGCTGGTCACCGACAACGTGCTCAGCAGGTCGTGATCGATGCCGCCAAACGTAAGGAAGTCCCTCAGCACGACTTCAATTTGCCGGTCGCCCTGATCATTGACGTGGCCACTGACCACACCTCCGGACATCGTGACGCCAGACAGTCGACTGTTGAGTAGGTGGCTGTAGAACGCGTGCACCGAGTTTTGGCCATCACGGCTCGAACTCGACACGACCACGAACAGCGCCATCAACAGGGCCAGGATGAGGATCACCCCGCCCATGCCGCGTGGCTTCTTCGTTGGGACTTCGCCCTCTTTAGGTTCCTTCGGTGCTTTGTCTGTCATCTGCTTCTCTTGCCGGCAACCAAACCCTAGAAACGAGCTGGCCACCTCCTATGAGACCGCCCCTCCGAAGGGATCGGAGGAGTGCCTCTTACATCGGCGAAGTGCGACGGTTGGCCGTAGCCCGGTTGCCATCGCGACTTCCGCCCCGGCGGGCGGTTGGGCGCTTGGCCGAGTAGGATAGGTCACGAAGGGGCCGGATGCCAGCGGGTGAAATCCCCGAACACTTGGCAGCCAACTTCCGCAAGGCCAAGCTGCGCAGCCAGTTGGTCCAGGCGCCCTACGGAAGCCAAAGATCCGGCGACCGCGACGACTAAGCCAAACGACCACCACCAAGCAGGGCCGGATCAGGCAACGACTGCGATTGCGATAGAGTCTGCCGCGCCATGCTGCATGGCACCGCGAGCCCGCGCGACGCAACCTTAGCCGCGAACCCACGCCGCTCGTGAGCCAAGCGACAGCACCGGAAGGCCCGCGCACAGCGCCCGCCGAGGCCCAAAGGCCGTGCCTCTAGCCCTTTACTAAAAGATACTTACACGAATCTGCCAGCAGCAGTGCGCAGGGACCGGCAGCCATGCAAAGGCAGTTCCATCAACCCGAACTGCCGCGCCGCGGCTACCTGCCGGCGGAGATTGCCATGAACGCCAACACCGCGGCCTCATCACCGTAGCCACGATGGCCATCATTGGCGCGACCTTTGCCTGCCGACCGGCTTGCAGCCTGGACAGCAAACAGGTCGCCTTCCCGGGCCGGATCGACGGAAAACTCGCCCTAGCTCGCTACGACTTCGAGACGCAAACCAGCGAAGTGATCATGGTCACGCCAGCGGGGAAGATGATGGCGCTGCCGTACTTCTTGTCGAACAGCGAGATGTTGGTGCTGTCGAGCAAGCCCGGCGACCAACAGCCGCTAATCGTGACACGACTGCCACTGGCACCAAGCGGCACCCAACAAACCCCGGGCCCGCTCGAAGTCACGACGGACGACGAGTCCGCGGACCACATGGTGATTCCGCCAGTGGTCGTCGACGGCAAGCTGTTCCTGGGCGGCAAATCGCTGACGCGCGTGGAACGCATCGTCAAGGCGGTGCCGTTCCCGAAGCAAGCAGGCACGCATCACTAGTGCTGTGATGCCGGCAGATGGGACTGACACGCAAGTCGCCGCAGGCGTCGTCAGATCACGCCTTGCAGCTTAGGAATCCCTGTTCGGACGAGCGCCATCGCCGAGCTACCATGCGGCCATGCCGAAGTGCGATCAGTGTGGCGACGAACACGAATTGCTGGATCCGATGTTCCAGCGCCCCGACGCCTACGTGACGCTCGAGGAGGACCAGCGCGAAGAGCATGCGCGCGCCGACGATGACCTCTGCCGCATCGACCTGCCAACCGAGGCTGCCCGCATGTTCGTGCGCTGCGTGCTACCGGTTAAGGTGCAGGGACTGACGAGCGGCATCAGCTGGGTGCTCTGGGGCGAAATCGAGGACGCAGCGTTCGCGCGCATCCTGGAGCTGTGGAATGACGACGAGCAGGCGAACGAACCGCCGATCGCCATCACCATCGCCAACTCGATCCCCGGCCACCAAACGCTCGGCCTAGAGGCACACATTCAGTTGACGAGCCCCAGCACACGACCGAATCTGGTGCTCACTGCGGATACCGACAACGAGTTCACCAAGCAGTGTCTTGAGGGCGTTGCCCTGCACCAAGCGCATCTATGGCACCAGCAGATGGCCGGGGTCCAAAGTGACAACCCGCTCGACAAACCGGACCTGCGCGCGTTCGTCTGCGGGCATGTCGCAGCGGGTGACGCCGTGCTCTATGCCGTGCGCGACGGTGATGGCGACTGGCAGTTCTTATGTGGCGGCGAACACGGTGGCGCCACCGACCAACCGAGCGTGCTCACGGTCGGCGAACTCATCGAGCGCGACGCCTCGCTGCGCGAAGTCGGCACGCGACTGAAGAGTGGTCAGCAAGCAGAACGCGCAGACGCTCAGTCGCCGTGGCGCTTCTAGGAGTCTGCGTCACGGGAGGCGAATCGACCAGGTGCGTGACTTTCGCACCGGGTTGGTTCGCC
>JBNMNW010000082.1:0-19918 GCA_051278165.1 Planctomycetota bacterium | reverse complement strand
GCAACGCGGGTGGTGGTCGCGGCCGTAGTTCTTGCGGCTCAAGCCACCTTGGCAGTAGGCCGTGCGGCCAAACTCGCCGCCCCAGATCACTAGCGTCTCGTCGAGCAGACCGCGTTGTTTGAGGTCTTGAACCAACGCCCACGCTGCCTGGTCGATATCGCGACATTGCTTTGGCAAGTCGCCAGTCAGGTTGCCGTGCTGGTCCCAGCCGCGATGGAACATCTGCACGAAGCGCACTCCGCGTTCGATCATACGCCGCGCCAACACGCATGACGCGGCGAACGTGCCCGGCTTGTCTGAGTCGGGACCATACATCTTCTTCGTGCTCTCGGGCTCGCTGCCGAGGTCCGTCAGTTCGGGCACGGACGTCTGCATGCGGTAGGCGAGTTCGTATTGCGCGATACGGTTTTGGATCTCGGGATCACCAACCTGCTCGTGCTGCCGTGCATTCATGCGAGCGAGCGAATCGAGCATTCGGCGGCGGGCGTTCGCATCGACACCAGCGGGGTTCTTCAAGAACAACACCGGGTCGCCTTGTGATCGCAACGCCACGCCAGCGTGCTTGCTCGCGATCATGCCCGCGCCCCACAGCCGATTGTAGAGCGCTTGCGCATCTTGCCGCCCCGTCCACGAAGGTGTCATGACGACGAAGCCGGGCAAGTCCTGGTTCTCTGAGCCGAGCCCGTAGTTGAGCCACGAACCGAGACTTGGACGCCCCGGCTGTTCGCGGCCAGTCGTGATGAACGTGATCGCCGGATCGTGGTTGATCGCTTCGGTGTAGACCGACCGCACGATCGCAATATCCTTCGCCATCTGCGCCGTGTAGGGCAGCAACTCGGAGATCCACGCGCCATCGCCACCGTTGTCGTGCTTCTTGAAATTGAAGATCGACGGCGCAATCGGAAAGCGCTTCTGACCCGACGTCATCGTCGTCAGTCGCTGCCCCTTGCGAATCGACTCCGGCAGATCGGTATCGTAGAGGTCGTTGAGCTTCGGCTTATAATCGAACATGTCGATCTGCGACGGCGCACCGGCCATGAACAACCAGATCGCGCGTTTCGCTTTGGGCGCGAAATGCGGCACGCCGGGCAGACCACCTCCCTGCAATCCTGAACCCTGCGGCCCAATACCATGCGGATTGGTGATGATGCGCCCCTTCCCCATCATCGACGCCAACGCCGCGGTGCCTAGTCCTAGGCCTGACTGGCCAAAGAAGTGACGACGCGTGATCTGCTGAAGAAACTGTTCGCTTGCATGCATCGTGCCTATCCCTTGGTCAAAACGGCGTCGAGGTTAAGGATCAGATTGGCGACCATCGTCCAGGCCGCCAGCTCAACAGGTGGACAGTCCGCGTCCGACGTTGCAGCTCCGATCGCGATCAGTTGCTTGGCGGCGGCAGGGTCGAGAGCGAATGCTGCCCGCTCCGACTTCAGAAGCGCGCGCACTTCCTTGATGTCCGCAGCGCTCGGCACCTGACACGTCGCGCTTTCGAGCGCCCACGCCACCCGCGACGCGTCGCTCTTGCCGCCCTCTTGCAGAATGCGCTCCGCAAAGCAGCGCGCCGCCTCGACGTATTGCGGGTCGTTCATCAATAACAACGCCTGCATCGGGGTGTTGGTGCGCTCTCGTCGAACCCGACACTCTTCGCGACTAGGCGCGTCGAACGTGGTCATCTGCGGCGGCGGCGAGGTGCGCTTCCAGAACGTGTAAAGACTGCGGCGATGCACCTTCTCATGCCCCTTGTCGGCCATAAAACGCGCCGTGTTCGAACTCGAGTAGCCGACGGCTTTCCACAAGCCACCAGGCTGCGGTGGCCTGACGCCGGGCCCGCCGATCTTCTGCACCAACAAGCCGGACAACAGCAACGCTTGGTCGCGCAGCACTTCGCCATCGAGACGGAAACGCGGTCCGCGGGACAGCCAGCGGTTCTCAGGATCCAAGCGCAACGCGTCGGCGTGCACGTTGGGCGCCTGCTGATAGGTCGACGTCAGCACCATCTGCTTCATCAGCCCCTTGACGTTCCAACCATTGCTGACGAAGCGAGTCGCCAGGTAGTCCAGCAGCGCCGGGTGACTCGGACGTTCGCCCTGGTTGCCGAAGTCTTCGCTGGTCTTGACGATGCCGGTGCCAAACAGCTGCTGCCAGAATCGGTTGACGGTGACGCGCGCCGTCAGTGGTTGCTCGGCAGCGGTCAGCCACTTGGCCAAACCAAGACGGTCGCGTGACAAGTCGTCCGCCATCGGTGGCAAAGCCGCCGGCGTCGCGCGAACCACCTTGTCACCCTTCTGATCGTAGAGCCCACGCTGCAGCACGAACGCATCCTTCATCTCCGCCCGTTCCTTCATGACCAGGGTCGTCGGGATCTTGGCTTCGACGGCGGTGCGCTGCTTGGCAATCGCATCAAACTCGGCCAGCATCGGCGCGAAGATCACGCGTGACTTGCCGTGCACGTGACGCAAGTAGTGGTCGCGAACGGACGCCTGCTGCTCCTTGCTGCGCGAGGTCATCGGCACCGCCAAGGTCTTGCGCAACGCCTCTGGAAGCGCCGCATTGCCGCTCGCAGTCTCCTGCCACGCAGCGAGCGACGTCAGGTGCGCATCGTTCGGGGGCGCAAACGTGTGCACGCCAGCACCATCCCAATAGACCGTGCCGTCAACCTTGGTGAACGCCCAGCCGTCGATCACGTCGCCAGCTGCGAGGCCGACATCGGCAATCACCACTTCGATGCGAACCCACTCGCCAGTCTTGGGCGCGTCGCCGGCGCGGAAGTCGGCTCCATTAGGCCGTCCTTCGCCATCCGCACCACCCCCCCAGCGCGAGCGATGATCCCAACTGCCCTTGGCGTGAAACTGCAGCTGCACCGAACTAGGCGGGTCCTTCGGATCAAGCCAAACGTGCGCAAACAGGCGATCCCCCTGGTGCAACTTGAGCGGCACCGGCACCTCAGTGAAGAAGTCTTGGCTCAGCCCCTTCCCCTTGCGACGCAGACTGCGTGCACCCAGGAACGGCTTGGGCTGACGCTTGCCTTTGCCGTCGACCCACTGCCATTTTTGCCCATCGCCCTCTGACTTGGCACCCTCAGGAACCTCGTCATCGACCCAGAAGTAGTCTTCCGGTTCTTGGCTGCTACTCGTATCGATACCGACGCGGTCCCAATAGCTCGTGCCGCCGAACTGGGTGAAGGCAACGCCATGAACGGCCATGCCCGCCGTCAAGCCAACGGTTGCAACTGGCACCTCAAGCCGCACCCACTCGCCAGCCTTGGGCAGTGCGCCCATGTGCCAACGTTCGGCCGACTTGTCCTTGCCGTAGTTGATCTTGTTGGCGCCCCAGTAAGCACGATGCAGCCAACCATTGGCGCCATCGCTGTTCCACTGCAGCATGATCTCTTCGGGAGTGTCCGTTGGATCGAGATAGACCCAGGCGAACAGCGCATCACCCGACGCGACTCGAAGCTTTTGATCGGCGTCGCGGAAGTAGTGCTGCTGATTGCCTTGGCTCTGTCGCTTCATGGCGCGCTTGCCACTGTGAACGAACGGCGCGTCTTCGACCCAGACTAAGCCATCGCCGGCGATCGCTGCGCCGGTGGGCAAGTCGTCGTCAAGCCAAACCAATTCGTGTCGCTTGCGCAAGTTCGCAGCGGTGCCATTGGCGGCAGCCGGCTCGACGTATTCGATCTTGGCCAAGGCCGCAGCGACACGCCCCTCGACCGCTTTGGCATCGCTACTCAGCTTGGCCAACGCGGCGGTGGTTTCATCACTCGCGATCTTCATCACCGGCGCGTGATCCTTGTTGTTGCCGTCCATCGGACTGCCGTCCAAATTGTTGAAGAAGGCAAACAGCTGATAGAACTCTTGCTGACTGATCGGGTCAAACTTGTGGTCATGGCAAACGGCGCAGCCCACCGTCAAGCCAAGGAACACGGTGCCTGTCGTGCTAACGCGATCGATCACGTTGCGCACATAGACCTCTTCTTTGATCGAACCGCCCTCGTTGGTCGAGATGTGGCAGCGGTTGAAGCCAGAGGCGATCAACTGGTCTTCGGTCGGCTCCGGCAGCAAGTCGCCGGCCAACTGCTCGGTGATGAAGCGATCGAACGGCAGGTTGTCGCGGAACGCGCGCACGACCCAATCGCGGTAGGGCCACATCTCGCGGTAGTTATCGAGGTGCAGGCCGTGGGTGTCGCCATAGCGCGCGGCATCGAGCCAGAACCGCGCCATGTGTTCGCCGTAGGCATCGGTAGCCAACAAGCGGTCGACAGCCCGTTCGTAGGCGTTAGGGGATGTGTCTGAGAGGAACGCTTGCAGCTCCTTCATCGTCGGCGGCATGCCGGTCAGGTCCAACGTCACGCGGCGCAGCAAGGTGCGCCGATCCGCGCGCTCATTCGGCTGCAGGCCTTCACGATCCAGCTTGGCCAGGACGAAGCGGTCGATCGCGTCCCGCGACCACGCAGCATCCGACACCTTAGGCTGCTTTGGTTCGACCGGCGCCACGAACGACCAATGCTCGGTCCAGTTCGCACCTTGCTCGATCCACCGCACCAACAGCTGCTGCTGCACGTTTGACAGCGGCTTGTTGGCTTCGGCCGGCGGCATCAGCTCATCGGCGTCGTCACTCAGGATGCGATGCACCAACGCACTGGCATCGACGTCGCCCGCGACAATGGCCGCAACGCCGTCACGCTTACCGAACGCATCGTCTTTGAGATCGAGTCGTAGACCTCCCTTGCGATGCTCGCCATCCGGACCGTGACATTGAAAACAGTGGTTGGACAGGATCGGGCGGATGTCGCGATCGAAGTCGATCGGCGCATCACCAATAGCCGACTGCGCAGTCACGTTCGTCGCCAACAAGACTCCGAGGGAGCATGCGGCGAGCAGCGACCAGCAGCTTCGACCTGAGAGCAAGGTGTGGTAGCGAAGCATGAGCGTGCCGCAGTGTAGCAAGTCGACACGGGAAGCATCGCACGAGCATTCATGGGACGGCGCAAAGTCGCTGGCATTGCCCGTGTCAGCGGCGATCCGCCTTACCGATACGGCTAGATAGCTCTCTTACTAGGGACCGGCCGAAGCCCCTGCCAAGAATCATTCAGCCTCGGCTGACTTCTAGGAATGATCGCCGCCGCAACAACTACGACAGCGCCGCGCGACGAGCCATGCGTTGCGAGGAACGCCAAAGCCCGATGCTCCACATGGTCACGCAGAGATTCACGGCTGTAACGCGCCGCAGCACACCATCGAATGCGGTGACCATCGTTCCGATGTGGCGGTTGGGCTTTAGATACGCAACACGCGCCATGAAACGCAGAGGGTTTTGATCAGGAGCGAGCGGCACAACAACCTCCCGACTCGACTGAATCTCGTAGGACGCAGCCTCCGATCCCGACAAGAACAAGCACCAGATGACCTGGCCGGGCCCAATCGCCAACCCACCAACAGCAGCCACAATCGCCAAAAGGAACGTAGCTGCCAAACCCACCTCTGCACGTCGATCACCCGTGAAGATGTTCGTAATCTGCTTGGACATGCCGTGCCTGGACAAAAACACAAAACTCACGCGCAACCAATTTTTCGACTCCCCGCATCACACACTGGCGAACGTGAATGCAAAGCCAATCAAGAACCACCAACCCGACGCCAGGAACGTAATCAACGCAGTCCATGCATTGGGCCAGATCGGATGCAACGACATCCCAAACAGCGTCAGGGTTCCATGCACGATCACCGCAGACAAGCTGGGATTCGAGCTCGCGACCAACGTCAGCACGCAGTAGCAATCCTACCCCAAATGCTCTTGGCGCGGACCAGCATGGGGACGCGTTCGCGATCAATAGAGACGGGCCATCGTCGGAACGCGCGCGGTGGAGCCTTGGGGCGATGCACCGCTACGGGTACGGTTACCCCCATGACCGTGGCAGCAACTCTGGCAAAAATCGAAGCGATCGGCGTCTATCGCGACGAACTAAACTCGAAGAATTGCACCTCACCGTTCGCGCCGATTTGCATTGGCGAGATGAGCAACCGGCAAGCCTGAACTCTGCCCACAGTCCATTAGCAACTAGCCATTAGCAACTAGCCTCTAGCCCGCATGCAAATCACCGTGAACCACCAGCCTCCACGCCGTCGACTTCTATGGGCGACCGCGCTCACCGTAGCGTGCGCCGTAACTATGCCATCATTGGCAACCGCGCAGTCACCGTCCAAAGCGGCTCCGGCCACTGCCGGCCTGCGAACCGATTGCGACGTCGTCGTCTACGGCGGAACATCAGCGGGCGTCACGGCAGCCGTGCAAGCCGCTGTGCTCGGTCGATCCGTTGTGTTGATCGAACAGAGTTCTCACATCGGGGGACTGACTTCCGGCGGACTGGGCGCAACCGACATCGGCAACAAAGCCGCCATTGGAGGACTCTCACGGCGGTTCTACTCGCTGCTGTGGGAACACTACTCGCAAGCCGCCGCGTGGCAGTGGCAGCAGCGCAGCGAGTATCGGAGCGGCCGGCTTGGCGCGAAGGACAACGCCATGTGGACGTTCGAGCCGCAAGTTGCCGAACGAACACTTCGACGCATGCTTGCCGAACACCAGATAGACATCGTCGTCGGTGAACGTCTCAACCTCACCAATGGTGTCGAGGCAACCGGCACTCGCATCACTTCGATTCGCATGGAATCGGGCCGCGAGTTTCACGGCAAGATGTTCATCGACGCAACCTATGAGGGCGACCTGATGGCGAAGGCCGGCGTGTCGTTCACCGTGGGCCGTGAAGCCAATTCTCGCTATGACGAAACGCTCAACGGCGTGCAGGTTAAGCACGCTGTGCACCACCAGTTTGTTGTGCCCGTTGATCCGTACATCGTGCCTGGTGACGTCAGCAGCGGCTTGCTACCGGGAATCAATGCAGGGCCACTGGCCACCGACGGCACCGGCGACCATCGCGTGCAAGCGTACTGCTTCCGCATGTGCATTACCGACGTCGACGCGAATCGCGCCCCGTGGGTCAAGCCTAAGGACTACGACGAACAGCTCTACGAACTGCTGCTTCGCAACTTCGAAGCCGGCGACATGCGCATCCCGTGGAATCCAATATGGATGCCGAATCGAAAGACGGACACGAACAACAACTTCGCCGTGTCGACCGACTTTATCGGCCAGAACTACCAATGGGCGAACGCCGACTACGCAACTCGCGAGCTCATCTTCAACCGGCACCTCTCATATCAACAGGGCCTGATGTGGTCGCTGGCACATCACCCGCGAGTGCCGAAGAAGGTCCGTGAGCACTTCCAGCAGTTTGGCCCAGCCAAGGATGAGTTTGCGAAGCATGGCAACTGGCCGCACCAACTATATGTGCGCGAAGCCAGACGCATGGTCTCGGACTACGTGATGTCGCAGCACGACTGCCAAGGTCGCCGGCAGGTCGAAGACGCTATTGGCCTAGCGGCCTACACGATGGATTCGCACCACATCCAACGCTACGTCGACGAGCACGGTCACGTTCGCAATGAGGGGGACGTGGAAATCGGCGGCTTCCCGCCCTACCCGATCTCTTACCGCTCGATCCGGCCAATGAAGGCCGAGTGCGAGAACCTGCTGGTGCCCGTTTGCCTGTCCGCATCGCACATAGCCTACGGATCGATCCGAATGGAACCGGTATTCATGGTGCTCGGCCAATCCGCAGCGACGGCGGCGTCACAGGCCATCGAGAACAACGTCGCGGTGCAAGACATCGACATCAACGAACTGCAAGAGCGCTTGCTCGCCGACGGACAAACGCTGCAATGGACCACGACTCGCCGCAAGCCCGGCATCGATGCGACATCACTAGCCGGCATCGTGCTCGATGATGCCGATGCGAAGTTCACCGGTGGGTGGAACATCAGCGACTCCACGCCGGGCTACGTCGGCGGCGGCTATCGCCACGACGGCAACGCGGCAAAGGGCCGCATGGCAGCCGAGTTCACGCCCGACCTCCCGCAAGCAGCCAACTACGAGGTCCGCATCTTCTACACCCCTCACGACAACCGGGCTTCCAATACAAAGGTCACGGTGACGCACGCGGACGGAACGGCGATCGTGCTCGTCAACCAAAAGCTGCCACCAAGCGGTGGTGCATCCCACACGATCGGCACCTACCGCTGCGCCGCTGGCAAGCAGGCGTCGGTAACCATCACGACCGAAGGCACGAACGGCTATGTGATCGTGGATGCGGTGCAGTTCGTGCCTGTTCGCTAGTCAGAGACCTTCTCGATCGACTTGCAGCGAAGGGAGAAGGTGTCGTTGTAGCGATCGCTAATGCGATACCTAAGGCCATCGCGGCGCCGATCGCCGAAGTCTTCACAGACGGGCTCGAAGCACAAGTAGTTCGCTCCACAACTGAGACCAGCTCATGCAACGAGCTCTTATTGGTGGCGAGCTACTTGCCCTTCTTGAGCAGCGCGACCATCGCTTCGCCCATCGCCAAGCCAGTATCCATGTAGGTCTTGGCGTTGCCGTCATAGTGCCCGTTGGCGCTACCGCCGTGGCAGAACGGGTTGGCATACACCGACGCGACGTTGCCCTTGAACTTCTTGTATTTGCCCTTCTCGCCATCAACGGCGAGCTGCGCCTTGAGCACCAAGCCATCGTTGCCACCAGCACTCTTCTTCACGTGCCCGAGCGTGGCGCAAACGAACTTGGCTTTCGGCGCTTTGAAGTCCTTGCGCAGCTGCTCAATCAATCGCACAAGGTTTTGCTCGTAGCGCTCCGAGTGCGCAGCGTTGCCGCAATCCTTCGCGCCCTGCCACCAGAAGAACCCAGCGATCTCATAGGCCTTGGCGCCAGGGTAGTACTTATCAAGTTCATCGAGCACCTTCTTGGCGTTCGCGGTGTCGTCGTCGTACTGCTTACCGGCGTACCAACCAATCGGCTTCGGCTCAGTGCCCTTCTGCCACTTGTCGGGCGAATCCTTGTAGCCAGCATAGACATTGCCATCTTGCTCAAACCGCTCGCTGCCCGGCGGCAACAGGTCCCAACCGAGACTGCGATTGCCAATGCAGCTCTTGAGGATCATCACCGGCTCGTCGAGCAAATTGCCTAGGTGATGACCAATGCCGTATTCGGGACCAATTTTGCCTCCCTTAACCGTCATCCATTCGTTGTTAAACACGCGCATGCCACCACCGCGCCCAACCATCACACGAACGTTGCGCACGTCCTTGCGTTCGGTCCACGCGCCATCCTCATCGACAAGGAACGGGTAGAGGTTCTCGGTTTTCACCGCGTATTCGAGGCTTCCCTCCTTAGTCGCTGGAGCAACCTTGCCGGCGCCCAACATGTTGGACTGCCCCATCAAGATGAAGACCTTGACCTTCTTGCGCATCTTCGCGCTCTTGCCGTCGGGGTCGGGCAGCTGGTCACTAGCCTTCGGCGTGCTCGCCTTTTGCGCGGTGAGACTTGGGCTGGTGATGTGAGCGGCTGCCAACAGGCAGGTCACCGTGCATAGGATCTTGATCATGGCTTCGTCCCGTGTCGAACGGGTCCGCGGAGGCTAAACGAAGCGCGAGACAACGATTGTCCCGAACTTGAATAGCTAGAACTGAGCAACTGTCTGACTCGACTGCTCGCTGGCATGACACTCCAGCATGATGACGGCGATCGTCAACTGCACCGTGACTTGGCAGCTTAGCTAGGTGCCACTCTCAGCGAATCGTGAGCGTGCCACTCATGGCGAATATCGCGCATCAACAGGGCCGAGTCAAAACTGACGGACCCGACCGGGAACAGGTCCACATTGGAGAAAAAACTCGACTCCACTCGACGCACATCAAGTGGTTCCACCTGCCACCCAAAGCTCTTGAGCTCCAGGCACTCAAAGCAACTGCTCTCACGAGTTGCCGAGTAGCCAATCGAACCGCGTTCGAAGAATGCTGACGCCGCTTCGATAGATTCAAAGACCGACGTCGCTGCGATGCGTTCGGACACGCTTGCATCAACAGCAACTCTGGTCTCTCCATCCACGCTCCGAAGCGAGATGGAGATGTCGTTACCGGACTCGAGCACGTCGAATTTTGCGCGAGAGTGCTTGCCGGGAAACAGCCTGCCGCCAACGACGGTATTGAGGAACGACGAAGTGTCGCGCCTGGGCACGAAGACGCCTTCCTTGACCCCTGCCGGAGTATCCCACTCAACGGCAATTCGATGAGCGGCATTCTCTGACGAGAGTCCGAACATTGCAGGCAAAAAGTAGGGCCTGACCTGACCCAACCGAATGAGGCACACACCAGCCATCCCCACATCAGCAACGACCTTCACGCGGAACGGCGGCGGAAGCACTCGCTGCAGCACGTCAACGTCAACGCGATAGTTGACGAGCACTCGGCGCTCGATCAGACCTTTGACTGCAGGAAGACGCATATGTCGGCGGGGCTAGATCTTGAACGAAGAACCGCGATCGCCACTGCGGCTGCGTCGGTTTCTGCGTCGAGTGATGAGCCAGCACCATACCGGCAAATGAGAACTGGCGTCAGGCCACGGAACGCACTCCTGCAAGAACCACTGGGCGCGCAAACATCAGCAACATCACCTGTGTTCTAAAGCGTTCCGCAGCTTCGCCAACTCAGCATGGAGAACCGCAACCGACTTTTTGAACTTGGCCACGCAAGCAGCCACTCTTGACGGCGCGGCGACACCTGGCTGGTCGCTGGTCATGACTAGTCGGATCGCGGCGGCGAGTGACTAGGTTTCTAGTCTCATTGCATGACTCACTAGTGGCGAGGACCTGGAGCGGACCAAGGCCACTCCGCTTAACCAACGCCTTGAAACGATCGAGTGCGATGCAAAGCCTCGCAAGCTGCATCATCAAGCTGGGCGTCATGGCTGGCGCAACCTTGTCGCGCAAGGGCTTGGATTGCCTTCCACCCCATGCCCCAGAGGGTTTAGCGCTCAGTCAGCGCGTTGGCCGACGGCGCTCGGAATGAGCGTGCCGGTTATGCGCAAGCGCCTTCGTAGTTCGCTCAATATCGCTACGGCCGGCATCGACTATCGGCCGAACGCTCAACCCGTGGCACGTCGAAGCTTCCAAGCAAGCTTGCGAGGACTTGTTCGCCCGTCGTCAACTTCGCATGCATGACGCCTTCTTTGCCCGTGATGTTGTCGTAGAGAAAAATGTGATCACTTCCTCCGGATCGTTGCGCGAGGCACTGGATCGCTTGCCTGTTGCTTCTGAGCGAAGCTGAATTTCGCCAGCCGAATAACGGCACGAACTTTTGGGATGTTCTCGTGCCCTATGCATGGAAATCTGTCGCCGTGCGCGCGCCGCTTCGCGTCGTAAAGAACTGACTTTCGCGACGGCGTAGTCGTTGCTCGTGGAAGGCATAGTGCGGATGCGGCAAGAGGTGCGTCGAGCCGTCAGGATGTCGCGATGCATCGCCTGAGCTACCGAAGGAATCCTGCATCTGATTTGTAATGAGTTGCGAACCATGTCGCGCGGTGACGCCCCATCCCGCACTCGACGATTCCCATGAAGATCACGACTCTCTCGCTTGCCGCCGGCTTTTTGCTCGCGGCACTCCCAGCTCAAGACGCGACCGTTACCGTGCTCCACGGCATTCCCGGTCTTGGCGCTCCCGTTGACGTCTTCGCCAACGGCTCCCAGTTGTTCTCGTTCGACTATGGCGATCAACAAGGTCCGCTGACTCTGCCGCCAGGCACCTACGCGCTCGAAGTACGCCAAAACGGCTCCACGCTGTTGAGCCTGACTGCCGCGCTGGCCGCCGACATCGATTACTCGGTGATCGCGAACCTAGACGCTAGTGGCACGCCGCAGCTCAACGCGTTTGGCAACTCGCTCAACAACCTCACGCTGCCGACCTCGCGCCTCTACGTCCGTCACACGGCCGAAGCGCCCGCAGTCGACATCATCCTCGCGCAAAACGGTGCGACGGTTGCAACGATCGCCGGTGTCACCAACGGCATGGAAGCCGAAGCTGACGTTGCTCCCGGCATCTACTCGGTGAAGCTCAACCTCGCTGGCACGGCAACGACGGCGTTTGGTCCGGTCGACGTCCGCGTCGAGAACGGCGTTGGCTATGGCATCTTCGCTGTCGGCCAAGCCGGCACGAACAACTTCCGCCTGCTGACCCAAAACGTGCCGCTGACGGCGCAAGTCACGGTCGTTCACGGTATCCCAGGATTGGGCGCACCGGTCACCGTCACCGCTAACGGCGCCTCGCTGTTCACCTTTGACTTCCGCGAAGTAGTCGGCCCGCTGACCGTTCTGCCTGGCACCTACGCCTTTGATGCGCTGGTTAACGGCAACCCGGTTCTTACCCGTTCGGACACGGTGTCCCGTGGCGACGACGTCACCATCGTGGCCCACCTCGACGGCGCAGCGAGCCCAGTGCTCTCCGCGTTCGCGAATGACACCACGTTGATCTCGACCGGCAACGCCCGCGTCACCGTCCGTCACCTTGCAGCTGCTCCGGCAGTCGATGTGATTGTCGAGAACGTTGGCAACCCGCTGGCGACGATTCCTGGCTTGAGCAACGGCAACGAAGCCGTCGCCATCCTGCCACTCGGCAACCTATCGGTCAGCCTCGCGGCTGGCGGCAGCACCGTCTTCGGCCCGGTCAACTTCCGCCCGGTCGACCACGTCTCCTACCAGTTCTTGGCTCTCGGCGACTTCGCCGGCGGCACGTTCACGGTTGAGTTGGTGCAACGCGACCTGACGCCGGCCGTGCCTGGCGATATCGCAACGCAAATTGGTGGCTTCAGCTGTGGCCCGGCAATCGCTGCCGAGCCGACGTCGTTCGACTACGGCCAGCCGTGGTCGCTCGTTGCAACCGGCGCCGATCCGGGTGCGATGGCCATCGTCAACTTCGGCGACAGCATCACGTCGCTTCAGGGCATTGCCCTGCCGTTGGACCTGACCGTCCTGGGCGCGCCGAGCTGCTTCCTCAACATCAACCTGATTGCATCAATCGCTACCATGGCGGATGCGCAAGGCCGCGTGGAAGTGCCGTTCTTGATTCCTGGTTCGCTGTTCGGCCAACTGCAGCCGAGCTTCTTCCAAGTCGGCACGTCGACTTCGTCGAACGCGCTCGGCTTCGTGACCAGCGAATACATCGAGATCTTCTAGCCCAGTGCTCGAGTTGCGCTGCCTTCGGGCAGCGTGATTTACGAAGCGGCGGTCGCTACTAGCGGCTGCCGTTTTCGCTATACCAACGAGAGTTGCAGCGGCAGGAGAGAACGTCACTTGCTCGTGCTAGGCGGTAGCGTTCGGCGGTTAGCACATCGCCTTCGCATGCGTCACGTTCGTCGCGCGGAAACACCTGCGAATCGGTGAACTAGGCGAGCGACCGAGCCTGCACGGCGACGCGATCCGCGCGGTCCTGGTTAGTGAATGAGTTCTCCAACAGACCATCCAGTGGCGTTGTCGAGTGACTGCTCACTCAGCGGTCTGCCGCTGACGCATTCTCAGCCAAGTATCTCGCCGTGCTAGCGCGGGCTCGCCGCAGCTGCCACTACCCGACGAGCAGACCTAACGCGACCACGGCTCTACCGGTCCACGCCACGGTTCGGATCCAGTTCGTCGCGACAAGTCGATGGATGGTCGCGAGGTCCTTGCCCTTCTCAAGTCGGCGATGGCACGGCACCTGTAGCAGCGCAGTCGATAGCCAAGCGACCGCTAGCAGTGCGAGTCCGGCGTAGCAAGTGATGGCAGCCTCGTCGGTTGATGGCCAAATCGCCAGCCATGATGCGGTGGCGACCTCGACCAACATGAGTGGCCCTACGACATAGCCCGTGCGACGCACATGCTGCGCGGCATACTCACAGAACGAAGGTGCATCTACGGATGAGAACAACGGGTAGTGCACGACCTGCACGAACCAGATCAAGCCAGTCATGGCGAGAGTGGCTGACGCGTGCAGGAAGAGGATTGCGTTGTTCCAGTCCATTGTTCCAGTCCATTGTTCCAACCCATGATGCTAGCGTGCTCGCCAAGCGAGCCAGAGAATCCGCCCAAAGGCTGGCCACCAGAGCAGGTCGTTGGTCAGGATGGTCCAACCGAATTGCACCGGGATCTGTCCGGTCCAGGCCGCTTCGACAAAGCCGATTGGGCCTAAGACTTTGCCCAGCAGGCCAACCAAAACAATCGGCCAATGACGGATTGCATTGCTAGCAGCGATGGCGTAGCCAACGCCATAGACCCCAACGATCATCCCGACGCATTGCCAGATCGGTTCGTAGCGCGGCGGCTCCATTTGGCACCATTCGAACAGCGTTCCCGGCGAGAGCACGATGAACGCGCCCCAGACCAGGTTGTAGATGGCGGCTGCGGCCAGCCATCGCTTAGCCCATCGTGGCGCATCCTGATTCATAGCCCGTCGTTCGCAGCGGTGGCTCTCCTGGATGCAAACGGTGTCGGCAAGCGGCGCAGCCAAATGATTAGCCGCTAACTGCATCCAATGTGCTGCTTTGGCGAAGTGTTTAGGGATGCAAGACCTGGCAACGTGCAACCCGTTCATCATTCTCGGTGCTACCGGTGCGACAGGACAGCAACTAGCGCGCGACCTGCACGAGCGCGGCGCCAAATTGCGATTGCTGGCCCGAGACGAGACCAAGCTCAATGAACTGGCTGACAGCCTCAACGCCGAACGCACCGTGCTCGCTGGTGCCGACGCCATCTCGATTCGAGATGCAATGCTCACCGCGTGTGCCGACGGCCCGGCGGCAGGTGTTGCGCACTGCATTGGCTCGCTGCTACTCAAGCCAGCCAAGCGCACGACCGCCGAAGAGTGGCACGAAGTCATCGAGACCAACCTCTCATCAGCCTTCGGCGTCACCATGGCGGCCGTTGACTGCATGAAAGGTGGCGGTTCGGTCGTGTTCTGCAGTTCGGTAGCAGCCAGCCTTGGCTTGCCAAATCATGAGGCGATTGCCGCGGCCAAAGCCGGCTTGATTGGCTTAGCGCGCGCGGCTGCAGCGAGTCACTTACGCCGTAACATCCGTTTCCACTGTGTCGCACCGGCCCTCGTCGACAGCCAGATGACCGCGCAACTGCTCAGTCGCACCGGCATGCGCGAAGCTGCTGCGAAGCAAAACCCGAGTGGACGCATCGGCAGACCAGATGATGTCTCGCGCGCCATTGCGTTCTTGCTGGATCCGAAGAACGACTGGATCGATGGCCAGATTCTAGAAGTGGACGGCGGCTTTGGTTCGCTGCGCGGCCTCGGCTAGCGCCTTTGGTCACTAACCAGCGGCTCGCAGCGTTGCCGGCTGCAACGTCCAGATGCACGCCCTTACTTCGCCTGACGCACCGCTAGTGCGACTCTGGCGGTTCTCTCAGGCGACTGATAACGGTCTGGCCTTCACGTGCGAAACGCACCGCATACTCGTCATCGGCATCTTCCGCCTGTTTGAGGTTGGCTGCGCTCCACCGGCGCTCATACCAGTCAAGGTGATGACCCACCTCGTGATACAGAACATGGACGCTGTATCGGCGCAACGCGTCGAGATCGAACTCGGCATACCACCAACCGCGATCGCGCAGGCCACCAACCGCGATCACCCAGGATGCACGCACCAAATCGTTCAAGCTCTTGAGACCCCGAGCCTGCGGGTCGTGACTTCCCGAGGCACAAGCGCCGGTCAACACGCCAGGGATACACAACAATGAGTCGCACTCCGCTGCCGCAGATGAACTCTGCTAATGGCAGATCACCTTTGCGATCCACTCCACTGGGCCGACGAAGCCACAATCGCAGGAGTGGCTAACAAGGTTCTGTGGTTTGCGGCCGGCCATCCCGGGAGTTGTCAGGCGAGAAGCAAGAGAATCAACCGCTCTGGTCGAACCCTACTCCCCATGCGCCACCGTGCGCAACGACACGAGAACCCAGCTCTGTGAGCTGCGGTGGCAATCCATCGACGTCAGCAAACATCGCGGCGGCGACGTCGTCAACATGACCAGTGAGCCAACTCCGAAATGCTGCAGGACGAACCACTGCTAGCTCTTGTCACTAGTTAGACAGCGACGCCACCCCGAACCAGCTTTCCCCGCATGCTCGACACGCACTAGTCACGACGCTCCGACGACCTCTGATCGTGAAGCGTTTGCAGACCTGCAATGACCTGATTGAATCCATCTTTGATGGCGTAGAGGATGGCCAGAACGATCACCAAGATCGCACCGAGAAAGATGGTGTCTATCCACATCATTGCAAGTAGCTCCCTACGGGGGCACAACTGCGCCGTTTGCCCAACGTCTTCGGATGATCCATTGCGGCGCGAAACGTAGCCAGCTGCATCATCCAGCTAACCAAAGCACAACATACTCTCACCCCACACGGGGTCGCTCGTAGTCCATAGAAGGATCAGGTAGATCCACACGCCCGCCAACAGAATAGCGGCGGCCAGCAACGCCGCGCGCGCTCAGCCTGCATCGGCAAGCCGGGACGCGATCGTTGCGACTCCAAACCCTTCGATCAACCATCGACGGAGAGATGACCAGGGGCAGAGGCTTCGGCTCAGCCACCCCGCAACGACCTCGTCGTGATTGGCCGCGCCCTCGCTTGCCCCCCACTCGACGAAGGCCGCTGCGAGCGAGCCATGCAGCCGAACTTGGCATCTGGATTGGCCAGCCACCGAGCTTTGGCAGTTGCTGCCTGCCTGGCTAGGCACGCGCCGGCGTTAACACCGGGCCTAATGCAGCAGCACCATCGCCTTAGACACCATCGCTACCGACTAAGGCGTAGTGATTGCTGCTAGCAAGGCTCGGACCGGCAACCTTCATCGACGACCCACGTGATCTTCACGAAATCTACACAGAAGCTCCATATCGTCCTGCCCATCAAAGCTTAGACAGGCTTTGTCAACACAAGGTGAAGTCGATGTTAATCATGCGAGCGTTTGCTCTTTCGTTCTTCGTGGCTTGCGGCTCGCTTACGGGTCAGGAGCCTCAAGTGCCTGCCACCACCCAGAACCCCACGAAACCGGTCGACCCAGAGTTGGCCGCCGCGATCGAGAGCTATCTCGATCGGGAGTCCGCGGCCAAGGCAAGCTATGGGAGCAACGGGTTCCGCCTCGAGTCGCGCGACGGCAACTTCCAGACAAACCTGCAGTTCCGCGCCCAGCTCAGGTTTACCGACCCGACCCGGAGTGATCCTCGCCAAGTGGAAGACTTCGAGGCCACGGACCAGAGCACGTTCGAGCTCCGCCGCGTTCGCATGAAGATCGGCGGGCACGGATACAAGCCATGGCTGAAGTACTACTTCGAGGTCGACCTCCAGCCGACGCGCACGTCCAGCGCTTCAAGCGCGAACGCCAGCTCTCGGGTGATCGACTGGCGCATCGACGTTGCCAAGTCCGAGGCCTTCGGCATCCGCGCTGGACAGTGGAAGATCGATTACAACCGTGAGCGTGTCGACTCCTCGGGACGCCAGCAGTTTGTCGAGCGATCGATCGTTAACCGCACCTTCACTGTCGATCGCCAGATGGGTGTCGGGGCTCGCGGTCGCCTCTTCAAGGGAACGGGGGCTGACCTTCGCTACTACGCGGGTGCCTTCACCGGTGAAGGGCGGGGTGTCGCCAACGACGACCGTCACCTGATGTACATCACGCGCCTACAGTGGAACTTCCTTGGACGGGACCTCCCGCTTAGCCAGACGGATGTCGAGCGCACGAAAGAACCTGCCGCCAGCTTCGCTATCGGCGCTGCCACCCATTCGGGACGGGCGACTCGCTGGTCTTCGGGCGGCGGCGGCAACCTCGACGGTTTCGACAGCGTCTCAACCGCGATGAACGCGCAGCACCGGGTCCACCAGGCGGTCGCGGAGTTTGCCTACAAGTATCAGGGGTTCTCAACTCAGAACGAGTTCCACTGGAAGAGCATCACCGACAAGGACATGGCCTACGGCATGTCAGGTCGCGAAAGCGATCTCTACGGCCTCTACTCGCAAGCTGGCTACTTCTTCAACGAGATCTGGGAGAGCTTCCCGGAGCCTCTGGAGCTCGCGGCCCGCTACGCGTGGGTGCGTGAGCCGAATGAGATGACTCGCAACATCGACAACCAGCGCCAAGAGTTCACTGTCGCTGCCAACTGGTTCATGGCTGGTCACAACAACAAGATCACCCTCGACTACTCGTATCTAACTCTCGACGACGACGTGCTCGGTCAAGACAAGTCGACGAGCCGCGTCCGCTTGCAGTGGGACATCTCCTTCTAAGCTCCAGGTAGCCAAGCTGCGATCCGACCCTAAGAAGTCATTCGCTCTTGGCTGTGAACCGCTGGCAGTGCTCGTGTTGCCAACCGGTGACTTCATCGCGGCCGGCGCGCGTGCATGTCTCGCAAGACTGATCCGCGAAGCCCGACCAGCGAGCACATCATCCGCAACGCGCTGCTCAAGGGCTACGGCCGCGCCCAGTAGCGCTGGATGATGATCCGCTGCGATGCGAAACGATTGCCTGCTGCATCGCACAGCTAGCCGGCCGTCACGATGCAGCTAGCACTGCGAGAGAAACTTGGCGCTCGCCGTGCACCGGCGGCAAACGAAGGCGTAGCCCGAGCCAACGTCGCCGAAATTGATCCCGCCGCCACCAGCACACTCAAGCTGTGCGAAGAAGAGCATCGGCGAGCCGCAGGAACTGCAGGTGGGCCACGCCGTGCCCGACGAAGTAATGGGGACTCCACCGATCGAGTAGCGAGATCCGCCCACTCCCTCCAGAATCAACTTTGGCCTTCGATAGTCCGAATCACATCGTTCACGATCAGCTCGACGCGAAGGGCCGACAGCTGCATCGTGTAGTTCAGCTGTGACCCCATTCTTCTAGCTTGCCCGGGTAGAGCTATCGGATGCGTTTTGCCCCCGCCCAGTTGGCGTAACGAACCACCAGAAGAACGGCACAGCGATGCACGCAGCAAGCACGTGCGCAAGACTCGGCCCCCGCCACCACAAGAGCCACACGGTCATGATCACGACCGCAGCTCGTTCCTTGGTAATCGTTGTCATCAGTCTGATCGCCCTGCGGCGGTATCTAGCGATCCTACCACAGCCCCTAGCTCGCCCTGTTCTTGCGTCGCGCTAGCCACGTGTTTGGCGCGCCGACAAACATCACGGGTGCGAACACGATGAGAAACAGGATGCAACCAGCCCTCGTAAACCAACGCGATTGACCACTGCTCCAGATCCTGCGCCAAACGGCCCCGAAGCCGGCAGCCATCCGAGGCTCGACTCGGTCGCGGGCTTCGACATTCGTCAGAAGCCTGTCCAACGTCTTTGGCCATCAGCCGCCGGCCGCTTGGGGCCGGCCGGCTGCATGGCCTTGTTGGGCGGGATCGTACGGGAGCGCACGACGGGAACGCCAGATCCGGTTGATGAGAATGATGCCTCCCACGAAGCCAGCCAAGTAGCTCGCCGAGTGGGCCCACAGGTCTGCGATGAAGGCGACGTGTCGGCCGCTCGGAACACGAGAGGCCAGGGGCTCGACCAGCACAACCCATCCGGAGCTCGCGACAGCAAACCCAATCACACCGGCGATGAGAGACACCACCCCCATGCTGGCCAAGAGCATCGCAATCGGCCTAATGAGTGAGCTCGCAGATCGGCGCGGTCGTGGCCCGCGTATCGCAGCGAAGGCGAGCGGCGCGCCAAGAAGCAGTCCAACCCACCAAGTCGCGATGATTCCCCAGCCGAGCCCAAGTAGCGTCGGCGATTCCGTCGCGAACACCGGAGGATGTCCGATCGTGAAGTACTCGATGCAGACTCGCACGGTCACTTGGTCGTGCACAATGCCGAACACGATGGCTGCCAGAACACTCAGTCCGATGATCTTCAGCGCATCCACAGGCAGCTAACGAATAGGATTCTTGAACGAATAGGATTCTTGCTGCCGTGGCCGAGAACGGCGGGCGGCAATATCGAGGATGAACGCGCTCGAACCGCGGTCA
>JBNMNW010000081.1:0-20008 GCA_051278165.1 Planctomycetota bacterium | reverse complement strand
AAAACCCGCTGCCATCGGGATCTCAAACGAATAGGTCGTACGCCCCTTGCTGGTTGCGGTAGGCAGTCGCTTGTCGATTTCACGCACCACGGTTGGCTGCCAATCCTTGTCAGCAATCCGGTGTTGCATACTCGTGATGGCGGTCGCGGCACCTGGCTCCAACCACAACGAACCGCGCAGCACACGCTTGCCGTTCACTACCTGAACTTGCAAGTCGCGCGGATGGAACGACACCCCGCGCCAACGCGTGATGGTGTTGCCTCGATCCAGCAACCCTTTGGCCATCGAGGCGCTCACTTGGGTAACGATGCTGCCATCCAGAGCACCGGTGGCCGCATTGCTCTCGGATGCAATCAAACCAGCTGGCACAACCAACGACATCAAGAAGGGCATCGCCCCGTCCGCGCGATCGAGGAAGTTCAGCGATGCTTCAGTGGCCGGGCTGGTGATCTCGATGACTCGCGCATCATCATCGATCGAGCCAGTGCTCATATCGACGGCCATGGCAACCGACACGTCCACCAGATTGCCAGCCAACTCGGTATCGCAATAGTAGCTACGATCCGAGACAAACCAGCTGAGTGGCCCACCGATCGCAAACAGCGGCAGGTTGAGCCAGAAGCGATCGTTGAGTTCGGAGTGCACCGTCGGTGCGTAGGTCAGCTCAGGTTGCAACAACAGGTCTGCGCCGAGGGCCTGTGCCTTGCTTGCCCAATCCTTGGTCGACACCGATTCCCCTGCGTTGCCCGGCAGCATCGACACCCGCATGAACGTCGTCGACATCGACTGCGCGAGCTGGGCGCTGACCTTGGCGGCATCAATGGCCAACACCATGGCGGTCGCATCACCCTCACGGCGCTGCGAGGTCATCTGCGCGTCGACGTTGACGATGGCTGGCGCAATGGCCACATGGAAAGGCAGTCGCTCAATGTTGCGCGATTGTGTGGCACAGCCGGCGAGCAGCACCAGGGAGAGCAATGCAGCAGAGCCAGCACCGCGTCGAGAAAAGGGAGTGGTCATAGCTAAAGCTTCTTGTTCTTGGTGGTAGATGGGCTGGGTGCGTCGATGGCGAATCGTGTCGAATTGCCGGCCTCGAGCAGGTTGCGAACCGTGCTGGTGTCAATGGCACAGCGGAAGCCGACATGGTTCGGCCGATCGCTGGCGTTGGCGCTGCGCAGCATAGAGAAATGGTAGTCGCCGTCTTGGAAGCTGGCGCCGGCCCAATAACGACCGCCTGTCTTGTTGTCGGAAACCCACTCCGAAACGTTGCTGCACAGATTGCGGAGGCCTTCGCCGACGCGACTTGCGACACGATCACAGCCGTCGTCGACGGGCCACGGCGCGGCGATGCCGACCGCCAGCCTGCTGCGATCGAAGCCCGGGCCAGCGGCCGAGAAGACACGATATTCTAGGCCGCCACGCACGGCGTATTCCCACTCGATCGCGGTCGGCAAGCGCTTGCCAGCCCAACTCGCGTACGCGGCGCACTCATACCAATCGAGTCCAGTGACGGGCAATACCCGACCCTGGTTGCTGAGGTCCTTCAATAGCTGCTGCCGCCGGTTCGCATTCGGTTTCGCGTCCCGCCAATGTGCCGCCTGCTGGTAGCCGTCGTCCGCGCGCAAGAAGGCCAGGTAGCGCGCCACGGTGACTTCGTTCTCGTCGAGGTAGAAGTTGGCGACGTCCTCCTGGCGAGGAACGAATCGCAGGCCAAGGTCGTCGAGCTGCAAGCCAACGTCACGGAAAGACGACCGCTCACTGCCCTTGCCGCGACCACCGTAGGTGAAGTTCGCATTGCCTCGCACGATGCGCATCGGCACGGCGTCACCAGCCGGCGGCGTATTCCAGACCAACGCACGCACCTGCGCCTCGAAGGTCGGCAGGATCTTGTTGACGGTCTCAAGTCGTTCGACCTTCGGATTGTCGTAGGCATCCTTACCTCGCCACGAAATCGTGACCCCTTGGTCGGACCACTTGCTCGGCAAGATGCGGCTCGCGCGCCATTCGGCGGATCTTGCATTCCCGTTGGCGACGAGCTCCAGCGCAAACCAATCGGTCGATTCGCCCGACGTAGTCGTCAACCGGCATTCGACTGCGGCCACCCCATTCTCGTCATCCGCTTGGACCTTCAGGGTGAACGTATCGCCAACGTTGTCCCAGCGGTTGTTGTTGCTCGGTGACACCAGCCGCAATGCAGGTCCCTGGTTGGCGACGACAAAGTTCGCGTCGCCGGCCTTGCCTTCGTTGCCGGCTTGGTCAATCGCCGAGAACGCGAGGCGATAGCTGCCATCGGCAAGCTGCCCGGCTTGGATGCCGAGTTGCGCGAAGCTGACGTCGGCCTCCGCAACCGCCCCCGATCCCGCCACCACCGACAGCGGAAGCTCGACTCGACGCTCTTCGTCTTCGGGCCCGGTCAACTGGCATACCAGCTTGGCGAGGCGATCGCCGCCGTCGACCCGCACCGTCGCCAGCTTGGCGAGTTCTGCCGAAACCAGACTCGGAGGCGCGTGGACCACGGTCACTGTTGGGGACTCGGTATCGCGCAGGACGGCGATCGTTGGCGAGGCGTCCGGAGCATCAACCTGCGGCGCCCCGCTGCCAGCGAAGTGCTGGTAGGTCGCGAACGTCACCAGGTAGCGCCCATCCTGCGACAATGGGATCACATCCGTGTTCTGCTCCTTGTCGCGGTGCAATTGCACCAACTGCTCGTGCACGAGTTCTTCGCCAAGCTGGCAACGCACACGGACGGTCAATTCGACGTCGTTGTCGCGCCTCAGGCGGAAGGTCATGCCTGCTTCGCGCGTAACGATCTGGCCGCCGTCTTCAAGCTCGCCATTGCCAGTTGCACTGATCAACAACGCTGGCCGATCCACCTCATAGCGAAACCGCATCGTCTGGCTTGCCGTCCGGCGCGTCTCCACAGGATGGTAAACACGATTCTCCTCTTCGGCCGAGACAGTCAGTTCTCCCTTGTAGGCCGTCGCAGGCCCGTTGATCGTCAAGCGGTAGTCGCCTTCGGCTACCAGTTCGGCCTGCACATCGACCGCAACACCTTCATCGGTTCTGGCGGTAATCTTGGCGTCCACGAGCCGGTTCGCGTGCATGCGCAACAGCGGTCGTGAGCCGGGATAGACCAATGGATCTGCCGCGCTGGTGCCGCATTCAAGCAGCTGCGGTGCAATCGTCAGTTCGGTTGCAGCGAGCGAAACCTGATGCTCACGGATGCACGAGTTGCCAGCCTTGTCGGTGAGGATCACGGCAAACGTCGCGGGCTCTTCGGTGTCGACGAACGGCTCCTTGAAGTCTGCGAATGCTGCGCGATACGTCGCGCTACCTTGCACGTCGTAGAAGGTGGCTGGCTGCACTTGGTCGCCAAACTTCACATCCACACGCTGCACCCAGTCGGGCTTGCCCTGCGCCAGCGAAGCTTCGATTTGCGCGCCAGCTGGATCGACCCAGCGATTGCCAGCACCGGGAATCTCAGGCATCGCAAGCTGGCAGGCATCTTGCGGCAGATAGACGACCCGCATCGCACCGGAGAACTGCGGCGTATCGCCGCCAATCTCCAGATACACAAGCGCTTCGTCGACCAAGGCGCAGTGCTCTGGCGGAGTGACCAGCACCGTCGGCGTGCCCGCACCCTCCTGCAGTTCGAGCTGCCAATCGGCCAACAACTGCTGCCGTTGTGCCGTCGTATCGTTCACCCACCGCATGGCGCCGCCGCGCGACGCCGCGAGCAGGTTGCGCACTTCGATCACGGCAGTTCGATGCGCTGCATCCGGACCGACGAACACCTCTTGCTGGCGCAACTCGATCCTCGGCACCGGCGTATCGGGCCAAAGCTGCCAAACCAACAGCGCGGCGACCAGCAAGACGCCAGCGACAATCGCCAACACCGGTCGTTTCGGGTTGGCGATGCGTTCGAGTTCTGCCAGCGCCTCGCGCACATCGGCGAAGCGATCCTCGCGGTCTTTGGCAGCGCACTTGTGTAAGAACCGCTCGAGCTTGGTTGGGACCTTGGCGCCTGCCGACGCCAAGGACGGCAGCGGCTTCTCGATCGCCACGGTGAAGCACTCGTTGATGGTCTTCGGATTCCACGGCAGGCGACCCGACAACATCTCGAAGCCCATGATGCCGAGCGAATAGAGGTCCGAGCGGCCGTCGAGTTCGACAATGTCGCTGTCGCCGCGCAAGTGGCAGCAGTGCTCGGGCGAGGCGTAGAGCGGCGTACCGCCAACTGCGCGCTGCACACCCTTCGCGGTCAAGCCGGCAGAGCCGTCATGGTGCACGGTCGACATCGTTGCGCGCAGATCCGCGACCGGCGCGTTGCCGTCGTTGGCGCTACCACTTTCGGGAGCGGTGCGTGCGGCCGCACCAACGTGCTGGCTGATGCCAAAGTCGATGACCTTGACCTGGCGATCGCCACCGTGCAACGCAAACACGTTGCGCGGCTTCAAGTCGAGGTGCAGCAGCGAACGTCCGTCAGGCAAATTGTGCGCCGCAGCAAGCGCCGACAGGATCTGCTGCAGGATGATGATCACATCCGCTGGCGGCAGCTTGCCCTCGTCGGTCAAGACGTCCGAGAGTTCTTGGCCACGCAAGAACTCCATGACGAAGTAGTGCATGCCCTCGGGCGTCCTATCGAACGTGATCCAACGAACGATGTTGTTGTGGTCCAGCGTCGTCAGCAGACGCGCTTCGCCGAGGAACTGCCCGATCGCCGCGGGGTGTTCCAACATGTCAACGTTGAGCACTTTGATCGCGACGGAGGCGCCAAGCATCTCGTCGATGCCTTGGTAGACCGAGCCGAAGCCGCCGCGTCCGAGTAGGCGCACGATGCGGTATTTGTTGCCGAGCACGACGCCGTTCAAATCGTCGCTGGCGGGCGGGCTTGCGTTGGCGGTTACGTCGAGGGTTTCTTGGTCAAGGGGCGGCGTCGCGGACGCGTCCGGTGAGGCAGCGTCGTAGCCGTCACTCACGCTCTCTGCCAGTGCCGATTCTGGCAGTGCCGACAACATCGTCAGGACTTCCTCGGCGTTGGGACTGTCGTCCGGCGCGCTGGGCATCGTCGCCAGCGTTGCTTGCAATCGCAGGTTGGTAGCCGCCGGTCCGGTGCCACTGACGTGACCTTCGCGGCGCAGCAGCTCGCGAATGCGTGCGACTCGCGTGGGGTCAGTTTTGGCCAATGCTTCCAGGGCCTGCTCAAGCACATCGGGAGCCAAAGCCATCAGCCTTTCGACATGCTCTTGCTCGTTGGGATCGCGCTGCGACATGGTGTGGATGGTTACTTCCTAGCTGGATTCGGGTGGCGTCTACCGGCCGCCAAAGAACACGGTAAAGTCGTTGCCACCTCTGTTCGCCGTGACCAGGTAGAGATCGCCGTCGCCATCGACGTCCGCGGCAAGAACCGATCGCGGTAGTTCAACGTGACATCGGCCCGATCGCTTTCCCGGTCGCGCAGCACGAACAGCACCGTCGCCGGACTAGTGGCCGAACGGGGCGCAATCAGGTCCGATGCGACCGCTTGGCTATTGGTCGTGCCGCTGCTACCGCCGCTAGCCCCCAGCACACCGGAGGTGCCAAAGCCACAGCCCGTAGGAACCAGCGCGACCAGCGCCAGGAGTGCGGCGTTTGCGCAGGAACGCGCCAACGGCGCACGATCACTCACATTAAGATGCATGGTACGACTCATGCGAGCCACCCCGAAGCTCACCTAGGCTTCGACAGGTATTCACTGATTGTATTGGGTTAACGCTGCAAACCAGCCGGGAGGGAGCCTACCGCAGCGCGACCAGCATCGCGCTGAGTTTGACGAGACGAGCCGGCACGTTCAGCCAAGTCCACAGGCGACAATCGCTGCCAAACCCCCTCATGATTCTTCAGAAGCTGAGCAAAAGGACCTGTGCACATCCGGGCCGCAGCCGCCATCTACAACCTGGTCTGGGGCGCGTTCATCGTGCTCTCGCCGGGAACGCTGTTCGAATGGTGCCAGATGGAGCAGCCGCGCTACGTCCCGATCTGGCAATGCGTCGGGATGATCGTTGGGGTCTATGGCGTTGGGGATGCCATCGCTGCTAGCAATGCAATCCGGCACTGGCCGCTCGTTTTGGTCGGCCTGCTGGACAAAGTCTTCGGCCCAATCGCCTTTATCGAAGCCGCCTGGACCGGGCAAATCCCGCCGCAATTCGGTTGGACCATCCTGACCAACGACCTGCTCTGGTGGCCAGCCTTTGGGCGGATTCTCTGGCTCGCTTGGCGAGCACGCTAGCACCATGGGTTGGAACCATGGACTGGAACAACGCAATCCTCTTCCTGAACGCGTCAGCCACTCTCGCCATGACTGGCTTGATCTGGTTCGTGTAGGTCGTGCACTACCCATTGTTCGCATCCGTAGATGCGCCTTCGTTCTCTGAGTTTGCCGCGCAGCCCGTGCGTCGCACTGGCTACGTCGTCGGACCACTCATGCTGGTCGAGGTCGCCGCAGTAGCATGGCTCGCGATCGGGCCACCATCCGCCGATGCTGCCATCACTTGCTACGCCGGACTCGCACTGCTCGCGGTCGCCTAGCTCTCGACTGCGCTGCTACAGGTGCCGTGCCATCGCGACTACCGGCAGCGTATGCCCGACGTTCATCGTGCCCGGGATCAACGCGTCGGGCACGACGCGCCAGATGCAGTAAGCGGCCGTCGTTGGTGCGAAGCTACCGATGCCCAGCGTGTCAAAAAAGTTCGTTGCGAAACCAATCAACACCTGCCGATACGTCGGTCGCTGCGCGATCCCCTGACGCCGCTGGGCGAGGTTCCTCGCGTGCACCAAAGCAAACGCTCCAAGAAGTGCAAATAGCACAGTCTCGTGCGGCCACAGAAGCGCGATCACTGCGGCTTCAAGCGAAATGAAAACGTCTTGACGATCGCTTCGCCGTAGCCATCGTCTTCGTAATCGAACGACGCTTCCGCCAGAGGTGTGCTCAGCGACTGGATGCGACCCGCGGTGTCACGTGTCAGCGTTGCCCTGGAGACCGTGAGCGCGCCGCCGCGCGGCAACACATAGAGCGGCACGTTGAGGCCGCGATCGCTGAGGTAGTCGGCGAACAACAAGAACTGGTGCACGGTGGAGCGATGGCCCGCGTCCCAACGCACCTTCGCAAACTCGAGCATCAGTTCGCTGTCGGCAACGTATTGATTTGCGAGGGTCGAGAACCCCTCCTGCGGCGCGTCCAAGAAGAACTGTACGTTGCCGCGTGCGTAGCTACGATCGAAGCGCAGTTTGCCTTTGAAGTAGTTCTGCCAAGCGTCTCGCCAGGTGGCATCGTCGCCATCCCAAGCGCCCGCCGTTCTAAACTTGGCCTTGGTAGCTTGGAAGTCGATGCCCTTCGATCGCGGCGAGCGGTAGACGACGTCGCTGCCAGCCGCGAACGCGAGCCCTTCAAACTTGCGTTCGAACAGCTGGGGGTGATCACGGCGGCCGACCGTGTCGAGCATGTTGTGCGCAACCTCGTGCGCGAGGCAGATCAAGAACACGTCGGTGATGCCCGGCCGAGGCGCATCGTTGGGGAAGCTGTTTTCGGGCACTCCGAGGTTCATGCCAAAGATGTTGATCGCCGTGCGCGCCCGCACGGGGTGCGTCTTGCAGCCATGGCCGAGCCAGTCCGCAACGCTGATCAATTCGACGTCCCACAATCGCGCCGGCAACGCCTCGAGCAATTGAACCATTAACGCCAACTGGCGCGGCGTCGCGCGCTCGTTGTCGTAGAAGATCACGCCGTGGTGGACCAGCAAGTCGTGGTAGCCACCGGTGAAACCGAAGGCTTCGGCGACGCGGAGAAGGTCGCCACTCGCACCCGGTAGAGCCTCTCTCGCGACGACCCAAACTTGCGCGGCAAGCATCGGCGCGTGCGGCGTCTTCGCCAGGTCTTGCTTGCTGCGCTGAAGCAACTGCGGGCGTTGCTTGGCAAGTTCGCGCAACTGCAGAAACAGGCGTTCGCGCTGCGGGACCGAGAGCAGCTTCATTCGCAAATCGGCTTGTAGCGCATACAGAACTGCAAACACGTCGCGGCGAGCCACTTCGTTGCCTTCGAAGTAGCCAGCGCAATCGTCGCCGCCGGCTTGGAACGACTTCTGCAGCGCCGCGAGACGCTGTTCCAGCCCGACGCCATGCAGGACGAACAACTTGCCGTTCTTGCCGCCGCTGATCAAATCGAGCACGCCGTCGCCGTTGAGGTCGGCCAACTCAGGCGTCGTGTCGTCGCCGTTTTGTTCGCGAAGGTTGAGCGCTTTGCCGTTGGCGGCAAAGCACATTGGCTGCGCGCTGGCGAACTCCGGCTCAGCTGTGTCGCTGAGGTTGCGATAGAGCGTGACCGTGCCCCAGTTGATGCCGAGCAGCAGGTCTAGTCTGCCGTCACCGTCGGCGTCCAAGATGCGCGGGTGAGCGTTGTAGGCCATCCGGATGTCGCGAAACGGCACGCCGGGCGCAAACTTTGGCTCGCTCTCATTGCCGACGTTGCGGTGCCACTGCACGATGCCTTCGAACGATCCAGTGATCAGGTCCGCACGGCCATCGCCGTCCCAGTCGGCAACATCGAATCGTCCCTGGCAGCCGTCTTGCACGCGAACGTCGATGCCATCGCCGGCGAAGCGCGGCTCGCGTTTGCTGCCAACGTTTTGATGGATCGAGACCAGGTTGCTCGAGTGGGCGACGAGCAGTTCCGGCAAGCTGTCGTTGGTCAAGTCATGCAGCACGATGCCCGTGTAGCTGTCACCCCAGTTCGATCGATCGCCAGCGACAATGCTCGCCCCACGAGCAAACTCCGCCTTCTGCCGCGGACCAGCGACGTTCTCGATGCGCCAGATGCGACCGTCGCCGCCACCTACGAGGAGATCAAGATCGCCATCGCCATCCCAATCGAAGCATCGCGTCGCGGCGTGACTGCCGATCTCGATGGGGCTACCACCCGCGTGCAACTGGGTGGCGGTCCCGAACGATGTCGTGGTCGATCCCTGGTATCGCTGCTGCGCCGCAGCGATGCTGCCTGCAACCGCCAACACAGAAAATGCTGCGAGGCACAGCGAGCGGAGCACATGAGGCAGCGTGGAGCACATGCTGGCCTACGATAGCAGCTGCGTTCGCGGCTGCCATGGGCGTTGGTGCGTGAATCCAACTCGCGGCAGATCGATCCCGCAAACGCCTCGATTCACATCTTGCCAGCGTACGAAGCCGGCATTCCAAGCTCCGCCATGCGGTTAAGGATGTTGCATGCAAGTCGAGCCTCGACCGACTGCGCATCTGCGTCACGCGCATGCAGCCGATCACCAAAGGGTCGCTTGTAGCGCCTGAACGTGTTCTCGGCGCGGACCTGCTGGTGATCGCCAGACTCCTTCTTCCATTGCCTTCGCCCGACTTTGCGAATGCGTCGAATGAGTCGGTCTCGCGAGTGACTTCCGCGACCTCTGGTTTGCGCAGTCTTGACCGGCGGTACGACGACCTTCGCGCCTCGACTGATTGCAGCGTCCTACAACGCACGGCCGTCGTAGGCACCGTCGCCGATGACTCTACGGACCTTGCCTAGCACGTCCCCCACAAGGTCCACGCCCACGTTTTCGTCATCTACGCTCGCGACTACCAGCACTTGGCCGACGATCGCGCCCTCGGCGTCGACACCGATGTGCAGCTTCTGCCAACCTCGAATGCCCTTGCCGCCGTGCTTGACCGCAGCCCACTCGCCTTCGCCGAAGATCGCAAGGCCGCTGCTGTCGATCACCAGATCAATGCGACCAGGTTTCTTCGGCACACGTAGCGACACCTTCAGAGGCTTGCCCCGCCGCTAGAGCATCGTGTGATCGGGGACATCGAGCACGAGACCCATCAGATCGAACAGCGAACGCAGAAAGCCCTCGGCTTGGCCCAGTGGCAACTGCAAGAACAACCGCAAAGTCAGCGCGCTCTCGATCGCTAGGTCGGAGTATGTTCACTGACCACTACGACGCCGCGAACGTTTGGCGTTCCACCTGGCAATCGCATCTGGCGGCAGCTAGATCGTTAGGTTGCCGCGTTCGATCAGCGATCGGTCGTAGGCGGCCCAGTTGCCCACGCGACATTTCGTCTTGTATTTGGGATGGACTCTCGACTTGGTGCGTGACATGACTGGTTGCGGATCGGTGATCATCGCATCGGTAGCTTCGGTAAGCACTCTTGCGATTGATGCACCAACGCCACGAGTAGGTGTGTCTATGCCTATTGCCTCAAGCAGCAAGCCGCACTGGCTGCTCCGGGGGCACTCAGTCGCCCCAGGGGATGAACAAAATATGGCCGCCGACCTTGTCACCTTCGCGCTCGTAGTTGAAGAGGCGCCAGAGGATTGAGAACTGGGAGGTGTCCTCGTCCTTGTCGTAGTTGACGAAGGGGAAGGCACTGACGCGGGTCTCCTCTCCGACGGTCTTCTGTCGATATAGGTAATACAACAAGTTGAACTCCGACCCTTCCGCGTCGGACTCGTAGTCGACGGCACCGATCAGGGCGTGCCAACTGCAGCTGTCGACGTCGCTCTCGTAATCGAACAGCAGCGGCGTTCCGATATGCAGGTCCGCGCCGTTCTCGGATTCCTTGTAGGCCACGAGGGAAAGTTGGTCGCCGAAGTCCTGCTCCTCGCCTTCCGGGCCGCGGTAGCTGAACAGAGGCAAGAGGCCGAGGCGCTCGGTGGTTCCGACGCCGCTGTGGCAGAACAACCCCGCTAGCGCGGTCGTGTCGCTCTCGACCGTCTCACCTTCCGCGTTCCGCGCGACGGCCTGGCCGACCAAGGGCCAGAGATCCCACTCACTCAACATGGGTTCCTCGGTCATGGAGAACAGGGGCAACAGCGCGTTCACGGAGTAGCCCGTCAAGCTCTTGCGATAGTGGTAGACTGGACCGAGCACATTAAAAAACGTCGTGTCCCCCGTGTCACTGACACCGTGTCCGCCGAGCGGAGTGAGGACCCGGCTGCCACCTAGAGAGTCGGACTTGTAGCTAAACAGCGGAACGACGTGCAGACCGTCCAGGGACCCGTCTTCGGCCTTGCTCCAGATCACGTTCGCCGCGTAGCCGCCGTGCTCGTCGATTTGGGCAATCGGGAAGAGGCCGACGGATCCAAGCTCGGATTCGCCCTCCTCATTTCGTTCGCTGTCCCACCAGAACGGCCCCGCATAGTTCAGCCCGTCACCGAACATCATCAGGGGAAAGAGACCTCCGGAACTGCGGTCGGCTCCTCCGTCTGGGTCCGCTTCGCTGTCCCACCAGATCGGCCCGGCGTAGCTCAATCCTTCGCCGAATCGCGACAGCGGGAACAGGCCACCAGACTTGAACTCACCCGCCTCGTCCGTGCTCCAGTATCCTGGCCCGACGTAGTGGAACTCCGAGCCGAAGTAGGCCAGCGGAAAGAGGCCGCTGGTTTCGACGGCCCCGCTCTCGTCGGTGTTCCAGAACATGGGGCCGGCGTGGTTGAAGCTCTCGCCAAAATACGCGAACGGCAACAACCCGCTGTTTGTCGTTGCGCCTTCTTCGTCCTTATTCCAATACCAGGGGCCGACGTAGCTCAGGCCAGGCGTGACCGTCGCGAGCGGCAACAACCCGCCCCGGTCGACGTGGCCTTCAGTGGAGCGACCCCACCAGGCCGGACCGGCGTAGCTGAAGTCGGTGCCCAGGTAGGACACGGGGAACAGGCCGCTGTAGTCGATTTCGCCCGCGTCGTTCTTGTTCCAGAAGACTGGCCCGACGTGGTTGAAGCTGTCGCCGAAGTAGGCCAGCGGTAGGGCGCCGGCAGCATCGACCTCGCCCTTGTCGTTCTTGGTCCACCACACCGGTCCGGCGAAGCTAATGTCTGGCCCGACGAACGCGAGGGGGAAGAGGCCGGCGTGTTTGACGTCGCCGTCCTCATTGCGCGTCCAGAACACCGGGCCGGCGTGGTTGAAGTTCGGAGTCAGGTTCACGATCGGAAAGAGGCCGCCGTACTCAAAGTCGCCCTTCTCATTGTTGATCCACCAAGTCGGGCCCACGTAGTTGAAGTCGGGGCCCATGTAGGCGATGGGCAGCAGCCCGCTTTGGAACTCGCCGTTCTCGTTCTTGCCCCAGAACGCCGGGCCGACGTGGTTGAAGTCGGGGCTGAAGTTCGCGAGGGGGAAGAGCCCTCCGCTTTCCAGGGCACCCGCGTCGTCATTGCCCCACCAGAGGGGGCCGACGTATCCGTAATCGCTACCGGAGAACGCAATCGGGAAGAGGCCAGCCGACTCGATGTCGCCGCTCTTGTTGCGGTTCCAAAATGCCGGGCCGACGTAGCTGGATCCTTTTGACACCCAGGCCAACGGGAAGAGGCCGCCTTGTTCGAGTTCGCCGGCTTCGTTCTTCATCCAGAACGCGTTCAAGGCGTAGCTGAGGCCGTCGCTGAAGTGCGCGATTGGGAACAGGCCGCTCTGCTCGATTTCGCCGTCCTCCCCTTTGTGCCACCAGGCCAGCCCAACGTTGTTGAACCCCTCGCTCTTGGTGTAGATCGGAAACAGTCCGGAGGTCTCGCCGTTTCGATAGGCCAGCGCACAGACCCAGTTGCCGGTCTTCGTGTTCTTGAAGAACAGAAGTAGTGGGATCTCAAGATGCTCGTCCTGCTTGGCAACCAGGGGGCGGACAGCGAAGCCGTTTTGATCCCAATCGACCAGGGGCCAGAGCGCCGATTTGCTGGTGCCGTTCTGATAGTAGATCGGCCAGATGTTCACCGGTCTCGGTCCTTCTCCGGCAGCCGCCTCGGGCCCGGGGTCGCTGGTGAAGAGCCGCTCGGTCGTGGCGCAGCTGGTCAGGGTGAGGAACAGGACTGCGAATGCAACGAATCGAGAGAGTTCAGGCATCTGCGGCGCGAGCGCGCGATCCACGAGAGCGTGGCGCCGAGATTGTGCGTAGGGCTGGGGAAAAGGGATGACAGAACGCTTGGATCTCTTCTCGGGGTCACAAGAAGCTTGCGACCCCACCGGCCACCGGAATCGTGTAGACCGCGTCAAGGTTGGCGTAGGCAGTGCAGCCTGGCATGCCGAAGAACCCGAGGCTGATACCGGGATTCACCTGCGCAAGGCTCAGAGCCTGCAATGCGATGAAACCGGTCGACGGGACGTTGGTTGTCGTCATCACGCAGGTGGAACCGATCGAGGGCGGCGTGGCGTCGAGCTGCAAGTCGGGCTGCCCCACCGGGAACGAGCCGGGCAGACTAGCCGAAACGTCCATCGAGGCACACCATCCGGCCAAACGCATCGTGTGCATAAACGAGCCCCGCGTGCACGAACGGCGTCGCGCGCGGCCCATCGCCCGCGAGATTGTTGTAGTAGCTGCCGTCGCTGGCATGCCGCCATAGCTCAGCGTCATCGACCATGGCACGCGCCACGCAAGCTCAGGCGCAGTTTGCGACCAGTCCTTGGCGAGATTCACAGCTTGAACCGTGGCGTTGCGCTGCTGGCCGAGGAAGCCTGGGAAGTCCGCCGTGCTGGTCGTGGCCACGTCGACCATGGCGATTGCTTGCGTCTCCCCAGTCGGCAGCCGCGATTCGCGCGGCTCCCGCCAGGCCCACCTCAGCTTCGGAATCGACGAACCCGACCAGGATTAGATGCGCACGGCTGCGAATACAGCGATCAGCCCAAGCAGCCCGGCGGACACCGCCGCAAGCCGCAGCTTGCCCGACCGTCGGCTCGCAAGCACAAACCAGCCCCAGTAGAATGGCACCACGGAGCAGTGTCGCGGCCAAGCTAACGACGTTGTTCTTGCCGCCATCGCCAAAGCCATAACTGAGCCGAAGCCAAACGACCAATGCAAACAGGACAGCGAGGACTAGGAGAATTGGCCAAGGTGGCACAAGCTGAGGCGCTGGATCGGAGTTCACGGGCACGGCCTAGCACACGCCGAGAACTCGACTAGTCGATCGCTACCGTCGCCCGATCGCGCGTCGTTCCTGCAAGGTCAGGCTATCCCACAGTCGAATGGTCGTATCGCCAGAAGCAGAAGCGAGCAGTCTGCCGTCGGGACTCCAGGCTAGCCCCATGACGTAGAGCTCGTGACCGTGTAGCACCAGCAAGCGTTCGCCAGTCTGCGCGTCCCAGATGGTCACGGTGGTGTCGTTGCCGCCCGTAGCGATGCGGGATCCGTCGGGGCTGAAGGCAACGCAGTAGACCGTGCCGACGTGACCGACGAGGCTGAACTCCGGCCGGTCTTCAAACTGCCCTCTGTGCAACGTCTGCTGATGCTCTCCGGATGCCGCAGTGGTTCGTCGGCAGATCTGGACCTCAGCTCCCCGAGGAATCGCGCACCATTGCCCATCTTGGCTGACGGCATACCCGGCCGTCGTAAAAAGATCGCTGCGACGCTGCCCCAGCTCTTCATAGAAGGCTTCCTGTTCATCCTCGCTGACCGAGCGATTGGGCACTATCGCACGACTCTCGATATCCCAGTTCGCTACGCCAGCGCCGCCACTAGCCACCAATCGGCGTCCGTCGGCGGAGAAGGCGATTACTGGCGCATCCGCGGTTATTGGAGTCGACGCAGTGGATGCGAGCCGTCGATACAACTTGCCCTGATGGACGTCCCAGACTCGAACCTCGCTCTGCTGAAAGGCACTCGATGCCAACATCGATCCGTCCGGCGAGAACGCGAGCCGGTAGACGTAGGTATTGTGTCCTTTGAGAACGGTGGGATCCGCAATTGGCAAGACCAGGATGCGGTCGCCAACTGCGACGATGCCTGAGTCAAACGGCAATGCTGCTGCCTTCGCCATCCCAAGGGGCAATGGCTCTCCCGATGCCGGACTCCAAGACTGCTGCTGTACGCCGGCCATGAACACGGCGTCAGCGAGCCCCGCGCTTGGCTGCCAAACACGAACCGATAGATCGTTGGAGGCCGAAATCAGTCGCCCACCTTCGGTCCATGCCACCTGCCAAACAATGTCCTCGTGTCCGGCCAAGTCCGCCTTGATCGCCAAGCTATTGGCGTCGAGTTCCAACACGCTCCGATAGAAGCAGCCAACTGCGATGCTCTGACCATCAGGCGAGAACGCGACGCTCTGGCACGTGTCATCAATCGTCACCGTGCGCAGCAACGCACCGGTTGCTGCGTCGTGCAAGGCGATCACGTTGGTGTTGGCAAGCACCACACGGTCCCCAGTTGGGCTCCACGCGGCGTAGGCGTATGGCTTCTCCGAAAGGATTCGGCAATCCACGCCATTCCAGATCCGCATCTTGTCGGATCCGAACAGCAGCTGCTCGCCGCTCGGGCTCCACGTAAAGCTCATGACTTCGCGAAATGGCAAGGCCCGTGTCTCGCCAGTGTCGAGGTCCCCGATGAGGAACTCGCCCTCTTGGGAACGAGCCGCGAACCGCCGAGTCGCGACGTTCAGCCGCACCGTCGACAAAGCAATCTCACTCGGATCTAGACGCACCGTTCGCACGAGGCGACCGCTATCGATCTGCCACGTACCGATCGATGCATCCGCCATGACGGCAAACATCTGCCCGCGCTCACGATCGAACAATGGCTCGGTGAGCACCGTTGCCGGCGCCTCCCATTCCTCCGCGTGCTGGACGAGACACGCCCTCAGGTAGTCGTATTCCCAGCCGCGATGCACCGCCGGCACCGCATCCAAATGCGCCTCGGCCATGACGAGGTCCCGCATATGGATCGAGCTGCCCGCAGCACCGATCGCCGAGCGATAGAGCAGCCGTTCGAGTTCTTCGGCGCGATGGGTCGCGTCATGTGCGTAGCCAAGCGCGATGATGGCACCGGCGATCGCGGCTAGCAACGTCGCGGCAACGCCACCGACCAAGGCACGGTTCCGCCGCGCGAACTTGCGCACGAGGTAGACCCTGCTCGGCGGTCGGGCCTGGATCGGTTGGCTACCGAGAAACCGGCGCAGGTCGCTGGCGAAGTCCGCGGCGCTGGCGTAGCGCCGATCCAGACTAGACTCAAGCGCCTTGCCGAGCATGGTCTCGACGTCGCCGGCGAGACTCGGATCCACAATGCCTGCTCGCTCGACGTCGGTATCGGTCAGGCGCTTCATCGCCTCAGCAGTCGGCAGGCCGTCCACGTTGCGGGGCAACCTGTTAGTCAACAACTCAAACCCAAGCACGCCCAAGCCGTAGACATCGACCTGCTCGGTGAGCGCATCCCCCGACTGATGCAGCTGCTCGGGCGCCATGTAGGCCAACGTGCCGATCAGCTGCCCCTGCTCCGTCAGTAGCGTCGACGCCGACACCGTGCCGTCGGTGGTCCGCGCCACGCCGAAGTCGAGAATGCGCGGCTGCCCGAACTCGTTGACCAAGACGTTGTCCGGCTTCAGATCGCGATGGATCACGCCGCGATCGTGCGCGTACTGCACCGCATCGGCGACGGTAGCAAGCAGTGCGATCCGGGCGCGATGACCGAGGCCGTTGCGTTCACAGTACGTACGGATGTCCACTCCAACGACGAGTTCCATCGCAAAGAACGGCTGCGGGCCGCGACCGATGTCGTAGGTCGAAGCTGCGAAGATCTGAGCGATCCCGGGATGCTGCAATCGGCCGAGTAGTTCGGCCTCGCGGCGGAACCGGCGCAGGCGATTGGCCGTGGCATGAATCGGATGCAGCAGCTTGATGGCAACCGACCGGCGCGGGAACTGCTGCATCGCTTCATAGACGATGCCCATGCCGCCTTGGCCAATCTGGCGCACGATGTCATAGCCGCCAATGTGGTCCGGCAACCAGGTCGACGTCGCATCGCCTAGTTCATTCTCCACCGCGCCGTCCACTGCCCGTTCGATCGCTTGTCGCGAACGGGCCATGCTGCCATCCGAGAACAAGTCCTTGGTGGCGCCATCCGCACCAGCCTCAAGCAGCTTCTCGATCTGCTTGCGCAGTGCTGGATCGTCACCACATTGCGCCGCGAGCTGCTGGTTGCGCTCCTCGCCAGTCAGTTCCTCGACACTGCTTAGGATCTCGTGGATCCTGGCGTAGCGTTCGCGTTCGTCGCTCACTCCCGCCCGCTCCAATGACCGCGGTGCATTGTTATTGACGCGAGTTCGCGACTCATTGCTCCGGACTGAGCTGCAAGCGCAGCCAAGCTCGCGCGGTAAACCAATCCCGCTCGATGGTGGCATGCGAAACCGCTAGCTCCACAGCAGTCTCTGCAATCGTGAGTCCCCCAAGCACGCGCAGCTCGACGACGCGGGCGTGGCGCTCGTTCAAACTCTCAAGCCGTGACAGCGCATCCTCGAGGTCGAGGTAGTCGACGGGCGGGTTGTCCGGCGCAACCAGGTTCGTACAGAACGTCACTCGGACCCGGCCGCCAGCACGCTTCTCACGGCCGCGGGCGCGGGCGTGATCGGTCAGAACCCGCCGCATGGATCTGCTCGCGAGGGCAAAGAAGTGCGTGCGGTCCGACACCTGAGAGAAGCTGCCGGCGAGTTTCAGCCAGACTTCGTGGACCAGAGCCGTCGGCTGCAGGGTGTGACCGTTACGTTCGCCGGCGAGGTGGATGCGAGCTATCGCGCCGAGTTCGGCGTAAGCCTTCTCGAGCAAGGCCTCAACGGCACCCGCATCACCTTGGCGTGCGTCGTGCAGCAGGATCGTGATCGGGCTTTCGGGCGGCTGGTTCATAGGCGGTCGAGCGGTCTCGGGAGCGCCGGATCGAGGCCAAATCCTACCTCGCACGGACAGCGGCGATCGGCAAGAAACTGCCAGTCCGCCAATTGTCTTGGCCTAGGTCGCGCAGTCGTTGTGCTGCGACCCGGCTGCCGGAGGCGGGTCGCCCCATTGCTATCGCAGGAATCGCCGTTCACGCCTGGCTGTGTCGGGCGAGTTCACCCCACGCCCGAACGCAGGATGATGGCACGCGGGAAAATTGTTCGAATCGATGAGCGGGGGTAACAGTGCACACGTCGCTTGACGGTTGTGTGGCGCGGTCGCCACGGAATCCGAACTCGTTGGCGGCACCAGATCCGCCGCATCGAAACCCCAGATGTCCCGGAGCAGAGGCCAGAACCAGTCGCCCCAATCCGTCGAAACTGCGGGTCAATACCCACCCAAACAACTCCCGATGCGAATCCTCAGAGCTCTACTATCCCTCGGTGTCCTCACGACTGTTCTTGCGAGCGGCGCAGCTGCTCAGAGCCAGGCTCCGAATACGGGCCTTGTCAGCCGCTGGCAACTTGAGACCAACGCTGAAGATAGTGTGGGGGGGGTAACGATGCCGCCGCGAGCGGCGGCGTCAGCTTCGTTTCTGCCGTGGTCGGCAATGGAGCCACGTTCGTACCCTGCGGCTATATCGATATCCCCGACTCAGCCAGTCTGGCGAATCAGCAATTCACGATCCATTCGTGGGTTCGGCCGGATGGTGCGGGCCCGATGACGTCGAGGTCCGTGCGCGGGTGCGATTGGAGCTGGACAGCATCCTGGCTTGGAAGACCAGCGAACTTCACGCCGAGTTCGGAGCGAAGCGCGCGGCCGAACCCGCTTGGTTAGCGCGGAATCCAGAGTGATCCCGAGGGCACCCGCCTAGCCAGTGCCGCCTTCGAGCGACGCATGGTCCATGCCGGCGCCCGCAGCGAAGTGACGGCCCCTACTGATTTGTGGCAACATTCTCGCGCAAGCAAGCGTTGCCCCGCCGACCTAGTCAAGAAACGCCGTCACCGGAGCGGTGCCGCGAACATGGACTGTGCGTCGATGGGCAAGTTCGCCCTACGCAACTGGCACCTCAGGAGTAACCGTGACCGCAACCCTCAGTAACAAGAACAAGACAAAGGCTCAGAAGATCACAAAGGAATGGCTCGCAGCAGCCAAGCGCTACGACCGAGTCTCGCAAACGGGTCTCGACATCGCCCGCATCAAGAAGATCCACAAGTTCCAGACGCAGTTCAACACCGGCGCCAGCGATGATCTGCCTGGCCTAGATGACCTCCTACCTCTTCAAAAATGGGCTGTCGCCGCTCGCAAATGGTGTCGCAAGTCGCACAGTGAGTTCGAGAAGTGGTGCGCCAAGGGGCCTGACTTCGGCATGAGTTCGATTAGTTCGCAGCTCAAGCTGGGCAGTGCGAAGACCACGCCCTACATCGAAATTCGCGACGACTTGAAGAAGCCTCTCAGGGAACTCGAGTTAAGCATCCGGAACATCCGACTTTCGTGGCATGGAATGATCGAGTTGCTCGACCAACTACCGAAGCTGGTCAAGGGCATGATCGAGGTCATCGAGGCAAGCGATCGAGCGATCGCCAAGAAGCAGAAACCGAAGTCGTCACGACCCAGCGGCCTGGGCCTGGACATCATCGGCTATGTCCGCGGGATTCCGTGGCTCAGCGGGCTGTGATCATTTGCCGACCAGATCGGCAACGAACCTGCCTCAATCTTGTGGTGTGGTGCGGACAGATGAGGCCTTATCCGCGAGACCCTTGGCCGCGAGTTATCGCGCGCTGGTCGCTTGCTGGCGCGCGTGACTGGCGGACTCGCGCAACGTCTCATAGCGAACACGTTCGCCGTGCGGGTCTTTGATGCGTCGCACGGCTTCGGGCACTCGCGGCAAAAAGCGCGCGGCGGTCTCCGGATGGAACCCTAGGTGCGCAAAATGATCACTGCCCTCGAGCCGTTTAACGACTGCACTGATGTGAGCGACCATCTCGTCAGCGAGCGTTGGTGCGTGAATCGAAAGCCGACATGGCAGTGGCCGCAAGAACCCGAATTCACATCCGGATTGCGTGCGAAGCCGGCATTCCTAGTTCGGTCATTCGATTGAGGATGTTGCATGCCAGTCGAGTCTCGACCGACTGCCCATCCGCGTCACGCGCATGCAGCCGATCACCAAGGATTCTCTTGTAGCGCATGAACGTGTTCTCGGCGCGAGCCTGCTGGTGGTAGCCGGACTCCTTCTGCCACTGACGTCGACCAACTTTGCGAATGCGTCGCACCGCGCGATCTCTGGCTCGACATCCGCGACCTCCGATTTGCGCGGTCTTGACCGGTGGCACCACGACCTTCGCGTCCCGACTCGA
>JBNMNW010000080.1:0-20026 GCA_051278165.1 Planctomycetota bacterium | reverse complement strand
CGGTTGCAGAACGCTATGAACGATGCATGAGAGCCGCATGAAATCGCGGTGACGGGCGCCTCATCTCGCCAACCACCGGCGATGGCAGGACGCATTGCACGTCGCGTGAACTCCTGTTCACACCGAGTTCATCGGGCTCTCAGTACCCATCACTACAAAGAGCGTCATCAAGCCGTGCGGGCTCTCCCGAGCGCATCGCAACCCCTCTCATCAAGATCAAGCCCGAGCAGCCGTCATGATCACCAACGTCACCATTGTCTGGGGCTTCGACCAGCACAACGCGCTGCGCCTGAGGCACGTCGATGTCTGAGCGGGGCTCCCCAGCCATCACCTGCCTGTTCCTCGACATCGGGGGCGTGCTGCTTAGCGACGTGCGGTTCTTCCGGCTCGCCCTCGACGTCGCGCAGACGGACGTAGCGCAGGTGTTGTTCGTCGAGAACACGGCGATGCACTTGCAGGTCGCCGCGACGCTTGGGATTCGCGGCCTCCTGCACTCGGACTGGCGCTCTACCCAATCACAACTGGCCGAGCTCGGATTGGCTGACGACGGAGGTCACGATGCCGTCGTCTGAGCCGAGCATCCTGTCGATCAACGCCGGCTCGTCGACCATCAAGTTTGCGCAGTTCCAAGTCGGCAGTTCGCTGGAGCGCCACTTGCACGGCAGCATCGAGTGGTCTGGTTCGGAAAACGCGAGTCTGAAGTTTACGGACGCGACCGGCGCGTTGGATCGAGCAACCCCAAGCGCCTTCGACCAAGAATCCGCACCGACCGTGCTGGTCGACTGGCTTGAGCAGCAGCAGTGCTTCGCCTCTGTAAAGGCGATCGGCCATCGTGTCGTTCGCGGCATGCAGCACGACGGCCCGGAACTCGTGACGCCGGCGCTACTCGACGAACTGCGGCGCGTGGCACTCGACGATCCAGAGCACATGCCGCTCGAGATCCACCTGATCGAAGCCGTTGCTCGGCGTTACCCCAAGCTGCCTCAGGTCGTGTGTTTTGACACGACGTTTCATCGGACCATGCCTCAGGTCGCTCGCATGCTGCCGATCCCGCGCCGTTACCAGGCAATGGGGGTGGAACGCTACGGGTTCCACGGCTTGTCCTTTGCCTACTTGATGCAGGCGCTCACCGACCTCGGGGATCCAGCCGCAAAGACCGGTCGCGTGATCCTCGCCCACCTCGGCAGTGGCGCCAGCATGGCCGCCGTGCTGGCGGGCAAGAGCATCGACACCAGCATGGGGTTCACGCCCGCTTCGGGTTTGCCCATGGGGTCGCGCTCGGGCGACCTCGACCCCGGACTCGTGAACTACCTTGCCCGCACTGAGCACATGACAGCCGTCCAGTTTCAGCGCATGGTCACCCAAGAGTCGGGTCTGCTCGGGCTGTCGGAGACCAGCTCGGACATGCGCGATCTGCTCGAGCACGAAGCCACTGACGTGCGCGCGCGGCAAGCCGTCGCCTTGTTCTGTTATCAATCCAAGAAGTGGATCGGCGCGTTCGCTGCGGCCCTTGGTGGCGTGGACACGCTGGTGTTCGCGGGTGGCATTGGTGAGAACGCGCCCATTGTGCGCGCCAGAACGTGCGCTGGGTTGCAGTGCCTCGGCATCGAACTCGACCAACGTCGCAACACAGCCAACGAAGCGGTGATCTCAGCGACCACCAGCCGCGTCACGGTGCGCGTCATGCGCACCGACGAGGAGCGCGTGATCGCCGAGGAGACCGAACGGGCAATCGGTCTCGATTCCCGCCGCGAGATTCTCGCATGAACAACCAGACCCACACGCCAAATCTGCTGGACAAGATCGATCCCGATTGGCGCGATGCGGCGGGCACCTGGGGCGCGCCCGCTGCGGACCATTTCATTGCCACCGATGGCGGTTGGCGCAATCCCACACTCGAGGTTTGAAACGTGCCCCTGCCCATCGAAGACTACGCATTGATCGGCGATGGCCATACCGCCGCGCTGGTGGGACTTGACGGCTCGATCGACTGGCTGTGCCTGCCGCGCTTCGACTCTGGTGCATGCTTCGCGGCTCTGCTGGGCGGCCCCGAGCACGGCCGTTGGTTGCTTGCGCCGGAGCACGGGTGGCGCGAGGTGCGGCGCCGCTATCGAGCTGGCACGATGATCCTTGAGACCGACTTCGAGACCGAGTCCGGAGCGGTGCGCGTGATCGACTTCATGCCGCCGTCGAACGAGCGCCGGGACGTGTTGCGCATCGTCGAAGGCCTGCACGGTCGCGTTCGCATGCACATGGAACTGGTCATTCGCTTCGACTACGGCAGCGTCGTTCCGTGGGTGCGCCGCGACGATGGTGCACTGTTCGCGATCGCCGGGCCGGACACGCTCGAATTGCACACGCCGGTTGAGACGTGCGGCGTTCGCATGACTTCGCAGGCCGACTTCGAGATTGGCGCCGGTGAACGCGTGCCCTTCGTGCTCAACTACCGGCCGTCGCACGAGCCGGCGCAGCCAAACATCGACGCCGAACAAGCGCTGGCGCAGACCGAGCGCCACTGGCTGGCCTGGTCGCAACGTTGCAGCTTCAAGGACCGTTGGCGAGAACCTGTGCTGCGTTCGCTGCTGACTCTCAAGGCACTCATCTACCAGCCCAGCGGAGGCATCGTCGCGGCACCGACCACTTCACTGCCCGAACAGCCGGGTGGCGTGCGCAATTGGGACTATCGCTACTGCTGGTTGCGCGACGCGACGTTTACCTTGAATGCCTTGTTGCTGGCCGGCTACACCGAGGAGGCCCTGGCCTGGCATGACTGGTTGCTGCGCGCTGTTGCGGGCAGTCCGGCCGACATGCAGATTCTGTACAGCGTCACCGGGGAGCGGCGGCTCGGGGAGAGCGAGCTCGCGTGGCTACCCGGCTATCAGCAGGCTGCACCGGTGCGAATCGGCAACGCAGCGGCCGGACAATTCCAGCTCGATGTCTACGGCGAAGTCATGGATACCTTGCACTTGGCGCGCGCGGCCGGCCATGAGCCGCAAGAGCATGCCTGGAAGATGCAGTGCGCTTTGCTGGCCTTTCTCGGCAGTCATTGGCGCGAGCCAGACGAAGGCATCTGGGAAGTGCGTGGGCCCCGATGCCATTTCACCCACTCCAAGGTGATGGCCTGGGTCGCCTTTGACCGCGGGATCAAGGCCGTGGAACAACATGATCTGAAGGGGCCGGTCGAGGTCTGGCGTCAGACCCGCGACGAGATCCATGCGCAAGTCTGCGAGGACGGCTTTGATGTGCGGCGCAACAGCTTTGTTCAGCGCTACGGCAGCACGGAACTCGACGCCAGTCTGTTGCTGATCCCATTGGTGGGCTTTCTGCGGCCGGACGATCCGCGCGTGCTGGCCACGATCGCAGCCATCGAACGCGAGCTGCTGGTTGACGGCCTGGTGCTGCGCTATCCGATCGAAACCGCGACAGCAGTCGACGGTTTGCCGCCCGGCGAAGGCGTCTTTCTGCCGTGCAGTTTTTGGCTTGCCGACTGCATGGTCGTGACCGGCCGTCGCGCCGAGGCCGAGGCACTGTTTGAGCGCCTCATTGCCTTGCGCAACGACGTGGGCCTGCTGTCCGAGGAGTTCGATCCACGCACTGGCCACATGCAGGGCAACTTCCCGCAGGCACTCAGCCACATGGCGCTGGTCAACACCGCGCGGCTGCTTTCGCTGGCGCCGTGCCAGCTCAGTGAATCGTGCGAGAAGGGCGAACGCCCCATGGCCGCCAAAACCAAACCATGACAACTACCCCTAAAACATCGCGACCGCAGATCTTGGTGATCGACGTCGGCGGTTCGCACGTCAAATGCCTGCTCAGTGGCGAGACGACCCGGCGCAAGTTTGCCTCCGGATCCAAGCTCACGCCGCAGCGCATGGTCGAAGAGGTGCTCGAGATGGTCTCCGACTGGCAATTCGACGTGGTCTCGATCGGCTACCCCGGCGTCGTGCGTCAGGGCAAACCAGCGCTGGAGCCACACCACTTGGCGCCAGGCTGGGTCGGTTTCGACTTCGATGCCGCCTTCGAGCGATCGGTTCGCATCGTCAACGATGCTGCAATGCAGGCGCTCGGTAGCTACCAGAGCGGCAAGATGCTGTTCCTGGGCCTGGGCACCGGCCTGGGGTCCGCGCTGATTGTTGACGGGCGTGTGCTATCAATGGAACTCGGCCACCTGCGGCGCAGCAAACGGTACGACTACGAAGACCTGCTCGGCAAGCGCGGCTACAAGCGCCTGGGCAAGAAGAAGTGGCGCCGCAAGGTGCACGATGTCGTGGCGGGATTCAGCGCGGCCCTGTTGCCGGACGAGATCGTGGTTGGCGGCGGACGAGCCGAACGGCTCAAGAAACTCCCGCCGCGGACGCGGCGCGTCAACAACTCGGCTGCGTTCCTCGGTGGCTTTCGGCTCTGGGATGAATCGCCGTCCGGGAAGTCCCCGAACACCTACGAGGACCTAACATGAAAATGACCTCGGCGTGGCACCCACTCGGAGCCACGCGCTCGCCGGGGCCGGAGTTCAAGCATGAGCTGCATCAGTCCGCTCGCCAGCAAGCCGGCGCCGAAATCCGTAATCATCGACGTCGACAAGCTCGTGAGCGGCGTACTTCTCGGAACGTGCCGACACAGCGCGTCGCCTTTGGCACCTCCGGTCATCGCAGTTCGGCCATTGACGTCTCGTTCAACGACTGGCACATACTCGCGATTACGCAGGCGGCCTGCGACTACTGCCAAGGCCAGGACATTTACGGGCCGTTGTTCCTGGGCATCGATACCCATGCGCTGTCGGCGCCCGCTTGCGCGAGTGCGCTTGAGGTGCCAAAGGCGCCGCCATGCCGACCAAGCAGACCGGCAATTCCCGCATGCCTTGCAAGACCAACCTGGCCGTCTGTATAGCGGTGGTTACGAGCGGGACGCGGTCATTGCACAATCTACAATCGCAGGGAGCAAGGTCGTGCTCGAGATCGGGCGCCGTGAAATCGACGTGGCGCAGCAGGCAGGCAAACTCAGGCGCCAGCATGCGTCACCGATTGTTGACAGTCACCGGTACAGCGCTTGCGAGTCAAATGGCATGAAGCATGGGCGAATCAATAGTGCCGACGAAATCGCGCAATCCACGAACCTGACTCGAGTGCAAAAGATCGAGAAGTTGAGCGACATCGCGTACGACTTGCGCGAAATGGCGGTCGCATTGGAAGAGGGCATGACCTCGTCCAAGACGAGTGAGCCGTATTTGGCCGACGTTCATCGCGCTCTAGCTGCGCTCGGGGCCGACCCCGACACCGGCAGCGGCGCGAAGCAGTAACGAGCTTGGCAGGTTTGCAAGGCACGGCCTTTGCATGGTGTCATGCATGCCAATCGACGACATACAAGATCTCGCGCAATGCAAGAGTGACCGCGGCTCACGCATGGCCCGAAACTGGTTGTTGCTCGCCCTGATCGTCTTCGGCGCGTTCGCCATCGGATTGTTGGTTACGGCCCTGTTGTAGTGCTCACGCCGATTGCCGGGCGAAGCCAGCGTGACCGACCTAGGGCCGGCCACAATCACGCCGGCGACAACGGTGACGATCACCCAGTCGGCGCTGCGCGTTTCGCACGCCGCATCGAGGAGAACCAATGAAGAACATCAGTACAGACTCACTGCTCGCTTCGTTCGATAGAGGAAACAACACCTTGCTGATCGACTTGTCGTTGCCGGACGTATTCCGCGGTCAGCACATTCCAGGTGCGGTCAACGCGCCGGCGAACGCGCCCGGCTTCGATGAGCGAGTTGTAGCGTTGGCCACGCAGCACAAGAAATCGCGAATCGTGGTCTATGGCTTCGACGCCACCCCAGAAGACGTCGCGCGTGCCGCGCGGGCGCTGGCCGGGGCCGGACACAAGGACGTACGCCACTTCGCAGCTGGACTAGCCGGCTACGTCTCAGCGGGCATGCTGCCCATCGCTAGCCGGTGAGCACCCGGCCGTCCGGATGTACTTGCCACCCAAGAAGGGACTTGAGACTTATGAACACTCCTACTCTTTCCGCTCTGCTCGCATTCCTTGCAACCGCTGTGCTCCCGGTGTTGTCCGGCGCCTGCGTACGCCTGCCTGCCCAAGATAAACAACCGCTAGACAGCCGGATTGCCGAAGCCATCGAGGACGAATTGACTCTCGACCGTGCCGTGCCAGCACACTCCATTGACATCGAGGTAGCAGCTGGCATCGCCACGTTGTCGGGCAAGGTCGACAATCTGCTCGCATCAGATCGTGCTGCAGCGATTGCACGCACGGTTCGGGGCGTGCGGGCGGTCGTGCACCTTCTCCAAGTCAAGCGTCCACGCGACATGTCCGCGGCCGAGTTGAAGGCGTCGATAACGGCTGCACTGACGACCGATCCTGCCACGGATGCGCACGAAGTCCGCGTCTCTACCGACGAGCAAGGTGCAGCGCTCCTCGCTGGCACGGTGCAGTCCTGGGCGGAACGTCATCTGTGCGCGACCGTCGTGGCCGGTGTCGCGGGAGTCTCATCAATTGACAACCAGATCGATGTCGATCACCGCGCCGTCCGCAAGGACGACGAGATCGAGAAGGAGATTGCTGCCAGGCTGCGGTGGAACATTCTAGTCGACGATGGCCTGATCGTTGTCCAATGCACGGACGGGCACGTTCGCCTGTTCGGCACTGTTGGGAGCGCCTCCGAGCGATATCGGGCGCGGTCTCTGGCGATGATCGAAGGCGTACGCGACGTAGCAGTCGAGGATCTGCAGGTAGACAAATGGGAACGCGACTCCATGATGCGTAGATCCAAATACGCGGTCCGGTCCAACGAGCAAGTTCGCACCGCGCTGGGCGCTGCTCTCAGCGTTGACCCTCGCGTCTCTGGATTCGATACCACGGTAGACGTCGACCAGGGTGTGGTGACGTTGCGCGGCAACGTCGACAACCTGAAGGCGCGCCGCGCGGCCGGCGAGGACGCGCGTAAAACAGTCGGCGTCTCACGAGTGGTTAACCGTCTGCGCGTCAAGCCGGCTGTGGAGCTGAGTTCACAGACTATTGCCCAGTCCGTCAAGGCGGCCCTCGATCGCCATTGGTACTTCGATCGGGGTGATGTCGGCGTAACCGTCAGCGACGGTGTCGCCCGATTGTTCGGGCGCGTCGATTCGAACTTCGAGCGCGTGTACGCCGACGATGTCGCGGCACGTGTTGCCGGAGTCGTCGAAGTCAAGAATCTGATCGCGGTGCGTGACCAACGATTCATCGCTTTCGACCCGCATGTCGACGAGTCCTCCATGCAGTCGTTTGGTTGGTATCGGCACGAGCCGTGGCGCTCGCTCGACAGCGACGACGAGATCGAACGCCGCCTCGGAGAAGAACTTTGGTGGAGTCCGTTCGTCAACTCCGGTGATGTCGTCATGAGCGTGGACGCAGGTGTTGTGACCATCAGCGGAACGGTCGCCAGCGACGTGGAACGGCAGGCTGCTGTAAAGAACGCCTATGACGCGGGCGCCGTATGGGTCGTCAACCAGCTGACTCTCCCAGATCGTGCAGCCACTGGTGCAGAAACTACGCCTGACCGACAATAGACCGTCGGGCCGCTCGCCCGTCGCACTTCCGGAAGGCTGCCTGCGCGCGCACATCGGCCGATCAATCTTGAGCCGCGGCGACAGCGGGTTCTGCCATCGCCCGGTCGAGCTCATGGCTCGTCGGTGCAGCTCATTGCGTTGACGGGCCGTCGCATGGCCGGTAGGCGAGGCCGTGTGAGCGCTGTCGTGCCGAATCGTTCGGCGCTCGCTTATCTTCTGACCGGCATCAGGTCGCTTTGCAGCGTCGCGAGTTCGTCGGCGTGTGCTTCCTCGGTGGCCAGGATTGCCTCAAGCATGCGTCGCGTGGTTGGATCGTCGTGGTTGAGGTAGCGGATCATGGCTCCGTAGCTGTCGATTGCGATCCGTTCGGCGACCAGGTTCTCTTCGATCATTTCTTCCAGACTCTCGCCTTCCACGTATTCCGCGTGGCTGCGGGTCACTAACCCTTCGGGCGAGAAGTCTGGGGCGCCGCCCAATTGCACAATGCGCGCGGCGATCAGGTCCGCATGCCCCTGCTCCTGATTGGCATGTTCCAGGAACTCAGCGGCGATGCCCTTGGCATTGATACCCTGTGCCATGAAGTGATGCCTCTTGTATCGCAGCATGCAAACCAGCTCGGTCGCCAAGGCGGCGTTGAGTAGATCGACGACGGTGTCGCGATCGGCGGCGTAGCCCGGTGTCACTGCTCCCTGTTGGGTGTGCATGCGCGCTTGTTTGCGCAGGGTCGAGATGTCGGAGTGAAATGGTTTGGATGGCATAAGTGGCGCGCTGGGTAGCTGGATGCAAGGACGTGATGACGGGAGCCGTGGCTGAGATCGCGGGCTCTCGAAGCTCGTTGCGAGCATTCACTCGCAACGCAACCGTGAACGGCAAGGAACGTGCCGCGAGGGCGGCGCGAGGATCATGAGTTCGACGATATCGGCAGGGTGCATCGCGAATACACCGACCAGCATTGGACCATTCGCGTTGTCATTGGTCACGTTGCCGGGGCACTTACCCTCACCGACTTGGAACTCTGGCTCTTCGTGGATCGAATCCTTCGCGTCGTTTGTTCGTTCTTCCAGAAACTCGTGATGGCACGGCGTGCGGTCGTGGACGACGTTGACCTGTCCTGGCTCACGACCGGCGCTTACCAAGTTGCTAGTGGCAACGAGCGCCAGCGTCCCGTTGGGGAGCGTGCCAGTTACGATTATGCCGGGGGAATCAGGTTTCGAGGTCATGGGTCGAACATCCGGAGCGCCATCTGTTGCCGCTTCTGATGCAATGTTCGCAGACGCCACTGAAGTGGGCCTGAAATCTGCGTGAAGGAAACTTCATGCCTTCGGCAGGTGTAGCCACCATCAGCTCGATGCCCAGATCGCCTCGCCGGCGGCGTCGCGCAACGTCGCGTTCTTGCTGGCCGCGTCATCATCCTGCGTTCTCAGCGAATCCATCGTCTGTGCGCGAAAGGATCTGCAATCCCTTGGAAGAACGCGCGGTGAGTGGCGAGGTTTGCCATCGCGAACGGGTAACGTCTACCTCACTGCTACAATGCCAAAAGCCCCGCAAACCGACTCCTCTGCAGTCGCGCCGACGCGGCCAGGTTCGAGCGATCGCATTGACGTCTTGATCTTGGAAGACGATGCGGAGTCGCGGGCCGCACTGAAGGCGTGGCTGCAGAACCAAAAACTCGAAGTGCGCGAGGCAGGTACCTTGGCCGAAGCGCGGAAGCTCATCACCGAACGGCTGCCGGATCTGGCGTTGCTAGACCTCAACCTGCCCGATGGCAGCAGCCAGGAGCTCCTCGAGAATCTTGTGCCAGTGGGTGTCGATGTCGTCATGATCTCAGGCCAGACGACGATCCAGGACGCGGTTGGAGCCATGCGGTCGGGTGCTAGCGACTTCTTGCCCAAACCGGCCGACATACCGCGGCTTACCGCCATCGTCGAGAACGTGCGTCGGCGGCGACGTCTGCGTGCCGAAGTTCAGGACCTGCGAGGTCAGCTCAAGAGTATGGGCCGGTTCGGTTCGCTAGTGGGCGGCTCGGCGGCAATGCAGGAAGTCTACGACTGCATCGAGCGGGTCGCGCCCACGGATGAAACGGTGTTCATCACGGGGCCGACGGGAACCGGCAAGGAAGTGACGGCAGCGACGATCCATGCCCTCAGCCATCGCAAGAGTGGCCCCTTCGTGGCGGTCAATTGTGGGGCGATCGCGGAGGGTCTAGTCGAATCGGAATTCTTCGGCCACGAGCGCGGTGCATTCACCGGTGCCGACAAGAAACGAATCGGTGTGTTCGAGCAGGCCGAGGGCGGCACGCTCTTCTTGGACGAGATCACCGAGATGCCGATCGACCTCCAGGTCAAGTTGTTGCGGGTCTTGGAGACGCGCGAGGTGACGCGGGTCGGGGGTAGCAAGTCGGTGGCCGTCGATGTTCGTATCCTGGTCGCAACCAATCGGGAACCCAAGGAGGCGGTCGCCAGCGGCAAGCTGCGCGAAGACCTCATGTATCGCTTGTTCGTTTTTCCTATCGACTTGCCGTCCCTCAAGGACCGCCAGGGGGATCTCCGGTTGCTGGCGCTGGAGTTTCTCGATCGAGTGAATCGTGAGTACGATAGCAGCAAGCAGTTCGCGGCAGAGACCTTGCTGCGAATGGATGTACACACGTGGCCTGGCAATGTGCGTGAACTGGCCAACGTCGTACGGCGAGCCTATGTCATGGCGGCCGGTGATGAGATCTTGGTAGCACACTTGCCGCTGCCGATCGTGGATAAGGCAGCGGTGGCGATAGATGCGACCGTGGCCGCTGTGCCGCCGGTTCTTGGCGTCGCGTTGGGTATGTCGATCTCGGCTGCCGAGAAGCTGTTGATCGAGGCCACGTTGGTGGACCTCGATGGTGACAAGCGCGAGGCCGCCAAAGTGTTGGGGATCAGCCTGAAGACGCTTTACACGCGATTGCAGGTTTACGGCGCTAGTGCCGGCGCAGCGACCTGAGGGCGCCGTCGCCCTCAATCCCTGCAGCGGATTACTGGTTGTCTTCGCTACCGATCGTCGCCTTTGCGCGCATGCTTTCACAGCAGCTCGCGGCCGTTTTCTCATCGATGATGCCGTTCTTGGGCTTGGTGTATTTGACGCACGCAGCCATCTCCTTAGCAGTCTTGTCGACGACGAGCACCGTTGCATCGAGCTTCTTGGCTAGCCTGAGCGCAGAGAACGGCACCAGATAGCGGCCCTGCCAGCTTCAGCTTGAGCGGCTAATCGAGCGGTGAGGTGATGGCGGCGATCAACGCGAGCAGGCTCTCGGATACGACGGGCTTGGGCAAGAACGCATCGAAGCCAGCGTCGAGAGCGTGGCGCCGATCTCTAGAACTGTCCTGACCACTTACTGCGATGGCCGTCGGTTGGTCCAGCAGGGACGGTCTATCCCGGAGTTGCTGGACCAGTTGTAGCCCGGAGGCATGGGGCAGCATGATGTCGCTGACGAGCAGCGTGTAAGTGTGTTCGCCGAACAGGGTCAACGCTTGTTCCGCCGAGCCGGCCGAGTCCACTAACCAGCCGTGGCCGGCCAGGATATTCGCGAGCGCCACGCGGGCACTCTCGTCGTCATCGACGACCATTGCCCGTCGTACGGCCCCGCTCGCGGGCAGTGGTCGCGGGGCCTTGGCAGCGGCAACGGACTCCTGCCTGGCAAGTGGCAGTTCGACGAGGAACATCGTGCCGCGATTGGTGCCATTGGATCGGACCTCGATTGTGCCGCCGTGCTTCTCCACCAAATGCTTGACGATGGTCAGGCCGAGGCCCAGGCCCGGGCGGCGACCCTTGCCCTCGCTCGACTGCCAGGACTTTCCGAAGACGTGGGGTAGGTCGCCCTTGTTGATACCGCAACCGGTGTCCTCAACATGCATGATGGCGCTTTCGTCGGTGCTGGCGAGCATTACCCGAACCGTGCCTTCGGTAGGGGTGAACTTGACCGCATTCTCGACGAGGTTGCGTACGATCTGGGTGAAGCGATCCGGGTCGATCCTAGCCGTGACTTCGACATCCGGCACCTTCGCGATGATGGTCACTCTCTTCGCGTCTGCCAGCGGTGCGAGATGTTCGAGCGTCGTTGCGACCAGGGGTCGAAGATCTTGAACGGTGAGCGAGAGATCGAGGCCTTCGCTGGCGGCCCGGGAGATGTCGATCAGATCAGTTACCAACCGGGTCTGCGCATCGATGCTCTTGATCAGGTGGGCGGCGACTTCGGAGGGAGCGATCTGCGATGCTCCATCGATCAACAACGAAGCCCAAAGCCGGGCACTGTGCAGTGGCGAACGTAGCTCGTGGGAGACCATACCCAGAAACTCATCCCGCGTGCCGAGCGCCAACTCGGCCTCTTGCTGCGCGCTCTTGGTCGTCGCCAACAGGTGCTCGCGTTCTTGTTGGCGGGCGATATCCGGAGAGACGTCGCGAATGACGCCGACGAAGTGCGTGAGATCACCGAATGCGTCGCGAATGGGCGAGATCGCCAGCCGATTCCAGAACGGCGTTCCGTCCTTCTTGTGGTTTAGCAGCACGACTTCGCACGACCGATGGTCACGCAGCGCCTTACGAACGGTCTCGAGGCCTTCTTGGTCGCGAGCCTTTGCGTTGAGGAAGCGGCAGTTTTGACCTGCGACCTCCGCGAATGTGAATCCAGTGATGCTCTCGAAGGCGGCGTTCGCTTCGACGATGGGCAGATCAGGGAGTCGGGCGTCGACGATCAACACCGCGAGCTGGCTGCTCTCCAAAGCGCGGTCTCTTAACATCAGGGTCGACTCCGTTTTGCGAGCCCGAGCCGACACGGCCATGAGAACCAACACCATGATCGCCGCAGTGAGCACCGCGGTCACGCTGGTCGCGAACGTCGTCGAATACCAGTTCTCGTCGGCGCCCAGCAGCATGATCCATGCGATCAGCAGTGGCGTGATGACGGCCGCTGGTAACGCAGAGCGCAGCATGTCGCCGGCGGGCGTTGGCAAGCTCAGCAGCCGCCCGAGGCCGTGGTCGCGTCGCGACAGCAACATTCCGAGCGCGCCTATGCAGAAGCCGAGCCCCGTGTGCAACTTCATCACCATGTGGCGCTCCAGCCAGGAGTTGGGATTCGCCAGATGCACGTTCCCCGAAAGGCAAGCTAGCGCGATCACGGTGGTCACGAATACGGCGCTGTGGCCGAGAACCACCAGCGATCCCCGGCCACGAAAGGACAGGCTGCCGCCGAGGCCGAGCAACAGAAAGCACAGTGCCGTCGGCGACGACATGCGCGCCGGCATCGCGGTTCCAGGACCTCGATGGAGCGCCTCGGCAATGAGTCGGTCGAGGCCCGGATCCCAGTTGGCGACTTGCAGCAGTAGGTTGAAGCCTCCCCAGAGTGCGAGCAAGACATAGGCAAACCACGCGCTGCGATCGCGGCGCGGCATGCGCCAGAGCGCGACGCTGAGCACGAAGAACCCCGTTGCGCTGTGGAAGTCCAGCGACGCGCTGCCACCGAACGGGCTGTGCAACCAATCGGCGCGCAGCAGACGACCCAGCAACACCGCCGTTGCAGCGACAGCGAGCACCAGAGCGATTGCTCGTGAGATGCCACTGGTGCGGGGGCCAGTTGGGGGCAGTAGAACCGGCGAACACGTCATGTAGGAGGATCCGTCTCGGACCGAACTTGGTCTGCCGGTCGCTACCCCGCGATTGCGCGATGTAGATATGTAGGGCCGCGCCTTGAGTTCAGGGTGAACACGACGTGAAAACGGTTTCACACGGATCTCAGCCCAGGCTCATTGCGTTCGCATAGGAATACTTAGTAGATCGGCTGTGCCACCATTCGCATCTTCGCGAGTGCGCAAGTCGGGAAACTATAAGTCCGCGGTCCGTGGTGCGGCACGTGCCTTTTGCAAGGATGCAAACCGATGGGCCTCGTACTTCTGATCGTGCTCGCTCTGCTTGGCCATATTCCCCACGGCTTCTGACCTTCCTTCGCCGCGGCTCCTTCGCCTGCGACATCACAATTGCCATGCAACGACTCGGCTTCCTGTTCCTCCTGGTGCCCATGCTGGTGGCCTACGACGGTTACTTCCGTCGTCGGTTCTCAATCACCACGTCGCGTGCTAAAGAGCTGAAGCTCGGCGACGATCGAATGGTCGTGACCAGGCAGCCGCGCTCGCTCGCGGGAAGTTCCGAAGGCACCGCCGCGGCATCGATAGGGGGTGGGGCTTTCGGCTGTTTGAAGAGACCATTCACGCGGGAAGCCCGGCTCTACACGCCAAACCTTGGTGTAGTCGTATGATCGGACAACCTGGTTGGGTCCATGAGGGACGAGCGGAGCAGGCGTCGTTTCACGCGACCATCTCGGAGGCCTACTACTGGTATGAAGCGCCAGGTGAGGCTGACGAGCACACCCTTAAGGAGCTGCTTCGACTTAGCTTCGAGCCTGTTTGTCCAGAGCCGTCTGTGCCCCAGTCGGGGCAGATGGAGACTCTCGGGTTTCTTGCAGCCGGATTCGCCCACGACTTCAACGGCCTGCTCGCGGTCCTGGTGAGTTCCTGCGAAGTCGTGTCTGGGATGCTGCAAGAGCAAGGCGTAGGACGGCCTGCTGCCGCGATTCGACTGTTGGCCGCGATGCAACAGAGAGCGCTGAATGGGGCGTCCATGACTCAGCGCATCCTCGACTTCTCTCGTCGTGAGCCCCCCAAGGAACATGTCGACTTGGTGAATGGCTTGACTGCCGTTGCCGAAGTCCTGCCTGCGATTCTCGGCAGTGACATCGAACTGTCGCTGGCGAGCACTGTCACAGAAGCATTCATCGAGGCCGACGCCGGCGCGTTGGAACGGATCGTGGTGAACCTCGCCACCAACGCCCGCGACGCGATGCCCATGGGGGGGAAGCTGGAGCTCCGCGTGTCGATTGTAGTCCTTGATGAAACCACAGCCGTCGGCGGCCTCACACCTGGCCAACATGTGTTGCTCGAGGTCGTTGATGACGGCTGCGGAATGGGCGAGAGAACCAGATCAAGAAGCTTGGAGCCGTTCTTTACGACCAAGCCTGAAGGCGAAGGCACCGGGCTCGGCTTGGCCACGGTGTCACATCTCGTCCGAGGCTTCGGTGGGTGCATCGAAGTGGCAAGCGGGGCCGAGTCGGGGACGACGCTTAGGCTCTACTTCCCCAAAGTCGAACCGGCGCGTTTGCAGATTGCACCATCGACGACTGCTACGGCAACAAAGCAACGCGACCAAGGCACCATCCTCCTGGTGGAAGACGAGGTGCTGCTGCGATCGGCGGTCAAGCTTCAGCTGACGCACCGTGGCTACCAGGTCTTTGCAGTCGGCACTTCGCGAAAGGCGCTGGAGCTGCTAGCGAGCAAGCAGCTGACGATCGACTTGCTGCTCTCGGACGTCGTGCTGCCGGACATCAACGGTTGGGAACTCGCCATGCGCGTGCTGGCATGCCGGCCCGAAACTCGGGTGCTGTTCATGTCGGGCTACAGCGAAGAAGCCCTTAGCGAGCAAGAGGGAATCCAGTCGGGCATACGGATCCTCCAGAAGCCGTTCGAGCAGCAGGAACTGGTTGCGACAGTGCGAGAAACTCTGGCGGGTAACGCGCGGAGTGCAAAATGATCATCCAAGAACGCAAGCAGTGCGCTACCCCGCTGACCCTCGAGGATGCCATGAACGGCCTCAGAAACCAACTTTCCGCAATGCGTAGTGGTTGTGTTCTCGTGGATGATGCGCTGGCGAGGGGGCAGGACCAGGAGGTCTAGCTCATTGTTGCTGAGATGCGCGAAGCGCTTGGCAAGGCGTGTGGCTTGACTCGAGTGATCCCCGTGTTCGCAACCGCCGCTCAAGGCTGTTAGCGCGGCAGACCACTGGCTGCATCATCGAGAGTTCACGCAGCGCTTGCCTGGATTCGAACTGACGCCCGCCGCGAGCTGCATTGCGGCGCTGCAGGGCGGGACGATCTCGCCCTCTTCGTTCCGGGTTAGGGAAGTCGTCTACTCTTTCGTTGGCTCGATCATCGAGGCGTGATCGGGACTTGATGGAACTGCGCGCGTCCATCTGCCGCATTAGTCACGGCCTCGCCCCGACTCGAACTTCCTTTGTGACTCCCACTCTCGTGGGGGCAACCACGACGCCGAGTAGCGGCTGTTGGTGTGAGACAGCCGTGAGCGCCTTTAGGGTCTCGCGGCCGATGGCGGCGTCATTCTTGACCTTAGTTGCCAGGTCGCTGAGAGAGATCACGCCGCATAGTTTGCCGTCCGTGTCGACGACCGGTAGGCGCCGCACCTGGTGTTTGGCCATGGTCTTTGCCGCAGCCACCACCGATTCGTCGTGCTGACAAGTAACCAGGTGCTGCGACATCGAGTCCGCGACCATCAAGTCGGCAAGTCGAGCGCTCTTCGTGTAAGCGCCCATGCAGATGTCGCGGTCCGTGATGATGGCGCCTAGTTGTCCCTGTCCGTCGACCACGGGGAGGAAGCCGCAGTTGTTCTCCCATAGCAGGCACGCGGCAGTTTCGAGCGTGTCGTTTGATCGGCTCGTGGCCGCCGGGGAAGTCATGAGTTCGTGGACGTGCATGATGAACCTGGGTTGTTGGTTGTGTCGTGAAGCAGCCCAGCGAACGGGATGGGCGCGGGCCACGTGTGCAAAGGCTGTGCAGGGAGGATGAATCTGCGAATCGACCCATCTCCGCCAGCCGATCGGTGCTACTGGCATGGCGCTTGCTTCGCGCTTTGTGTGTTGGCGCTGATTGCGTGAGCACTGGATCTCGACCAAACCCACTAGTCCACGTGCCCATACGCATATGTGCGCGTAGCAACACGATGGTCGAGCCGCTCCCGTCGGTGTGTGTAGCCTAGGTCCTTGTGGATTGCCGTGCTACGCAACCGCCGCCGCGAAGGCCGCAAAGAGGTCGGCTGGCAGCGCAAACTCCAGCTTCCATGTCACAGCCATTGGCAGCTCCGACTGGTGGCTTTGGTAGACTGCCGGGCCGAGGAACCAAAACGCTCGGTCGCTTGTCCGGAGGCGCGCGAACATCATCACCGAGGTACCGAGTTCGACGTGTGTCTGGTACCGGCGCCCGGTCTTGCCGTCGGCTCGGGTGGCCGACTGACTTTCCCAGTGGATGAGCTCACGGCTGATTGCGTAGTCGCGATAGCGCGTGGTCGGTGAGAACTGGCCACTCGTCTTGTCCAGGGTGAAGGCCAGCAGGTCTGCGCCTGCGTCATCAGCCCAGTAGACTCCAGTCTGCCACGGGGCGACCTTCGCTCCTTCGCCGACCCCGAAGGCTGCCAAGATCTCGATGCGCGAGTAGCGACCGTGCACGCGCAGCGGCGCATCAGGATGGGTGGAGAGGTCGTGATGAAGGTGGTCAACGCGCTCGGCGAGCACATCCAGCAGCTCAAGGATTTCGGCGCGCACCTGCGGGTGATCCCAAAGCAGTTCACAGCCTGCTGCGAGGTTGGTGGTTTTGGACACGGCTTTGTCGGTGACCGTGCCCACTAGCATGCGCAATAGTCGCGCATCGGTCGCGGCTAGTCCTGCAAGTGCGGGGGGCACGTTCCTCCGAAGGAACCGTCGGTACGTGTTGATGCGCAACATGTCGTCGACGTGCAATAGTCGGCCACAGGCGCGTCGCAGCGTGACTTCCTCGGTGCCCGCGGCCTTAACGGGTAGCCCGGCCGCCTCGCGGAGATCCGACCATGACTTGTTACCCGCGTAGAGGTCTTCGAGCTCGAGTCCGGAATGCTGCAAGTAGAGCTGTAGACTGACGGGCTCGCCTGTGGTGTTCGCCAGTATGCGCAGCTCATCGGTCTTCGCGGCCCAACGTGATGGAATCGACTCCCTGATGTTCTGCAGTACCAGATCAGCCGCGACCCGATCGAGTTCCATGTGGCATCCGGCTGGCAAGAACGGGAAGCCCCGTTGGACTTGGTCCTGAAGGTCCTTGCGGGTCCCACCGAGCAGCGCCCGGAAGCGGCGGTCGAATCGGAACTCTCTACGGTGGTGCCCAACAAAGTCGAGCACGGTGCATGCGGTCTTGCCGTGGCTACGCCTCAAGCCACGGCCGAGCTGTTGCAGGAACAAGGTTGGGCTGTCTGTGGGCCTTAGGAACAAGAGCGTATCGACGTCCGGTACGTCGACGCCCTCGTTGAAGAGGTCGACCGAGAACACGGCATTCAGATTGCGCGCTTTGAGGTCCTTGAGCGCCGCTTCACGTTCCGTCTTGGGGCTATCGGCCCAGACGGCAACTGCTTGGATTCCGGCTTGGTTGAAGACGTGAGCCATGTAGCGCGCGTGCTCCACGCTCACACAGAATCCCAGTGCACGCATGCGTCTCGGGTCGTCGACGTATTTGTCGAGCTGCGAGATGACGACATTGGCCCAGACGTCGTTCGCAGTCACGAGGTTGGATAGCGCCGCGGTGTCGTATCCACGCCCGCGCTTCCACGGGATCTCACGCAGATCGAGCCCGTCGTGGATCCCATAGTAGGCGAAGGGAGATAGGCGCTGTTGATCGATGGCATCCCACAGTCGTAGTTCGGCGGCGATGCGATCATCGAACCAATGGAGTATCTGTAGGTTGTCGCTTCGCTCCGGCGTGGCGGTCAGCCCCAGAAGCTCCACAGGCTGCACATGGTCGAGCAGTGCCCGGTAAGTCGGTGCGGCCGCGTGGTGAAACTCGTCGATGATGACCACGTCGAAGTGGCGCGGATCCAAGTTCTCGAGACCAGAGGCATGCAGGCTCTGGATCGAAGCAAATACGTTGTCGAACTCGGTCGGTTTGCGACCAGCCACCCACAGCTCGCCGAACGCATGGTCACGCACGGCATGACGGAACGTTGCTAGGCTCTGTTTCAGGATCTCCTCGCGGTGTGCGACGAAGAGCAGGCGCGATCGCGGCAGAGTTGTGCTGAGCCTTGCATAGTCGATGGCCGCCATCACAGTTTTCCCGGTGCCGGTTGCCGCGACGAGAAGGTTCCGGTGGTGGCCCCGTTCGCGGGAGACCTCGATCTGCTCGATCAGCCGCTCCTGAAACGGGTACGGTCGCAGTTCGATCGGACTAAGAAAGAACGTCGGCCCGGCCTTGGTCGAGGTCTCGGTTCGTTCGGCAAACTCCTCACTCATGAAGGGCACGAAGTCGTCGCCGTTCCAGTAGGTCTCGAACACCGCGCTAACCTTCTCGACTACGTCTGGATTGCGTGCACCAGAGACTCGGACGTTCCACTCGAGGCCAGAAACCTGTGCTGAGTGGGTCAGGTTGGACGAGCCGATGTAGGCCGTCGAGAACCCGGACCGACGGTGAAACAGCCATGCCTTGGCATGTAGGCGAGTGGTGCTGGTGTCATACGACACGCGCACCGTTGCACCCGCATCGCGCAACGCCTCGAGGGCGGCCAGTTCCGTGGACCCAGTGTAAGTCGTCGTGAGCACGCGCAGTGTTCTGCCGTGTTCGCAGTGGCTCCGCAGCGCATCCAGCAAGGGGCGGATCCCCGACCTACGGATGAACGCCATGACCACATCGATGCGGTCCGCGGAGTGGATCTCGGCGAGCAGTTGGTTGCCGACACGCGGCTCGCCGGGGGCGTTCGTGAGCAAGGCCGTGTCGAGAAGCGGGATCAGTGGTTCGCGGATGGACTCGGGTGTGCCGTCCGGTTGCAACGTTGCGATTGCGCGCAGCACGCTGCCGGGCGCGATCGGCGCGTCGGTTGCGACTTCACAACCCTGCACCAACTCGTCGATCTGCCGCACCAGGGCTTGGGCAAGCTGGATGCTAGATTCGATTCGTTCGCGTTCCGGCATCGCCGCCACGGCACGCCGGACGATGGCGCCGACGTGCATCGCGGTGCGGTCTGCGGCCTCTGCGACTCGGAAGTCATCGCAGCGCGCGCGCAGCTGCGCGCCAAGTTGATTGAGGCTCGCTTCGACCGCCTCAGTGATCAGGGTCTCGTATAGGCCGCGGTCCCGTCCCGTCATGCGCAATATGGTAGCGGGCGGAGCTGCGCTGGCCATGGTCGTGGCCTGTCAGGTTGCCAGCTTCGGGTAGCGGTAGGTCCGACTGCGAGCAGTAGGCCGATGCCGAACGTCCCTTGGTAATGGGCCGGGCGTGGCCCGATACGGCAAGGCGATCGTGCCGGGAGAGTCAATACTTCAGACGCTTGGGGCCTGCTTCGGTTGGCTGCTCCGCTTCGCCGGTTCGGGCTCTTCGCCATCTAGGTGTGAGGCGAAGACCTCGTGGTAGCGCTGACGGGCCTGCTCGCTGCCGTGGGGGCCGAGGTAGATCTGCCGCCGCTTGCCGTCGGCGCATCGCAAGAACACGACGTCGGCGTTCCGCGCCTTGTGGTGCACGATCGAGGGGACTTTCGACTTGGACTTCTTCTGCACGACTCAGCTCCTGATGTGAGCTGATGTGGGTTTCACATCAGCAAGGAATGAATCGGCCGCGTTCGTCGCACTCGACGAAGTGCCCAAGTCCTGGGGAAGGT
>JBNMNW010000079.1:0-20427 GCA_051278165.1 Planctomycetota bacterium | reverse complement strand
GCGCCTCACGGGCCCCTCGACTGCTCCAACATCTTTAGCAACAACGCGGGCCCAAACCCGACCCTCGCATTCTTTGGCCAAGTCACTGTCGACGACTCCCCTGCGAATGTCGGACCAACAATCAACTGGAGCTCAGACAACAAAGTCCGCATTCCAGTTTCCTCGATCTTCACATACACCGGGGGCACACTTTGCATCGATATCGTGGGCCATCCAGTTAACGGAGAAGAGCTACAGTGGTGGGCAGCTGACGCGACGTTCGAACACCATCCCGGAACCGTCACGAACCTAACTGGTGGTTGCGGCGGGGTTGGCGGGACCCAAGGTGACTGGAGCGCGATCGAACGTCACAGCCTGGTTGTGGGCGGACATGCGCACATGATCGCCCACGGCACCCCGAACGGCTTAGCAATCGCCGCGATTGGCCCTCAGAGCCCACCGATTCCGCTCACCACGCTCGGGTTGACGCCACCGGGCGCATGCGACCTTCGCATCTTCCCAATCGACATCCTCGTCCCAGCGTGGTTCGACCCAGGCCCCAACCCAGCCTACGCGCTCAATGGTGGCCGCGCAGACCTCAGCATCAAGATCCCGAACATCCCCGGCGCCCAAGGACTGACACTCACGACCCAGTGGTTCGACTGGTCGCAGCAAGCAACGAGCAACGCACTGGAATGGACCATTGCCGCGTCAATCCCGACCCTCGACATGGCGTCGATTGAAGGGCACTCAAGCTCACTTACCGGGAAGGCGTCGGTGCACATTGCTCCCGTGATTCGACTCGAGCATCAGTAGAGCTGCGCGATGGGCTCACTGGATGAGCCTGACCCGTGGCGTTGGCGCATGAATCCAACTCACAGCAGATCAATCCCGCAAACGCCTCGAGTCACATCTTGACCGGGCACGAAGCCGGCATTCCAAGTTCCGTCATTCGGTTGAGGATGTTGCACGCGAGCCGAGCCTCAACCACCTGCGCATCTGCATCACGCGCATGCAGGCGATTGCCAAGGATGCTCTCGTAACGAAAGAACGTGTTCTCGGCACGCGCCTGCTGATGGTAGCCAGACTCCTTCCGCCATTGCCTTCGCCCTACTTTGCGAATGCGTCGAATGACTCGATCTCGCCAGCGACTTCCGTGACCTCCGATCTGCGCTGTCTTGACCGGCGGCACGACGACCTACGCGCCCCGACTCGAAGCTGCGTCGTACAACGCACGACTATCGTCGGCACCGTCGCCGATGACCGTGCGAACGTTACCAGGCACGCTCCCCACAAGATCCATGCCCACGTTGCCGTCATCTACGTTCGCATCTGTCAGCACTTGGCCGACGATCACGCCATCACCGTCGACACCAAGGTGCAGCTTCTTCCAGCCGCGAACACCCCTTCCGCCGGGTTTAGCCGCAGCCCACTCACCTTCGCCGAAGATCGAGAGACCGCTGCTGTCGATCACCAGGTCGATCCTCCCTAGCTTCTTCGGGACCCGCAGTGGCACCTTCAGGCTCTTGCCCCGACGCGAGAGCGTGGTGTGATCGGGAACATCAAGCACGAGACCCGTCAGTTCGAACAACGAACGTAGGAAGCCCTCAACCTGGCGCAGCGGCAATGGAAAACCCCGTATCGGCAGCTTGCGCGAGCATCCTTGGGATCCGTGCACCAACGTCCCCGGCCGGTGCAGCACGCTCTGCTGACGTCGCCCAAGCGAATATCACGCGCCCGATCGGGGGGCGAGATCACGTAACGAGAACCCTATTGCCCCTAGCTATTGGCGAGCTGTCGCGGGCCTGACGCTGCGCACGCCACCTGAGGATCACCCTGGCTGTGCCGACTGTTGGGTCTTCTTTGGGGCGGCGCAAGCATTGCTGCGCGTTGGTGCGACGTGGCATGCGGATTGCTTATGAGTGGCGATGAACCGAATCGCTTCGCGGCTCCAGCCGTTGTGGCTTTGCTTGCTCGCGCTGGCTAGCAGTGGCGTCCCGGCGCAACAGCGCAGCCGGCTCTCGTCGTTTCCCGAGGGTCTCGCGACCATCGACCATCTACTGCTGCACTTCGACCCAGACAGCGTCGAAGGCTGGCTGCCGGCGTGTCGCGACTTGGTTCTGTCACTGCCACGTGAGGTGCGGATCACGATCGCTGTGCACGGACCCGTCGAGCGCGAACAACTCAAACGCATCCTTGCCGCTCAGGGCATCAAGCGACCCGAGATTGTGATCGTGGGGAGACCGATCACGCCTTGGGCGCGTGACCGCATGATTGCGGTAGGCAATGGTTCGTTGGTCGACCTGCTCACACCGCGCGCAGATTGCGTCGGGCCTGACTACACCGGCGATCTCGCCACGGCCAGTACGCTAGCAGATCGCCACGGCTGCCGCGCCGTGCCGGTGGCCCTGGAGTTCGAAGGAGGAGACATTGTGTGTGGCGGCAAACACACCTTCATCGGTTGGGACACGATTCGCAGCAACAGCGAGACAGCATCGACCGACGATACGGTTCGTGCGTTTCAGCGGCTGCTGTGCTCGGAGGTCGTGGTTGTCGGAAGGCCGGTCCCGCCACACATCCACGTCGACATGTATCTGACCATGTTCGACCAAAACACGGTCATGCTTGGCGATCCCATCGCCGGTGGAGACCTCTTGGAGAAGTGCCAGCAACAGACGCCGCTGGTTGCGCTGCCGTCATTCGATACCTGGACGATCGCGGCGCAGCAAGTCGTGGCACCTCAGTATGAGGAAGTGTGGCGGGAGTTGCGCCAACGAGGCCTACGCGTCCTGCGTGTTCCGATCTTGCACGGTGAGCAGGGCGGCGTGCTCACCTGGAACAACGCCCTCGTGGAGCATCGAGGTGCCGAACGGCGCGTCTATTTGCCAGTCTATGGTGTGCCATTGCTTGACGACGAGGCTGCGCGGGCCTTTCGGGATGCGGGTAGCCGAGTATTCGCGATCGATGTTTCGGGAATCGCGCCCGATGGCGGCACGGTGCGCTGCATCACGAACGTCTTGGCATGGAGTTCGCCGAGTCAGCCCAAGCCGGTACGCAGCCTCGTCGTTGCGCCGCCGGCAGGTCTATCCCGCTAGCCTGACTGCGGACTCCCGATCGGGTGTTGCTTACCCGGTCGAAACCCTCCGATTGCACGAGTTCTTGGCATGAACGCCGCCGGGAACGGCAATTGCAACGTGACAAGCGTAACCCATGGTCAGCACTGCAATTGTCCTTCCAGTCAATATCGGACGCCAACCCGATGACGTCAGTTGCGGGCAAACATGCCTGCAAGCGTTGTACGCCTACTACGGGCGACGCGTCACCAGACGCAAGCTCATGGCAAGTGTGCCATCGCTTGACGAGGGCGGAACACTGGGCGTGACGCTAGCACTTGACGCGCTCTCGCGGGGCTTCCAAGCACGCATGGTGACGTGGAACCTGCTGGTATTCGACCCAACGTGGTTCGAACCTGATGCAGCCCCGTTGCCCGAACGGTTGCGCATGCGCGCACGAGCCAAGCGGCGCAACCGCAAGCTAAGCAATACGGCCATGGCCTATGCCGACTTCGCCGACGCCGGTGGCCAAATCGAGTTTCGCGACCTAACCCCGGCACTGATCATCGACTCTCTGCAGCGCGGCGTGCCCATCCTGACCGGCTTATCGGCAACGTTCCTGTATCGCGAGTGCCGCCATCGCACCAGCGACGACAAGGCCGACGACCTGCGCGGTGACCCGGTCGGACACTTCGTGATCCTAACCGGTTACGACCCGAAGCAGCGCACCGTGCTGGTTACGGACCCGCTGCACCCGAACGCGCTATCGGACGTGCATACCTACCCGATCACGATGGATCGTCTGGTCGGTGCGATCTACCTCGGCGTGCTCACCTACGACGCCAATCTGATCATGATCGAGCCCCCCGCCACGGCGCGCGCCTGATTGCCGCAACTCGCACGACTTGGGTACAGCGATTGCTTGGTCGGACACAGTTGACTGCGTTGCCTCTGACCGCGCGTCGTCGCCTAGCCATCCATGCGAACCATCGCTGTCGTTCACGATCTCCTCGAGTGGCCCTTCCAGGTGCCAGGCGTTGAGGCAGTTCCTGCCCGAGACTACCTGACAGATCCGCGCTGGATCGCGGAGCGCGGCATTCGTGTGTTCAACCTGTGCCGCAGCTACGCCTACCAAAGCGAGGGCTACTACGTATCCCTGCTGGCATCCGCACGCATGCACCGGCCGTTCCCCGACCTGCTGACGATCCTCGACATGAAGAGCCGCCATCGGGTGCGCACGGTCGACGAAGAACTCGACGCGTTGATCCAGAAGAGTCTGGGCGAGATCCAAGGCGCCACCTTCGATCTCAGTATCTACTTCGGCCAGAACCTGGCGCAACGGCACTCGCGACTCGCGCAACGGCTGTTCTTGCAGTTTCCGGTGCCGCTGCAACGCGCCCACTTCACGCGCAACGAACGCTGGCGCATGACCAGCATTGCCCCCATTGCGATGCGGGATGTGCCAATGGCACACCGCAACTTCGTGGCCGAAGCAGCGAGCCACCAGGTAGGCAGTCGACGGCGACGCTCGCGTCAACACTCAGCTGCCAGCTATGACCTGGGGATTCTCTACAACCCGGACGAAGAACTCGCACCGTCAGACAGCAAGGCGCTCGCTCGCTTCCGCCGCGCGGCCCGGCACGTGGGCTTCGACGTGCAGATGATCCAGAAAGGGGACTACAGTCGTGTCGCCGAGTTTGACGCGATCTTCATTCGTGAGACGACCGCGGTCGACCACCACACGTTTCGCTTTGCGCAGCGCGCTGAAGCGATCGGCGTCGTCGTCATCGATGATGCGACGTCGATTCTGCGCAGCACCAACAAGGTGTATCAAGCCGAATCGCTGTCCAAACACAACGTCTCCATTCCACGCACCATGATTGTCGGGGATGCCGATGTCTCAGCGATCACGACGACGATCGGCCTTCCGTGTGTGCTGAAGTATCCCGACAGCGCCTTCTCGCAAGGTGTCTTCAAGTGCAGCACGGAAGAAGAAGTGCTCGCACAAGCCAAGGGCATCCTCGCCAAGTCCGACCTGTTGGTCGCCCAGGAGTATCTGCCAACCGGCTTTGACTGGCGCATTGGTGTGTTCGCCGGCGAGGCTCTCTACGCGGCGCGCTACCTGATGGCCCAAGGTCACTGGCAGATAGTCAAGCGCACCAAGACCGGCAAGCTGCGCCACGGCAAGGTCGAGTCCGTGCCACTCGAAGATGTGCCGTCGGTCGTGATGAAACAAGCGCTGCGCGCCGCCGCCGCGTTTGGCGACGGCCTCTACGGGGTGGACGTCAAGGCGATCGGTAGGAAGGTTTACGTGACCGAAGTGAACGACAATCCAAACATTGACGCGGGCTACGAAGATGCCCTACTCGGCGACGAACTCTACCGCCGCATCATGCAAGGCATCTTCGACCGGGTGCGCGCCGGCAAGGAGCGCGGGTGATGAATCAGCAACCCTTCGGCATGTTCGAAGTGTGGGGCATTGAGATCGAATACATGATCGTCGATCGCACCTCGCTCGATGTTCGTTCGATCGCCGACCTCGTGCTCCGCGATGCCAGCGCCGGTAACGATTGGGTAGCCGACATCTCCGACGGCGGCATCGATTGGTCCAACGAATTGGTCAACCACGTGATCGAACTGAAGTGCGCACAACCGGTGGTAAGCCTTGCCGGCTTGGCCTCTGAGTTCGAGCGCAGCTTGAAGCGATTGCAGCAGGTGCTCAATAAGCACGATGCCTGCCTGATGCCTGGCGGCATGCACCCGTGGATGGTGCCGGCCACCGAGGCCAGGTTATGGCCCCACGAAGGCAACGAGATCTACTCGGCCTATGACCGCATGTTTGACTGCAAGCGGCACGGCTGGGCCAACCTGCAGAGCATGCACATCAACTTGCCATTCGCCAATGCCAGCGAGTTCGCGCAACTGATGGCGGCAATCCGCCTGGTCGTGCCGCTGGTGCCGGCCTTGGCCGCTAGCTCGCCGATCTACGAGAACCGCAATGGCCGCCGCCTCGACTGCCGCCTGGCGTTCTATCGCGGCAACTCCAGCAAGGTGCCATCGATGGCCGGCGAGATCGTGCCCGAAGCGATCTTCGACATGGATGAGTATCGCGCAGCTGTGCTAGCCCCGATCTCACGTGAGCTCCGTGCCCACGAGGCCCCTCCCGAACTGCTGGCGCGCGACTGGCTCAATGCGCGAGGAGCGATTGCCCGGTTCGACCGCATGGCGATTGAGATCAGGGTCGCAGATGCACAAGAGAATCCATACGCGGACCTGGCGATTGCAGCTGCGGTCGGCACCTTGGTACGCAACCTAGTCGAACAAAGCGGCTCGTCGCTGGCAGCTCAACAGAGCTACGCAAACGCACCGCTTGTAAACTTGTTCAAGAGCACCATCCGACACGGACCAGAGGCCGAACTGCCACCCGGTTACGCCCAGCTATTTGGCGGCGCATCGAGCCAGACGCAGAGCGCCGGCGCACTGTGCCATCGCTTGCTAACGAATCGTTTCGACGGCCCGGTCGAGCTCGAAGAGCCACTGCGGAACATCTTGATGACCGGCACGCTTGCCCAGCGTCTACGGCGATCGATTGGGCCCGATTACGATCATCGAGACATCCAAACCACCTACCGACGGCTGTGCCAATGCTTGGCGGAGGGACATAGCTTCCAGCCATGATTCGGTATGTCATCTCGTGTGAGCACGCGACGGCCCGCGTGCCCGCTGCGTTTCGCAAAGCCTTCGCCGGTGCCAAGGATGCTCTGGCTAGCCATCGCGGCAGCGACATCGGTGCTTTGCAACTCGCGAACCAACTGTGCCGCGAACTACAGGTGCCGTGCTTCGCAGCAACTGTGACCCGACTTCTGGTCGACACCAACCGATCCAGTCACCATCGCGCGCTGCTCTCCGAGTGGTCTCGACAACTGCCGCCGCAACAAAGGGCCCAGGTGTTGGCGACCTTCTGGCAACCACATCGTGATCGGGTGCAAGCAGAGATCGAGGGGCACATCCAGCGTGGCCACACCGTTGTGCACGTCGGTGTGCACTCCTTCACCCCATGCTTCGCAGACGAGGTGCGGGAGATAGACGTTGCCTGGCTCTATGATCCAAGGCGACCGCTCGAGCGTCAGCGGGTCGCAGCATGGCATGGCGCGCTCGCTGAGCGACTTCCAAACCTACGGCTCCGGCGCAACGCTCCGTATCGTGGCACTAACGACGGCTTGACGACGTTTTTACGAACCCAGTTCCCGGAGCGGCAATACCTGGGCATCGAGCTTGAGATCAACCAGGCGTTTCCGCTGGGAGCGAAGGCCGATTGGCGCTCGCTTCGAGAAGCCGTTTGCGCATCGGTCCGGTAGGTCGGCAACGGGTGCTCTCGAACTACGTCGATCACTACGACTCATGGCTCATCGCCGAATTGGAATTGGCCAATTCGAACCCAAAACGGCATCGGCTGGCAGGTCCGAGTACTTGCGCTGCCCTGCACGACGCCGCGAGAGCTTGGCATTCCATGGTGCGATCGCGTCCGGCGACAGCCAGATCGTAAGGCTGCCACGCGCGACTAGGGATCGGTCGTAGTCAGACCCGTTACCCATGCGATCCTTCGTCTTGTAGTTGGGATAGACGCGGGACCTGGTGCACGACATGGCTAGTTGCGGATCGGGGAACCCCATATCGGCAGCTTGTGTGAGCGCCATTCCGATTCGGGCACCAACGCCGCAAACACCCCCAGCACCAGCATTTCCCAAATCCCCCCGTGACGCCTAGCACCTCACCTCGCTCCTAAAGGATGCCACGTGTCCATATCACGATCTCAAGATCCATATCAATACCCACGTGCACTCCCTCTCAGTTCGAGATCCCGCCACGAGATCTACAGATATGCGCCCCACCCTCCTGTTCGCACTTACATGCTCCGCGGCTCTGCTAGGTAGCAGCCTTGCTGCTGCGACGTCCGCCAACCCGCCAACAACTACGGCAAGCCCGCGGGCTTGGGTTCCTCAGAACGCGGAGCTGACCGGGCGGGCCGGGACCATGTCGCGGGAGATGCGCGGCAACCTAGAGAAGGTCGAGAAGATCCTCGCCGCTCCGGGGTCGAGACTGAAGTCCGCCTGGCGCGCGGCGGAGGGCTACCTCAACGCGGCGGAGGAGAACCACAAGACGATCCTGGCTCGATACAGCAGTAGCTTCGACCAGAAGGGTGCGGTTTGGGTGAAGCTCGAGACCCGACTACGAGCGGCTTAAGCGGATGGCACGGCCTTCAAAGCACGCATTGCCGCCGGTGGCGGAGCAGGACCAGCAGCTGGTACTAAGCCGGCGCCCAAGGCTGGCACCGCTCAGCTAAACAGCCATGTGCGATCCGGCATGAAGAAGGTGGCGCAATCGCTCGATGGCTTCGACAAGACCTTGCGGCGCGCGCGTGCGGGTAAAGACAAGGACAAGGCTGGCGGCTATCACGCGGCTAAGCGCGGTCTGGCGGAGGCTGGCGAACAACATAAGAAGATCACTCGCGACCACTCGGGCCAATTCGAGGTTACCCATCCGCAGTGGGTCGCAATGACCACGCGCATGGCCAAGGCCAAGACCGATCTCCAGTCGTTCTACGACGCGGACATCGACGGAGGCGGCACCAAGGCGGATGGCAGCAAAGTGACCGGCTATGCCGATGCCCAGTGCATCCTGCCGGCGAGCAACGCGAATCGTTCGTCAGTAGACCGAGCCGTGCAGTCCCTGCTCAGCGATACCGAAGCGATCCGCACGGCCTATGCAACCAAGGATAAGAAGGCCGACCTGGTAGCCAGGGCCAATCGCAGTCTAAGTAACGCCAAACGATCCATGTCGCGACTGCAGGGCTCGTATGGATCCATCATCAACAAGGAGTCGGATGAATACCTCGCCGTGGTGAGCGAACTGGAGCAGGCCGAGCGGCGGATAGGCGAGATGCCCGCGATGCTCGCCGCCGACGTGAAGGCTAGGGACACGCGCGATGCCGAATTAAAGCTCCGGGCACAGCTTGCCCGCGCCCAGTCTAAGGCCGAACAGAAAGCAGCGGACGAGGCACGGCACGAGGCGGCGATCGACAGCGCTCGGTTCCCTTCCTTCACGCATAAGAATGCGAAGCTCAACAAGGTCGCGGCCGCCGTGGTGGCGGCCTTCTACAAGGGGCAAACGATCGAACGGCTGCAGATCCGCGAACCGTATGAGGTATTGCGAGAGGCACGGTTCAAGCAGGGTGTGGTCGAGTTCGGCACGTATCGCTACCTGCGCTTGGCGGTGATCCTTCGGTCCGGCAATGGCAAAGCACAGATCTACGACCTGAGCCTCCGGAGCACTAAGCAGCCGAAGAATGCATGGGGTCCACTTCGCATGTTTGCTGGTCAATACGCCGGCCGAGAGATCCGTTCGGCGAACATCCACAAGTGATGTGACTTAGGTAGGACGCTCTGCGCGGGTCACTGCGCATGAGCGGCGCGGACTGCATGCGCGCTTGCACTTAGCGAATGCAAGTTGATGCCGAGCGCGGCGAGCTTAGGCGTCGCCAGGATATCGGTGCTAACGAACGCACCACTGCTTGTGATGTTCGATCACCATCGACCTGGGCCGCGCCCGCACGGCCAACGGAAAGATGGGAATGCTCGCCAGATCGGGGCTCGGCATGGCAGCGACAAGCGGTGGGTTCTTGCCCGCGCCAGCTAAGCAAGCAGTGAAGAAAGCACCCGCACCAAAGCACGAACACCAGTAGCGGCAGACTCAGGAGCGCGCAGGGCTCCGCAACAGCGGCCGCGCCTACAACGACGCGGACATGCGCCGATCGAGCGACCAGCGGCCGGAGCCGGCAACCACCAATGCGAGCGCTGCGCCGATGACGAGCAAGTGGTATTCAAACCCCTCACCTGCTTGCGCGCCGGCCCAGTTCATGAAGAAGCCGTGCTGTGCGTGCACCGTTGCGATCGCACCAAGCATCAAGCCGACAAAGCCGAGCGCGACGGCGCGCGTGCCGAGACCAACAAGCAAGAGCAGCGGACCAAGCAACTCCAACAGGATGACTGCGCCGGCCGCAACGCTTGGCATGCCGACTTGCCCAGTCAAGAAGCCCATCGTGCCGCTCCAGCCGTAGCCGCCAAACCACCCGAGCGCCTTCTGCGCGCCGTGCGGAAACATCACGAGGGCCAACGTGACACGAAGTGCTACTGGCGCAAGCGTGGCATCGGCGGCCAGCAAACGAGAGAAGAAGCGTGAGTTGGAAAGTGCGTTAGTGGTCAATTGTTGACTAGTCATGTTTATGATCGCGGTTCGAGATGTTACTGAAAAAGAAAGGCTGGGTTCGGCTAGGTGCGTGGGCCGCTCGGCCTACGTCGGTTAACGAGTACGCGTGGCTTGGTGGCGCACTTTGTTGAGCAAGCGGATCAGTTCGCCGAGTTCGCGCTCACTGAGCCCGCCCATCGCGGCCTGATTCAACGCCTCTACGGGGCGATCGAGACCCTTCAGCAGCGCCTTGCCCGTGGCGGAAATGCGGCAGATCACTTGACGGCGGTCCGTCTCCGAGCGATCCCTCTCGACGAGGTCCTTGGCAGCAAGGCGATCGATCAGTCGCGTGATGCCTGGCGTGCGCTCGATCATTCGGTCGCCAATGTCGAGGGTCGGAATGCCCTTGGCGCCCGCCCCCCGCAGGATGCGCAGCACGTTGTATTGCTGCTGGGTCAACTCGCCATGCTCGGCCATCAGATCGTGGAGCGGGCGCCGCACGGCCTCGACCGCCAGCATCAAACCCACAACCGCTTCATCGCTCCGCGTGCGGAACGGACGCTCTTGCTTGATCGCCTGCTGCACACTGGAGTGCGGCGCGTCATCGGTCGAATGGTCACCTTTGGGAGTAAGCACACGACCCTTATCGGCGCTATTGCATGACGCGTCAAGTATTGATGCGTTAATATTTATGGTGGCTGGCCGGGCAAGGCCTGCCAACCACGCCGAACTTGCAGCAGAACTGCGCCACAGCCCGACTGCGCGGGCTAGTTCACGCCCTACTTACCGACCGCACGCAGGATGCCGTAGTCGGCAACATTGACGCGCAGGTGGTTGGTCCACAAGCGATGCAGCGACGGGCCCTGACCCGGATCCTGATCAACCAACACCACTTCGAACTGCGCCTCCAGTGGTCCCTCATTGCGTTTTGCGAACGGGGTCTGAGCGAGCGAGATCGAAGCCTCAATCGAATAGCCTCCGTCCCGGCGCGTGACCACGTGGTCAACGATGCGATTGGCACGACCCGATGCGCCGAAGGCAATGACCATCGGTGCAGCGGCCTTCACCTGCCAACGCGGCGCCTGCAGCAACAGGCTGCATGAGTCGTTCAGAAAATACGACCCGACGCCGCTGTCGACGAAGTCAGGATCGCGAACGTCGACAAACATATGCAGCATCGTCGCCGACACGGCAAGGCGAAGGTCGGCCTCAAAGTCGCCGGTGCCAGAGTAGTTTGCGATGCCGCGCGGCACGGGTTGGTTCGGCCCGATACGGATCGCGGGCACACCGGTCCATTCGGTGGCGGCCCCGTCCACCTGCACATTCGCGAGGCTCTTGAGTTCGTATTGAGGAACGGACAGCTCGATGCGGCGCGTGAAGTTGAAGTGGATGGGCAACGCTTCTTCCTGACCAATCACCGCCACCTTGAGCATGCCGACGCGGAAGCTCTGCCAAGGCACGGCAGCAGGCACCGGCGGCGCCAACGCAACCTCGATGGTCTTACTCGCACCAGGCGCCAGCTCAACCAACACGGTTTCGGATGCCCATGTGCCTTCCTGCATCGAAACCTGCAGCGTCATCGCGTGGTCGAGCGGGTTGCGAATGCTGCATGACAGCGCCGAGCTTGCGAGCTGTGGCGCGCCTGTCGTAACGCTGCTCTTGACCCGGTCCGCAACTTGATGCGCGCGCCGAGCCAAGCTGTCACTGTTTGGCGCGAACCGCACAGAATCGATCACCACACCCGTGCTATCGATTGCGTTGAGGTCGATGCCGTCCTTCGCGATCTTCAGACGCACGTAGTGGTTCGTTGACTTGGCAACCACTTGGTAAGGGTTCGGCGCCGAGTTGATCTGGTAGAGCGGCGCGCCACCACCGCCAGTGACGATGTAAGGAATGCCGTTCTTCTCAGAGCGTTCGTAAAGGTGGTCATGCCCATTGAGCACGAGGTCGACGCCATACATCTCGAACAGCGGCACCAAGAACCGTCGGCCTTGGTCGATCGGCCACTCCTTGGGCGTCGCATCGGGATGAATTGCCGCATGCGGCCCCGACGAGAATGGCGCGTGATGGAACGCGACCAGCGTGAAGCGCTTGCGTTCGGTTCGCAGCTGCTGCCGCAGCCACTTGTATTGCTCATGCTCGGGCGACAACCGGGAGTTGCTATCCAGAACAAGCAATGTCATCAAGTGGTAGTCCACCCGATACCAGCGCTCGTTGCCGGGCAACTCGAACAGGCTGAAGTAGCGAGACTCCTCGGGCCGCGTCAGGTCATCATGCCGCCGGGTCGATTCATGGTTGCCGATAGCCGGCCACATCGGCTTGCTCGCCAACAGATTGCGCGCAGGTTCGAAGAACTGCTTTCGCCATAGGTCATACTTGCTGCCGTCGGACGGGTAGTCACCGGTGCCGATCACGAACAGCGCCTCCTGCTCCTGCTGAAACACCCGCTGCGACACCATGTGCCAGCGCTGCGGCAGTGACCGGACATCGCCAAGCACGATGACCTGGTAGCTGTCTGGCTTCGCCGGCAACGTGCGAAAGCTGCGCTTGCCCGACGCCAATTCGGTGCCCGTTCGCACTTCATACCAGTAGCGCGTACCGGGACGAAGGCCGGTCAGCGTGAACACGTGATGCCGCTGAATCGCCGCATGCACAACGCGCTGGCCACTGTCTTCGCCGGCCACGCCATCGCCTTCAATGCCATAGATCAACTCAGCTGCAATCGGCAAATGATGGTCGACCACAACCGTCATCTGCTCGACTCCGGGCAGCAACAGGTAAGGACCGCATGCGTAAGGAAGTGGTTCGGCGACGAACAGAAGTAGAGCTAGGAGTGCAATCATCAAGTCGGTCTCTGGCTAGGCGCAGCTAGCCGGCTGTTGGGCAGCAACGAGAATGGCATAGGAAGCCGAGCCCCGCAATGAAGGCGCTGATACAACGCGCCCTCAACACCATGCATCCAGCAGACTTTGATTTCCGGTGGCGCCATTCATCCAATGTGATATTGTGCACAATGTCACATTGGCTCCATGACCCTCACTGACGACATCACGCGCGACCTCGGCCAGCGCATTCGAGCGCATCGTGCGACTGCCGAGCAACTGACGCTCGCGGCACTGGCGAACGAATATGGGGTCAGCGCCACACCTGTCCGACAGGCACTCGCGCGGCTAGTGGACAACGGCCTGGTCGAACGACTCGCGAACGGACGGTTATCACCCGGCCGAAGGACTGCGAAGCGGCGCAGCGGGCAGCCAGCACAGACCTCGCGGGCCGCCCCAGGTGAGTCAACACGTCTGTCAACACGTCTGACGGAGACCGTCGAGCGCGAGGTGCTGCGACGCAGCCTGCGCGGCGACCACGAGTTCTTGCGTGAAGAAGCGTTCGCTGAAAGCATGAATGTCGGCCGAACCCAACTGCGCCGCGTGCTGCATACGCTGGCCGGCGCCGGTGTCGTCGAACATGTCGAGCGCCGAGGCTGGCGCGCGCGCCCATTCCAACGCGACGATATGCTCGCGTTCCTCGATGTGCGTGCGACGCTTGAAGTGCAGGCGCTCGATCTCGCCAAGGCGCGCATTTCGGACCCGGACCTTGCGCGGTTCTTGCTCGGCAACAACGACGATGCGGTCGCTGCCGGAGCCATCGACAACGATCTGCACGCCTACTTCGTCGAGAAGGCGAACAACCACTACCTCGCGGCGTTCTTTGCTTCGCACGGACGCTACTACTCGCGCCTGTTTGACTTCGCCGCGGTTGACGCCAACCTACTAGAGGAAATGGCCAACCAGCACAGCGAGATCCTAGAACACATCCGAGCCAAGCACTGGGCTCGCGCGCGCACCACGTTGCGACACCACATCCATAGCCAAGCGCCAGTGCTCAGCGCCGCGATCGAACGACTCACCTCCCACCATCAACCGACCTTCAAGAATGACTGACTCTGTGTTTACTGGCTGCATGCCCGCCCTGATGACTCCCTGCCGCGATCAAGGCGGCGAGCGAGTGCCCGACTTTGATGCGCTCGCTGCGAAAGGCAAAGAACTCGTCGCCGCCGGCATGAGTGGCGTCGTCTACTGCGGCTCGATGGGCGACTGGCCGCTGCTGACCGATGCGCAGCGACAAGAAGGCGTCGCACGGCTGGTTAGCGCTGGGTTGCGAGTGATCGTCGGCACTGGCGCCGTCAACACCAACAGCGCCGTCTCGCATGCACGCCATGCAGCCGAGGTCGGCGCCGCGGGCCTGATGGTGATCCCACGCGTGCTGTCACGCGGCACGTCGCCTATCGCCCAGAAGGCTCACTTCAAGGCAGTTCTATCGGCGGCCAAGGACCTGCCGGCAGTGATCTACAACAGCCCCTACTACGGCTTTGAGACGCGTGCAGACCTGTTCTTCGCACTGCGCCAAGAGCACCAGAACCTCGTTGGCTTCAAGGAGTTTGGCGGCGGACCGGCACTGACTTACGCGGCCGAACACATCACCAGTGGCGACGATGCGTTGACGCTGATGGTCGGCGTCGACACCCAAGTCGTGCACGGCTTTACCAACTGCGGTGCTACCGGCGCCATCACCGGGATCGGCAATGCGTTGCCCGAGCCCGTGCTACATTTGGTGTCGCTGAGCCAAGCCGCGCAGAAGGGCGATGTCGAAGCGCTGCGCCGCGCGAACGAACTCGGACATGCACTAACCGTGCTGTCGACGTTCGATGAGGGACCAGACCTCGTGCTCTACTACAAGTTCTTGCTCGAGCTGTTGGGCGACGACTCCTACCGGTTGCACTTCAATGCCGCCGACGAACTCAGCCCAAGCCAACGTGCGTTTGCGAAGACGCAGCTCGAGCAGTTCAAGATCTGGTACGCCGGTTGGCGGAGCTGAGCGCGCCAGGCGCTTCTTAGCCAGACCAGCAGCAACTCAGCCAGAACTGTCGGCAGCGCTCGGTTCCGGCGACTTGCACAACAGCTCGCCAATCGGCGCCCGCAGCAACGGGCTCGACGACGAACCATGCAGCGCTTGATCGACTAGCTCCATGTCGGCGCGCAACGGATCCGGCGCCCACTGCGGCGTGCGTTGCCATAGGCCCAGCTTGTCCATGACAACCGCGAGGGTCAGCGCTTCGGGCGGCATGGCCAACGTGAACTTGCGGGGATCCGTGTCGGACCCGAGCAAGATTCCGGACTGGCACATCGCGCCGAGCATCTCGTGCATTTCCACCAAGCCACTCAGTCGACGCACTTCATATAGAGCGATGAGTTCGTGCTCTTCCGTCGCGCGATTGCCGCGAACGTGATTGTCGATGATGAGCCGGAGCGCTGAGATCGCGTAGTAGACCGGGTAGTCAGTGGCAACGCGGTCGAGCGGGCTCTCAAACCAGCGGTAGGGTCGCTGGTAGTGGCGCGTGCCTAGCACGTATGCCACCTGCGCGGCGTAGAGGAAGCCGACGAACGACAGGTAGATGCCCAGGAAGAGCAACGGGATGATCCACAGCGCTTGCAGGATCGTCGCTTCGGCCGCTGCGACCGTCCCGGCGGTTGCAGCCGGCACCGCAACTCCGACCTCAGGAGCGACGCTATACATCAGCGTCATCGCGTTGATACCAAAGCTCTGCACGTAGTAGGCGAAGCCCGCTTTGGTCACTTCAAAGATGCACGCCGCCACGACGGCCGCAATCATGCTCGGGCCAAAGCGCACGTCGACCGCCGGCAGCCATTGGAACAACGCGAAGAACCCCATCGTGCTGACCAACAACGGCGCCATGAAGGTTCCTGGCGCGTCGACACCAGCTGTGTTGACGGCCCAGATCGAGAACCCCAAGACCAGTGGGCCAATGGTGATGATGATCCAGAAGTTCTTGAAGCTTGCGACCAGCGTGCGCGGCTTGTTGACTTCCCAGATCCGTTCGAACGCACCTTCGAGCGACCGGAACAACGACGTCGCCGTAACGGTCAAGACGATCACCGTCAGCAGCTGCACGTTGCCCGAGTTAGCCTGCAGAGCGCGAATCAGGCCGGCAATGCGGTCACGACTGCCGTCGCCAAACAGGCCAGAGAAGAAGTCCGCCAAACCGTTGGTCAGCGCTTCAGACGCTTCTTCGGTCTGCTCGAAGGCCGAGAACAGCGCGAACGAAATCAGCAGCAACGGCACCAACGACAGGATCGCCGAGTAGGCAAGGCCGCCGGCCTTTAGCAGGCACTCGGTGCGATAGAAGCGAATCGCCGCGTTGTAGGCATAGCGAAAGCCACGATGCACGGCTCGGCCAACGTTGTTAAGGAACGGCAGTCCTGGATTGGGTGCCGCATCTTGCTGCCACAGCTTCTGCCACGCCGCCTGCAATTTGCTAGTCATGCCATTGGGCTCACAGCAACCATGCTAAGGAACCCATGCGTCAGATGGCACCGTTACCCAGATAGCCTTCCTCGCTTGGCCTTCCTCGCACGGCCTTCCTCGCACAGCATCACCGCCCTAATTAAACGTAGCCCGACTGGCGCCTACTAGGGCACCAACCGGGCTGCGCACGCGACGGAAGTGTCTATCCTTCTCTATCGCCCTCTCGTCCTGAAATTGTCTCCAGCCGATCCTCGCCGAGCACAAGTGCTCAATCGACTCACCGATACAAACGTCATCGGGAGCTGGGATCGGACAATGATTGTCGAAAATTCTCAGAGGGCGACCGGCGCGGAGCCATCAGATCGACTCGTGGCTAGCCGGTAAGGGAGTCGAGATCAAAGCGCGGCTCCGGATCCATGAACACCACCTTGCCGGTCTCGACGTCGTACATCGCGCCAACAATGTCGATGGCTCCGGCAGCACTCATGACTCCCAGGACCGGGCTGAAGGTGGTCAACTGCGCGGCCATCTGGTGCACATTGTTGTCGGCAACGGCCTGGACGAACTGACGATTATCGGAGTTGCGCAAGCGAGGATCAGTCGGCTCCTTGGTGGCCTCTACAGCTGGCTTGAGCTTGGCAAGCAACGTCGTCAGATGGCCAAGCTCGACACCATCGCAGGCGCCTTTGACGGCACCACAATGCGAGTGCCCAAGAACCACGATGAGCTTCGCTCCGGCGATCTTGCAACTGAACTCGAGGCTACCAACGATTTCCTCGGTGATGCAGTTGCCCGCGATCCGCACGCTGAAGACGTCGCCGATACCCTGATCAAACACGAGCTCCGCAGGCACCCGTGAATCAATACAGCCAAGGACGACCGCGAACGGCCACTGGCCTTGCCGCGTGTCCATTACCTGCTGCTGCAGGTTGCGGTTGGCGCTCAGATTGCCAATGAAACGATCGTTTCCTTCCCTCAAGAACTGCAGCGCCTTGGAGGGAGTCATGGTCGCTTGAGTTTCTGCTGAGTGAGTGTGCATGGTCGCTCTCTTGGCTAGCTAACGGAGGCACCTTCCGATGCGGAAGGCTGGGCATCGACGTACGATGGAGGAATCAAAGGGTCACTGGACTCCCTCGTAATCATTTGAATGGCGATGCCGCGACCGGCAGCCGTGGCGCAGAAGTCGTCGATAATCTCAACCACATCGCGGTCGACACTGAAGCACTGACTCATGTCGATGACGACGTCGCTGTTGGCGGGAACAGCGCTCAACTCGCGAAGGATGGCCCCCTTGTTCAGGAACGTGACTTCTTCAGACAAGCGAAGGCGCACCGAGTGACGCCCCTCTCCATGGCGTTCCTCGATGTGCAGGAAGTGCGAGTTCTGGTAGTTGCGGCGCAAGATCAACACGACTGCGACGATCAATCCCAACACGATGCCAGTGAGCAGGTCGGTAAAGACGATCCCCGTCACCGTCACCGCGAACGGCACGGATTGCTCCCAACCCAACCGATACATCGACGCAAACACAGACGGCCGAGCCAACTTGAAGCCGACCACGAACAGGATGCTGGCAAGAACCGGCAGCGGCACAAAGTTGAGCACCTGCGGCAACGAGACCACGGCAATCAACAAGAACGCTCCGTGCAGGATCGCCGACCCCTTGCTGACGGCGCCTGACTGGATGTTCGCCGAACTGCGCACGATCACCTGCGTGATCGGTAAACCACCAATAGCCCCTGACAGAGCATTGCCGACACCTTGCGCAACGAGCTCTCTATTGGCTGGCGTCACCCGTTTTTGCGGATCCAATTTATCCGTCGCCTCGAGGCAAAGCAGAGTCTCCAAACTGCCTACAATGCAGATCGTGACCGCGGTCACCCAGACCGCGTAGCTGCCAATGCTCGACCAGTCCGGCGTCTGAAACAGACCCAAGAATTCGGTCATGTTGGCAGGCGTCGGCACCGACACAAGATGGTCGGCATCAAGCGCCATCGAAGGCGCCCACGATGAGGTGCAAACCTGGTAGCCAATCCCGAACAAGACAGCGACTAGCGGACCTTGCACCACCTGGAAGAATCGCGCGCGCTTGCTCAGCACGTTGTCCCACACCAGCAAGATGACCAGAGCGATCGCCGCGATCATCGTCGCGATCCAATCGATGTGCTCGAACGTGCGCAACAACTCGGTGAACGTCGTCTCACCATCCGGTTGCATAAACTGCATCTCGCCTTCTGGGTCCGCGTCGTAGCCCAAGGCGTGCGGGATCTGCTTGAGGAAGATGATCAGGCCGATGCCGGCCAACATTCCTCGAATCACTGCTGACGGGAAGAAGTAGCCAAGCACGCCCGCTCGGCCAAATCCGAGCAGGATCTGGAACAGACCGGACAAGAACACCGCCAACAAGAACGCCTCGAAGCCCAGCCCTTCGATGGCGTGCAAAACGATCACCGCGAGACCTGCAGCCGGCCCGGACACCCCCAGAGGTGACCCGCTTATCATGCCGACCACCAAACCGCCGAGAATGCCCGAGATGAGCCCTGAAAACAGGGGCGCACCACTGGCCAAGGCGATGCCAAGACACAACGGGACTGCGACGAAGAACACGACAACACTCGCAGGCAGATCGTTGCGTAGTTTTGAAAGCGCTTTCATGAGTGCGGCCGCAGATGCTCGGCCAGCCTCACGAAACCAGAGGGCTAACCATCAAATACCAGTTCACTATCGACTTGATTCAGGTTCACTGATACGCCCATAATCATGACTCTTACCGTCACTTATATTGACGCAAGGAACCAACCATGGAATGGCTGAACTACCATCACCTGCTTTACTTCTGGACGGTCGCAAGCGAGGGAGGCATCGCCGCCGCGAGCCGCAAACTCGGAGTCGGTCGGCCAGCGATCAGCATGCAGATGAAATCCTTGGAGGAGTTCATCGGCTCGCCGCTGTTCACTCGACGAGGCAGACACCTGAGTCTGACGGACACCGGCGAGATGGTGCTGCGCTATGCCGATGACATCTTCAACACCGGCCGCGAATTGCTCGAGGCAGTGCGCGGCCGGCCATCAGGTCGTCCTCAGCGCTTTCGGGTTGGCATCGCGGACGTGATGGCAAAGCTGGTTGCGTTTCAGCTGCTGCTACCCGCCGTCGATGCCGACGAGAACACGGTGCTTGAGTGCCGCGAAGATGAACCAAACCGACTCTTCGCCGAACTCGCCGTGCACGAACTCGACCTTGTGCTCTCAGACATCCCCATTGCACCTAGCCTCGATGTTCGCGCCTACAACCACGTCATGGGAGAGTCGACGACCACTCTCTTTGCAACTCCGACACTGGTCCGCAAGCTGAAGGGCAAGTTCCCAAACTCGCTGAACGGCATGCCGTTCTTGATGCCGTCTAAGGCATCCGCTATTCGACACTCACTAGAGCAATGGCTGCAACAGGAAGACCTTCGCCCGACCATCGTCGGAGAGTTCGAAGACGGCGCATTGATGAAGGTATTTGGCCAAGCCGGCCGAGGAGTGTTCCCGGCGCCAACAGTAGTAAAGGACCAGATCTGTAAGAACTACAACGTGCGCCCACTGGGAGAACTACATGAAGTGCGCGAGCGATTCTATGCGATCTCACCGGAACGCAAGATCCGCCATCCCGGCGTAGCCCGCATTGTAGAAAACGCCAAGTCCGGCATCTTCAGCGTCTAGTGAGGCGGCGGCGACGCTCGCGGCACAGGTCGACGAATCACGGGCATAGCTAGCAAGGCGCCGCAACGACGGCCAATGAGCAACATCGGGCTCGAGGATCGGCGACAGACCACGAACTTCTTCAC
>JBNMNW010000078.1:0-20555 GCA_051278165.1 Planctomycetota bacterium | reverse complement strand
GCACAGCTCGGGCCGCGCATTCGGAACGCCATCCTGTCTCGCCACTCCGTGCGAATCGTTCCGTCCAGCAGGATGGAGGCAGGCAGCCGAGCCGATCCAGCTAGCCAAACCGAAACTGGCAGCGAGAACCAACCCACCAGCGCCCCTTCAAACGCAACGCTGCTTGAGGTGTGGCCGCTGCGAGGGCTCGAACTTGAGCGCGCCATCCTGCGCCTCGACGAACGCATCGCGGGCGCTCGCAAGCAGCCCGCCGGCGGGCGCGGCCCGGACTCTCGCGAACAGCTCGCCGTGCACGTTGCGGCGCGCAAGCTCGTCGATCAAGACCGGGCGTTCGTGATCGAAACAGAGGTGCCGGCGTGCGCGCCTGGTTGGCACGCGAAGTTGCTACCGCTGTTCAAGTCCAAGGACCGCAGCCGCGTGCTCTACATCCCAATCGACGATGCCGAGTTTGGCTTCGTTCGCACCGCGCGAACGGCTGATCCAAAGACCTTCAACCCGCGCTAGAAGTCTGCGTCACGGCAGGCGAACCGACCAGGTGCGTGACTTTCGCACCGGGTTGGTTCGCCGAAACGTAGTCGAATCGGTGGCTTCGGCGAGGATTTGGCGGGCCGACATGGTGTGAAGGGTGCGTGCATGGCGGTTTGCTCGCCCGTGGCGCAGACTCCTAGCCCGCGCGCGGTCCGTCTCGCCAAGTGACTCGCGACGCAAGGCCTTCCCGGTCGCGCCCGATCGGCATCGGATTGAGCTGCTTGCAACGAAAAATGCTGCCGCAAGCAGCCGCTGATTCCGCGCCACAGCGATCCCCTTCGCGATGGCGCTGCGGCCAGCGCGACCCGGCACAAGCCCATGGTTGGTGCGATCGCTGGCGATCGGCGTCATGATCGCGACGACCCGCGCCAACTACCGGCTGCGGATCGACGAACGGAACCGACAATCGGCACCAGAGTCGCAGTGACGCGAAGGCCTTGGGATGGCACACTGCATCCCGCATGGCCAAGCAAAGCGAACTCGATCCTCTCGGTGATGAACTTCGTTCCGCGCGTTCGGCAAAGCCGTGCGTGCTAGTCATCTTCGGTGCAACCGGGGACCTGACCAAACGCAAGCTCGTGCCCTCGCTGATGGGGCTGAGCAAGGATGGCTTGCTGCCGGCGGGCTTTGCCGTGGTCGGCTTCGCGCGAAGGCCTTGGACCGACGCTTCGTTCCGCAAGGTGCTGGCCAAAGGCGTCGACTCGTTTGGCCGCCCAGACACCACCGAGCACTTCGAACAACACCGCGACGCGTTCAGCTACCACCAGTCAGACTTCAGCGACGAGAGCGGCTACGCATCGTTGAAGGTGAAGCTCGACCAGATCGACGCAGCGCGCGGCACGGCCGGCAACCGCATCTTCTACCTGGCGACCCCGCCGAGCGCGTATTCGAACATCCTCGACAACCTCGCCAAGTCCGGCTTGTCTTCCGAAGACAACGACTCCTTCGCGCGAGTCATCGTCGAGAAGCCGTTCGGCCACGATCTCGCTACGGCGACGGCGCTCAACGACCAGGTCAACGCTGCGTTTCACGAACGTCAGGTGTTCCGCATCGACCACTATCTCGGCAAGGAGACGGTCCAAAACATCCTCGCGCTGCGCTTCGCCAACGGCATCTTCGAACCGCTGTGGAATGAGAAGTTCGTCGACCACGTGCAGATCACCGTCGCCGAATCAATCGGTGTCGGTTCGCGCGGCGGCTACTTCGAAGAGTCGGGCGTCATCCGCGACATGATCCAGAACCACCTGATGCAGGTGATGACGCTGGTCGCGATGGAACCACCGGCTGCGATGACGGCCGATGCAGTGCGCGATGAGAAGGTCAAGGTGCTGAAGGCCATCCGCACGTTCGAGCCAGAGCAAGTCGAACGCGACACGGTGCGCGCGCAATACACCGGTGGTTCGTTTGGCGGCAAAGACGTCAACGGCTACAAGCAAGAAGAGGGCGTGGCGCAAGACTCGGTGACCGAGACCTACGCGGCCGTGAAGCTGCAGATCGACAATTGGCGCTGGTCGCGCACGCCGTTCTTCCTGCGCTCCGCGAAGCGCATGCCGCGCCGCGTGACCGAGGTGGCGATCCAGTTTAAGCAACCGCCGCACATGCTCTACGACGGTGCCCAGACGCAGCCCAACATGCTGCTGTTGCGCATCCAACCGGACGAAGGCGTAGCGATGCGATTCGGCGCCAAGGTGCCGGGGCCAGACATGCGCATTCGTGACGTGCGCATGGACTTCCGCTACGGAACGGCGTTTGGCGGCGAGACTGCCGACGCCTACGAACGACTGCTGCTCGACGCGATGCTGGGTGATGGCACGTTGTTCGCACGCTCGGACGAAGTCGAAGAAGCGTGGCGCATCGTCGACTCGATCATCGCCGGCTGGAAGCAGTCGACGAACCTACCCGAAGGCTATGTCGCCGGCACCTGGGGACCGCAGCTCGGGGATGACTTGTTAGGCGACGGCCGCACCTGGAGGCGCCCGTGAGCGGTCCGACCTTTGATCGCACGGCAGCGCAGAAAGCAAGCTGGACCGAGTTACCCTCGGCGTTGCACGACCTGTGGGACACGTGCATGCAGAACCAAGGCGGCACCGATGTTGCCCGCGCGCTGACGCTGAACGTGCTCGCCATCGCGGATGCCAACGATGACGCGGCCCTGCGCGACATCACCAAACAGCTGCAGCGACACATGCCGTGCCGCGCGTTCTTGCTGCTGCTCGATGAAACCGCCGATGCAGAGACCGCCGAGTTGCTAGCGACGACGAGGTGCCACGGCCCCATCCGCGACATCGTGCTCGAGCAAGTCGTGCTGCGCTTGCGCAGCCAAGACCTTGCCCGCGTTCCTGGCCTACTGCGGCCACTGATCCTCGACGACCTTCCGAGTCACCTGTTTTGGGCGCTGCCGTGGCCAGGCCATGAGCAAGCGTTCGACACCCTCGCGCGACTTTGCCAACATGTGATCGTCGACTCAGCACGCTTCGGCAATCCGGCGCGCGAACTACCAATCGTTAAGCAACGCCAGACGCAGCAGCGCGAAGCAGAGCAACGTCAGACGCAGCAACGCCAAACACCGCAACGCCAAACACAAGGCCAACCACAAGGCCAACGCGTAACCGACCTCAGTTGGCTGCGGGTGCAACCATGGCGGCGGGCGCTAGCCGAAGCATTCGAACGCCTGGATTGGCAGCCCAACACGCCGGTCACGGGCGTCATCCGGCACGGCAAGAAGGCGCGCGCTACATCGATGCTGCTAGCAGGCTGGTTGCACGAACGACTCGCCGCAACGATTTCGATGGAGCCCGAAGGCGACCACGACTCGATTGGCCCCGACCATGTCTCACTGCAGGTCGCGCTGGCAAGCGGCAACATCGAGATCGTCATCGACCTGAATGGCGACAAACTGGTCACCCACGTGACCACGCAATCGCACTGCTACCTGCCTTTCCGTTCCGCCGCCCTGCGCGGCAACGACGCCAAGCTGATCTCGCTAGCGATCGACGCCAGCTAGCGCAGGTTGTGGTTTGAACCGGGTACAGTACGCCAGTACCAGTACGCCAGTACGCAGAATCTCTGGGTTGAGCTTGGGCTGCGTGCTGTAGCCGATGCGTGGATGGATTCAGCTCCGGAGAGACGGTGAATCCGTTCTCACCGTGGCTTGATCTCACCGTGGCTTGATCAGCCGCGGCGACGCATCTAGTGGTCCTTTGCGGGCGTGCCGGGCTTGCCTTCACCGGGCTTGCCTTCACCGGGCTTGCCTTCACCGGGCTTGCCAGGCCCGCCAGACTCTCCGGGCAAACTGTGGGCTCCGCTTTCACCGCCACCTTCTCTGCCCATCTTGATGGGGTGCGGGTGCCAGCCAACGATCATCAGCATGACGAAGAAGCCGAGCACGTAGCCGACCGCGACGTGCCAGCCTTGCACGATCCACAATTTGACGGACTTGGCTTCCGTGAACAGGCCGGCAATTGCCACGCCTGCGGACGAACCAAACCACAGCATCGATCCGCCGTAGCCAACCGCATACGCGAGCACACCCCAGTCGTAACCGTCCTGGGCAATCGCGAGCTTGGTCAGCGGAATGTTGTCGAAGAACGCCGACACGAAGCCGAGACCAAGTGCCGACCACTGCGACGGCTCAGGCAAATTCTCGACCGGCATCATCGACGCTGCGGTCACCAAGCACACCAAGAAGATCATGCCGTGCGCTGCATTCGGCAGGACCTTCCAGTTGGCACGACTGATGAACGTGCCGACCAGAATTGCTGCCCAGACACCAGCCGCCGGGAAGTCCCACTTCACGTTGGCGGTGATGGCACCAATGATGATCAAGCCAACGACGAGCAGCATCATCTTGTTCACCGGCGGCGTCTTCTCTGTCGGCTTCACCAGCGGTTGCAAGCCGTTCTGCTGCGCCGCAGCGAAGTAGCCAAAGAACGCAATCGAAACCGCGGCACCGATGAAGGCCTCAAACATCCAGACCGGCGAGGCGCCCTCAATCCACATCATCGTGGTCGTGGTGTCGCCGATCACCGAGCCAGCACCGCCAGCGTTGGACGCCGCGACCATCGCGGCGAGGTATCCGATGTGCACCTTGCGGCGGAACAACGTGATCGCGGCAGCACCGCCAATCAGGGCCGCAGCGATATTGTCGAGCAAAGCCGACAGCACTGCGATCAACACTAGCAGTGCGAACGCTCCCTTCTTGCCACCCGGCAGCAGCTCGGTCAGCTTCTCCGGCATGCCACTTCGTTCGAAGTAGTCAGCCAGAATCGCAAAGCCAAGCAACAGTCCGGCGAGATTCACCAGGATCTGCCACTCACCGTGATGGTGCTCGTCGCCGATGAAGTGCGCGTGCAGCGTGAAGTCGCCATCCATGGCCAGCTTCACGACCAGCACAGCGAGCAAACCAGACAGCGAGATCTGGAGCGCGTACTTATGAAACCGCGCAATCCCCAGAAGGGTCGCGGCGAACAATCCGAACAGGATAATGTCGATCAACGCGTTAGCGAATGAGGGGTGGTCAGGGCTAGTTCATGGTGCCGCAACTTGGCGCGCACGCCAACAGAAGCTCGGACAAACACAATCGGTATTGCGAACGCACGGTCTGGAGCTTGTTACCAACTGCTGGCGGCTTTCTAGACACTCGCTTCTTGCCATGGTCCGGAAGGCTGCGACTGTTGCAGTGGGTATCTAACTTGCGCCACCTAAAGCCAAGCTGCCACTGCCCAAATCGCCAGAGCCTCAGTGAACCAGGTCCGCAGCAACCTAGGCCCGAAGAGACACAGGACCGCAGCGAAACAGGCCCGCAATGGCTCTGAAGCCGAGCAGGTCAAAGCACCGGTCGCGATGGTCTCTGGGCCGTGCCGGACTTGGGATCAGGGCCATTCAAAACGGCACCGAACTGCCCCGTGAAGAGCCTGGCCTACTGGCCGCATAGGTAAGATGGCCCTACCAGACCTGCGCAAGTTTCATGGCAGGCAGTACGAAGATTCCCGCCACGATCCCCGCCAAGATCCGCGCCACACTGCCTTACTAGCCATGCAGCGTCGCAACAAACGAGGGGCCGAACAGACGCGCCCCCCTCCAGCGTTGCCGCGAACCGATCTGCAGCAATGCTCACGCCCCGGTCGAACCATGCAGTTCCGCAACGGGCTGCGGGCCGCCAAGCAGGCGTTTGCTCACTTGCCCCAGAAGACAAGTAAGACGTCGGAGAGGAAGCCTTAGGTGACAGGCCGTAGCGGCTACAACACCTCGAACTCGATCCAGACCAAGCGATGATCGGACACTTCCGCGAGTCGCAAGCTAGGTTCGTGCGACTTCGGCCAGTTCACGCCAGCGCCGACGACCTTCAGACTCTTTGCAGGCAGCACGTAGTCAACGCGCAGGTTGCCGGGCCCCTTGCCAACCGTGTCATCAAAGTCGCCGGTGTCCAAGCCAGGGTCGCCAAGGTGCGACATGTTCGTGCCGAACTGCTTCATCTTTTGTTCGACGCCACCAAGGCTGCGCGGTTCGGCATCCTGCACCCGCGGGTGACCGATCAGCGCTTGGATCGCATCGCGCCGAGAGTCGCCATCGGCCGGATCACAATTGAGGTCTCCCATCACGACGAACCGTTCCTGCGCGGCTAAGCCGCCCTTCGCGCCAGCGTCGTCGACGATCCAACTGTCCTTGTACGATGCCGGCGCGTTCGTCAGGTAGTCGACCCAGAACCGGATTTCATCGTGGTTTCGACAGCCATTGCGATCCTCGACGCCATCGAACGAAGGCGGCGTCGGGTGGCTGCACAGCGCGTGCAGCACAAACCCATCTTTGACGCTGCCGATGCCAATCGGCACGTCCCAGTGACTCTTTGACGACAGCCTGAGGTGCTGCCAGACGTCGTCCGAGTAGTAGCCCTCGGGCCGCAACGCATTCGGCATCGTGCTCCACTTAAGCTTCTGGAACGTGCGCACGCTGTCCTTCAGGATCGGGTAGCGCGACAGCACTGCCATTCCATACTGACCCGGGAAGGCGCCGTAGCCGAAGGCGTCTTGCGGCCCTTCTATCTTGCTATCACCGTCAAGGTCTTTGCCGGACGGCTCGCCAGTATTGACGGCGCCGCAATAGGAGAACGCGAAGTCGATCGCATCGGCACCGTTCTGCGGCACCGCGAGATACTCGCGCGCAAACACCTCAGCGGCTGCCCCGGCCTCATCGCGGTCCAACTCATTGAGCAAGATCACATCGATCTGCTGACGCTGAATGATCTCGGCCAACTGCCTCGCCGGTTTGCTCTCGCCACCGCGCAACTCGGCCAGTAACTCGCCCGGCGCCTTGCGATGCAACGCCAGGTTGAAGGTCGCAATCCGCACCGTTGGCGTCTCAACGTTGCGATTTGCCAGGTAGTAGACGAACGGCACGCACAGTCCCATGCAGAGGATGGCGAGCAACGTGTAGTTGGGCTTCATTAGGTTGCGGATGGCGGTTCAGTCGCGGCAGGCTCAGCAAACATAGCCGCCGCATCCAGCAGACGTAGCTGTGGTCCGATCACGACGACGGTGTCACCGACTTCGAGCACCGTGTCCTGATCAATCGCGGTCAAGTTCTGGTCCGCGCGGCGAACCGCGACCACGGTACAGCCGGTGTGGCGCCGCACCGCAGCGTCCTTAAGCGTTTGGCCTGCGACCGGCGCGCCCAAGCCGACACGGCGCACGGCGAACCCGAGACCCGGCACGAACTCAGCGATCTCACTAGCTTCGGACGGCGCCACCATCGACGCGCGCTCGATGCCGCCAGCCTCAGCCCGCACCGCTTTGACGCGCCGGCCAATCTCGTCATCGGCAACCAAGAAGCGTCGCAGCACGCGCACCAGGATTTCGACCGACGCCTCGAGTTCTTGGGGCACCACTTCGTGCGCGCCACTTTGCTGCAGCGACGCGACGTCGTTATTGAACTGAGCACGCGCCAAGATGTGAGCCTGTGGTGCGTTCTGGCTAACGAGCTGAGAGACCCGCCGCGTCGCCGCCAAATCGTTGATTGCCAGCACCACAAGCTGGGCCCGCGCTAAGCCCAAGCTGTTGAGCACCGTGATGCGCGTCGCGTCGGCGAGCACGATCGGCACGCCTCGCAAGCGCTCCGTGCGCACCGTCGCCGCATTCATCTCAGCGATGACATACGGGATACCAGCGGCCTCCAAGCCAGCGGCGACGGTTCGGCCGGTCGGCCCATAACCGACCAGGATCGCATGGTTGCTACGTTGGCCGTCGCTCACGGCCGCGTGAACGCGACCAGCATTGTGCATGCCACTGTTGCGGGCGCGCAGCGCGAGCCGATGGCCAAGGGCATACAGCAGGGGAGTCGCCGCAATCGAAACCACGGCAGCCACGATGAACAGCGCCTCGGCCGATTCCGGCAACAAGTTGGATTGCTGGCCGAGCTGCACCAAGACAAATGAGAACTCGCCGACCTGCGCCAACGTCAACGCGGCGCGAATCCGCACCCAGAATGGCTGCCCTAAGACGCGTGCCGCCAGGATGATAATCAGTGCCTTACCGCCAACGACTGCACAGACAATCGCCGCGACCGTTCCCGGCGCATTCGCGATCGTCGCCCAATCGAACAGCATGCCGATCGACACAAAGAACAAGCTAGCGAAGGCATCGCGGAACGGTTCGATCTCCGAAGCGGCCTGGCTGTGATGATCGGAATCCGCCAGCAGGATGCCGGCCAAAAACGCCCCCAAGGCCAGCGACATGCCGAGGTGCGCGGTGACGACCGCAAGGCCGAGGCACCACGTGGCCAAGAACAACACGAACAGCTCGCGACTGCGCGTCCCACAAACCACGGACACCAGTGGCTTCACCAGCAGCCTGGCGACGACCACAATGAGCGCCAGAGCGCCAAAGTTGAGCAGCGCCGTCATCGGGGTCGCCGACACGTCTGCGGTCGACGCGGGCAGTCCAAATCCCGGCACTCCAGATCCAGGCATAAACTCCGGCACGTTCATGCTGCCGAGCAACGGGATCAACAGGATCATCGGCACGACGGCCAGGTCTTGCGCGACCGCGATGCCGAGCACGGTGCGGCCATGCGGCGCGCCTAGCTCGCCGTGATCGATCAGCATCTTGGTCGCGGCAGCGGTGCTCGACAGGCTCAGCAGAAAACCTAAGAACACTGCCGACGGCCAACTCATGCCGATCAGCGCGCAGACCAGCGTCGTCACCAAGACCGTGCCGAGGATCTGCACGCAGCCGCCAAACAAAATGGCGCGCCGCAGGCGGCGCAACTGACTCAGCGGCACTTCGAGCCCAACAGCAAACAGCATCACGACGATGCCGACTTCGGCCAACTCGCGAACCATCTCTTCGTGGTTTACGAGTCCGATCGCATGCGGCCCGACGACGACGCCCGCGACCAGGAAGCCGACGATCGACGGCAATCGCAAGCGATGGAACGTGACCGCGACGGCAACGCACAAAGCGAACAACAACGCCAGTTCGAGCAGGACCTGTTCGAGCACGAAGATGTGGTACCCGAGGAGACAGAAAACAAAAAGCTCCGAGTCCATTCTCGGAGCGAGACACGCGAACACCTAATGGCATCGCACGAAGCGAACGACCCCTAGACACCCACGGGGGCATCATCCGCTCCAACGTCATTCATCGGGCTACTCTCACTCGTAGGAAATAAGGCGACCTTCTTTCGCCAAAGAATCAGGCACGCCTCGCACGCGCCCAGCCCCACCGACCTTCGAATCTCAACTTGCTGACATACACCATGAGTAACCGACTTTTCGCTCTTGCCGCGACGGCCCTGTTCGCCTCAACGGCCTCGGCTCAATTCTGCTCGGATAATACCTACCCGATCCACATCGTCGACCTTGCCGGTAACGAAGTGCCCATCGCGTTCGATCCGCTGAATAACGAAAACACGTTCCAGGTGGCCACCGAAGAGGTCTTCATGGCCTTCGATCCGAACCTGCCGACCGGCACATACTACGTGCATGTAACGGACACGCCGATCGATGGCATGGACGAAGTCGTCTCCGAAAACGACTCGATGGATCGTTTTGTTCACGTTGAGAACGTTGCCGGTGTCATCACGCTGACCTTCCCCTTCTCGAGCGCCCCAAACGCGATCACACTCGGTACCGGCCTCAACGGCGCCGGCCAGAGCATGCTGCTCAACCCGTTCCGCGCTTCGCAGTTCTCGCAGTGCCGCTTCAAGGCCTGGTATGGCGATGTCTGGGATCTAACCAACGGCCCGCAGAACCCCTACCTGCTCGCCGGCGGCATCAACCCGATGACCGGTGGCTGCGCCGTGCGCTCCTACAGCAGCTTTAACATCGGTGACGGCTCCGGCGGCGACCTCAAGGGCTTCGTCTACAGCGACACCAACTCCAACGGGGCGCAAGACGCTGGCGAACTCGGCCTGGAAGGCTGGCAAGTCAACCTCGTCAATGGCGCGACCACGATCTCGGCAACGACCGACGCCAACGGCCAATACTGCTTCTCGAACTCCGGAGCCGGCAGCTTTACCGTCGAGCTCGTCCTGCAGTCGGGCTTCAACGCCACGACCTCGAGCAGCAACGCGATCGAAGCGTGCGCCTGCGCCAACAAGCAAGGCGGCGACTTCGGGGTTTCTCAGTCGGTGATGAACTGCGACGCCCGCACGATCGGTTACTGGCGTAACCGCCACGGCCGCAGCTTGGTCAACCAATACAACATCCTGCCGATGCTGCCCGCGCTCTGCATCGTCAACGACTCTGGCCAATACGTCAGCCCAGCCAACATCAGCGAATACAGCCGTTGGTTGCGCCGCGCTCGCAGCTGGAACATGGCCTACATGCTGTCGGCCCAACTGGTCGCCATGCACAACAACGTGCTCGTCGGCAACGTCGACGCGAACTGTGTCATCAACGACCCGGACCTCGGCGTCATGACCATCGAGCAGCTGATCCAGCAAGCTGTCGCCAGCCTCTGCGCCAACCCGTTCACCCCACCGTGCAGCGGCCCGACCCGTAACGTCCAGCGCATGCTCAAGAACGCCCTGGACCGCGCCAACAACAACCAGACCTGGCAGTAAGCCCCCTGGAATGAACCTGCCGGTCCAACCGGCAGCCAACCGGCCCGTCACCTTTTAGGAGGTGGCGGGCCGGCTGCCGTTTGGGGCTAGATCCGGACTGGACTTGATCCGGCATTGCCCGCCGTAGACAGTTCCCAGCGAATGAACACCACCTTTCTGAAGAAGCTCGGCATCAACAAGATCCACAGCGGCGCCTTCGACGGTAGCTGGCGCAAGACCAAGGGCGAAGTCCTTGAGGTGCGCTCGCCGGTCGATGGCAAGGTTTGCGGCAAGGTCCGCATGGCCACCGCCACTGACTACGCCGCCATTAGCAAGAAGGCCCACGAGACCTTCCTGCGCTGGCGCGACCTGCCCGCGCCACAGCGCGGCGAATACGTTCGCCAAATCGGCAACGCGTTCCGCGAGCACAAAGAGCTGCTCGGCAAGCTGGTCACGCTCGAAGCTGGCAAGATCGTTCAGGAAGGTCTCGGCGAAGTGCAGGAGTGCATCGACATCGCCGACTTCGCGGTTGGCCTGTCGCGTCAGCTCTACGGGCTGACGATCCAGAGCGAGCGTCCCCAACACCACATGCGTGAGACGTGGCAGCCGCTCGGCACTGTCGGCATCATCTCGGCGTTCAATTTCCCGGTCGCCGTCTGGGCCTGGAACTCGATGCTCGCGCTCGTCTGCGGCGACGCCTCCATCTGGAAGCCGTCGCTCAAGTCACCACTGACCGCGATCGCGATGGTCAACATCGCGGCCAAGGTACTCGGCAAGGAATGGGCGCCGCTCGTCAGCTGTGTCATCGGCCCGGACCTGACCGTTGGCAGTGCGCTGCTCGACGACCCAAAGGTCCCGCTGATCTCGGCCACCGGCAGCACCCGTATGGGTCGCATCGTCGGCCCGCGCGTCGCGCAACGCTTCGGTCGCTCGTTGCTCGAACTCGGCGGCAACAACGCCATGATCATCATGGATGACGCCGACATCGACCTTGCCGTTCGCGGCATTGTCTTCGGCGCCGTCGGCACCGCTGGCCAACGCTGCACGACGACCCGTCGCGTGCTCGTGCACCACAAGATCGCCGACAAGCTGCAAGCCATGTTGGTCAAGGCCTACAAGACCTGCAAGATCGGCAACCCGTTCGACGCCAAGACCCTCGTCGGTCCGCTCGTCGATGAAGGCTCCGCACTCGCATTCCAAGAAGCGATTACCGAGGCCAAGAAGCAAGGTGGCAAGGTTGTGCAAGGCGGCAAGCGCGCTCGCGTAGGCACCGCAATCCAAGGTGGCGCCTACGTGCAACCGACGATCATCCGTTGCCCCAAGACCCTGCCGATCTGCAAGGAAGAGACCTTCGCGCCGATCCTCTACATCATCCCGATTCGCTCGCTCGACGAAGCGATCGAATGCAACAACGATGTGCCGCAAGGCTTGAGCAGCTCGATCTTCACCAGCAACGTTCGCTCAGCAGAACGCTTCGCCTCGGCGAGCGGCAGTGACTGCGGCATCGCAAACATCAACATCGGCACCAGTGGCGCCGAGATTGGCGGCGCGTTCGGCGGCGAGAAGGAAACCGGCGGTGGCCGCGAATCCGGTTCGGACGCCTGGAAGATCTACATGCGCCGCCAGACGACCACGGTCAACTGGGGCACGAGCCTGCCACTGGCGCAGGGCATCACGTTCGGCTCGTAGGCGACCCCGCCTCGAACCGAAGGCCGCCAAAGCGCGGCCACAACAACCTCGCAGCGAGCCTCTACGGCAGCGCTGCTCCACACGCGCGCAAGGCAGGTCCGCTTTACGCGCGGAGGTTTTCACCCCGGTACGCGGGGACCCAACACCCCCACCGGGTTATGCTGGTCTGGTGCATAAACGCGAGCGGGTTTAGGATGCGTGGAGTGGCAGAGTCGCAATTCGGCGGGTCTGTCCAAACCTAGTTGGAATGGTGAGGAGCAGTTGCTGGTCGGTCTGTCCGTTGTGCTGGCAGAGCGGCATGACACGCGACGCGCAACAACACCTGCGGCGAGCTACCGGCAAGCAAAAGCATGTGCTCGGTGTTCAGTGCTCCGGCGACTCGGTGATGACTTTTACGGTGCCGTGCGGCGGTTGGTGTTCGCGCGGTCTTACTCGATGACTTGTATTTACATCGGTGAGGTCGGCTGTGTGGTTGCGCGATCGGAGCGACGGTCGGCAGGGCACGCGACAGATTCGTCGGTCGGCGGTATGGTCACATTCCAACTGGACGATGCAGCTGACGACGCTTCGCGTCGCAGCTGATCGTCAAAGACGTTGGACGGACCGAGCAGTCATGGTTGCAGACCCAGATCGAGTGGATGCACTTCAGGCCCTGGTCGAGTGTCGAGCACCGTTGGCTGAGCGCATAGCTGCAGTGGAGGACTACGAGTGGGACGAGTATGACCTTGTGCCACTGCGGCTGGCCGATGTTGTGCGAGTGCTTCGTCGATTTCTGCAGGGGACTCTGAGTGCGTGCGATGTCGAGGCGTGGGCTGATGCGCTCGAGATGCGGGAGGATGTCGACTACGATTCGGATGTGGGCGAGTCGTTGTTCATTCTCGCGACCCCCTCGATAAACGGGGAGTTGACTACTGACTTGGCTGAGTCGCTGATCAAGAGCTACGATGGCCGTCCAACTAGATGATGCAGCTGGCGAGGCTCCGCCTCGCAGCTGATCATCCAAAGACGTTGGACGGATCGATTGGCGTTTGTAGCGTTCGATTCTTGCCGCTGTCGATCCTGCGTGATCCGATGTCGTGCATCTGATGACGTCTGTTCCCGAAGCAGTTCTGATCGCTGGCGCCAACGGTGCCGGCAAGACAACGTTCGCCCGCGAGTATCTGCAGGTTCGGTACCCAGACGCCACGTTCCTCAACGCCGACGAGATTCAGCGGGAGGGGGCCGGATTCGATCATCCGATAGCCGCTGGTCGAGAGTTGGTGCAGCGGCTCGCGGATCTCGTTGTGCAGAGGCAGACGTTCGCCGTGGAGACGACCCTCTCGAGTCGTAGCTACGTCAGTAAACTGCGCTCCTGGGCTGCTGCCGGTTACCGCACGAGCCTTCACTTTATCGAGCTTCCGTCGGCTGACTTCGCCGTGGGGCGGGTGGCAACGCGGGTTGCAGCCGGCGGGCACGCCGTCCCAGAGGCGGACATTCGGCGGCGATTTGATCGAGGCGTTCGCCTCTTTCCGACGATCTACCAGTCGCTGGTGGATTGTTGGTATCATTGGCGCAGCGACGACCAAGGACTTCGACTTGACGACTACCACAGCCAATAACCGCAGGGATCCCGAGCTTGAGCTGATGATTGAGGCAGCTCGGCGCGCGACATGGGATGCATTGCACGGGCCGCGTCACCTGAGGTCTGGGCGATATCGTCCGGTGGGTGACGATGGTCAAGAGCCTGACGCGACCGCCCAACTAGACGATGCAGCTGACGACGCTCCGCGTCGCAGCTGATCGTGACAGACGTTGGACGGACGGAGCTACAATGATTCGAGTTCTCATCTTCTTGTTGCTCCTTCCCGCTCTTAGTGGATGTGCCTCGCATCGAGGTGTTGTCGGCGGCGGCGAAACCTCGGAGCCGTGTCCGCAGTGTCTAGGGCACAACGTGGTCCCAGTCCTCCACGGATTGCTCAGTCCCGATGGCGTAGAGATGGTCAGTCGCGGCGAGGCTGTCAGCGGGGGCTGCGACTTCAACGGCCCGACTAGCTATTGTCGCGTGTGTGACCGCGAGTTCCGCGTGCCGGATCCGGAGATGGCTGCGAGGACAGCCGAGTTCGCTGCTCGCAGCGAGGAGATGCTGCGTCAGCATGGGATCGACGACCAACGATTGCGTCAGCGACGGTAAGATCGCCGCCCAACTACACGCAGCAGCAGACGACGCTTCGCGTCGCAGCTGATCGTGACAGACGTCGGATGGACCCTGTCGGAGTTTTGAGCATCCGTGAGTAGCGACAACATCTTCGACAGCTTCCCCGTGCCGCCTTCGCGAGTGGCTGCGCCGCAACTGAGCCACCAAAACGTCATGCTTCAGGGACGGCAGCAAAGCCAATGCCTGGGGTTGCTTAATTGGGACGGCTCTCCCGGGCCGATAAGGAACCATGGCCTCACGCGTCGTGCTATGGCTGCGGATGGCAGCCCTCGTCTCTATCGCCAGTGGTCTGATCGGCGGCGCCGTCTGGCTGGTTGACTTGCTAGACAGGTCGGACGGAGACGATCTGCGATGGGGATTTTGGCATAACCCATTCATGGGGTTCACCCCATTCAGCGAGGCTTACCTCGAGATCTCGATGTGGGTGCTACTAGGGTGTTCAGCGGCGGTTGGCCTCGGCGGCCTATTGCTGTTGGCTCGGCGAAAATTGGGCGTGCATTTAGTGGCTTGGCAGGCGCCCGTATCGATCGCGACCAACAGCATCATCGTCATCTACATCGCCTTGATGGCCGTCGGCGTTCTGGCGATGGAGTGGACCAGCGAAGCGCTGGCTCTGCGGCTCGGATCTATCGTGGTCAATCTTGTGCTCTGGAAGTTCTTGAAGAGCAGCGTAGTGACGGAGTTCTTCGCTGGGCATTCGAGCCCGGTAGTCAATCTGGATGGGCAGTAGTCCGCCATTCAGACGTGGAAGGGGGCTAGGATGGCCGCCCAACTAGTCTCAGCAGCTTACGATGCTGCTCACCGCAGCTGAGCGTGACAGACGTTAGGCAAACATCACATGATCAACTTACGTCTTGGCTTGGTCGTGCTTGGGGCCACGCTGTCCTGTTGTGCCGCTCCACCGAAGGATGCCAACCTGATGCGGGTCGAGTTCCTCACGCGGGATGGTTGTGCTGGCTCTTTGGAGATGCGAGCCAATCTAAACGAGGCGATTGCGGGCCTTCGCCAACAGGTTCGCGTCGACGCTGTTGATGTCGCCACCCTCGCGCAGACCGATTACCGGACTGGATATGGGACGCCTACGATTCTTATCGGGGGAGAGGATCTTCTCGGTATCGCGAGGTCGGGGCCTGCCGCACCAACTTGACGCCTGTATCCCGCCGGAGTTCCGTCGGCGACTGACCTACACAGTTTGCTACTTGGGCAATTTTGACCCGCACAGTGTTGCCTAACTACACGATGTAGACAGACAGCACTCCGCATCGCAGCTGATCATCCAACGACGCTAGACCGAGGTTTGGCAGCGCCCGATCATGGCGTTGCCCCTTGATGACGCGAGTTTCTAGGGAGGAAACCCGCGACAAGCCCCGTCTCACAACCATCCGGAGCCGCCTCACCATGTCAAGATCACTCAAGCTGCTACTCGGCGTCGCTACGGGCGTGCCTACCGTGCTCACTGGTTACCTGATGGTGAGGTTTCTGAGCACCTTCCTGAGGATCCTCGACGATGGAGCGACAGGGCCATCGGAGCTAATGCAGGACACGTTCGGTGAGTTCGTGACAGTCCAACTCACAATCTTAGGGCTACTGGTCGCGCTTCTAGGTTTCTATCTGTGACACCTCTTGGTGCACCAGGCGCATCGAAAGGACGCCGGACAAGTCCCCATGTGGTTGCTTGCTCTGCTACTCGTCCCGATCATCTCGATGCCGATCTACTGGTTTATTCACATCTGGCCCGAGGCTCCACAGAAGCGCCCGCAGTGCACCTAGACGCAGTGCACCTAGACTGAGTTCATCGATCACGAACGCAGGGTGCGCAGCCGTTCCGTTCTCGCGCCGAATGCCGCCGGCAAACCAGCCACAGGAGCAGACGCCGCTTCGCTGCATCTCAGTGTTCCAAGACGTTGCACGAACCGGTCGTCGCATGTGGATCTGGACCAAGCGAATTGTGATCTGCATCCCGTCTGCCGTGACCATCTTCGTCAGCGGCATCGCGTGCATCGAGGCCTTTTACGATGCGATGGGTTGGACCCATGGCGACTACGTGCGGCCCGCTCTCTGGTGCGCATTCTGGCTCTTCATTCTCATTGTCGGTGTGCGAGGACTTCGACTTGCTGCACGAGCCGCGCGCATAATGTAGGCTGCCCGACAAGCCGATGCAGCTCAACGAACCTTCGCATCGCAGCCGATCGCCGAACGACCTTGCACGAATCGAGATGCTTGTACGAGTGGCTCTATGAGTGACGAAGACAAGTTCAAGGGACTACCAATCGACGCCATCGAAGCTGAGATGGAGAGCATCCTCGCCAAGGAGCACGGGATGGCCGGAGTCCGTGTGTTTCTAGATCGCAACAGTGGCGATATCGCGTGCAACCAGACGATTCCTGACCCGCTCATGGGCCGGGTGTTCGCCATAGCTGCCAAGCGGGCGATCATCAGGTTCGTGCACGAGCAAGAGAGTCGACAGGGCGAGTAGCCCCGGTCGACGCGGTTCAGATGAACGGCGATGCTGGCGGCTGAGAGGGCGGGCGACCTTCCACACGGGAATGCCGTGCACGTTTGATGGTTCCTAATGAGGAGTCGGAGCGCGCCGAAAAGGCGTTAGAGAACGGTCCGCTGTGACCTGCTACGTAGCAGCATCCCGCATAGTGCTGCTCCCCCACAGTGCTGCTCCCCCACAACACTGAACCACCGCGGCCCTACAGCCCTTCGACCAGCCGCAGCGCTTCGACAACGTAGTCACGCGGGCCCGACAACATCATGTGTCCTGGCCCCATCGAACCAACTGCGAGACCCTTCCTATGCGGCATGCGGGGGAGCAGCGCATTCACTGCCGTCGAGCAATCGACTGGCGGACGGAACATGATCGTGATGGGCAACAGATGCTTGCTCGCCTTCGCTTCTTCAAGGGTCACAAACAGCGTCTGCCATGCGGGCAGCACCTGAAGATCGCTGCTGCTGTCGAAGAGCTGAAAGACTCGATGCTCGGCGACAATCGGCAGCAACATGATGTCTTGATCGCGCAGCACGTTGCCGAGCCGCGCGAACCAATCCGACGCGAGCAGTTGCGCTGGCTTGCCGAGTTCGAACCACGGGTCTTCGCCTGGATCATCGCCATGCACCAGGTTGCAACCTAGCTCGGCGGCAGCGAGCGCCAACAACTTGGACTGCTTCATGCGCCCTCCCGGCCAGCGGTGCTGCGCCCCTCCGGCATCGCTCCAGGCGGGCAACGCCGGCGCCGCAGCAATGACTTGCTCAGACACACGCTGCAGCAACGCGATTGTAAATGCGACCTGATCGGTCAGCCCAATCAAGACGACCTTGCCATCCTCGACCGCTGTTTGCAGGCCCCACCGGTCAGACGGCAACCCGATGATAGGTCGCAAGAAATTGCACGCTAGCGCCGGACTGAGATCGCCGACACCGAGCAACGTCCTCACACACTCAGCACGATAAGGGTGCGCCAGCACCTCGGCCACCGCTCGCGGTTGCGCGAACTGCGCAAACTTCTGACCATGGCCGCTCATCTTCTCAGCCCGCAATTCGCCAGCCTCGCCCTCGCGAACCAAAGCCACCCCTTGCTGCAGCAACAGCGTCGCGACAACGTCCGCGAATCCTTGCGGCGGCAACTGCAGTTCGTGATGTAGCACGATGCGGTGACCATGCAGCATCTTCCGAGTTGCCTCATCGAGACTGATCGGTTTGCCGCGCGCCTGCACAGTGCGCTCGACCAACTCATCGAGCGCATACTTGCCGGCAGGCAGTACAAACTTCGGCTGGCGGCGCGCGGTCTCCTGGGCGGAAATCGACGTGGCTAGCACGAGCAGAAACGTGGCGTGGAGGAGCGTTGGCATGGGCATTGGCAGGAGCATTGCAGTGATGAGCATGGGAATCGGGCGATCTGACATCTCAACGGCGCCTGCCTTCCCAATAACAAGCACTTCCTCCCCACGCTCCGCCACGCTCCAAACGAGCCTGAACACAATAAGCCTGCGGCACGCGGTTACTTCGACCAAGATGTGCGATAAGGCTCTTCGCTTCCCTCTCGCGTGCTCTACCCCTCGGAGCCAATATGTCACCACTACGCCTGATCGGCGCATCTGTCCTTCTTGCCGCCGCCGCGACCAGCCAGGTCAACGCATTCGTTTTCTACCCACAAGATCCCGAACGTCAAACCATCACCTGCACCTCCTTCGTTGGTCGTCCTGACGGCAACAACCAGGCGGAAGCGATGATGGAAGTCTCGACCGAGCACTTTCGCGGTGTCGGCGACGCCAACGGTCTCACCTACATCTTCGGTGCCTACCACTGGATCGCGGATGAGAAGCTCTCGACGTCCGAGACCTACAGCATCGTAGTGCGCAAGCAACTCGCCACCGGCCCTGGCCCAAACATGGATGCCACTGCCGAACTGCTTCGTTTGGGCGGCCTGACGACGCCACCATCCACCAACCCGGGACGCGGCACGTGGATCACCTACGAAGGCTTCGGCTCGCAAGCACCGCTGAACGCCTTGCCGCCTGGCGGCCTTCCGTCGGAAGGTCGCTACTACGTCGGGGTTGACTTGCCTGCCAACCCACTCTGGCCAGCAACCGATGGCCATTCGCTGTTCCGCGCCGACCTGCTGAGCGCAAATACGTCCGCGGCCTTCGGCGAGAACGAACGACTCGGGGCACCCGACCCAACTTGGGGCGGCAGCGTTGGCGGCACCGCCTACTCAACACCGTGGACCTACATCCTCGGCCCGCTGGTCACGTCACCGAACCTGCACGTCGGCGGCCTGGACCCGCAGAGCAACCGCCTCGGCGCTGCCGGTGCGAGCTATGCCATGAACGGCCTCTACCCAGACATCATGGGCACGCCACGCTGCGACGGCCTGATGTTCCGAATCACGGACTCGCTGGCTCCAAATGGCGTGGTCTTCATGGCCGCACAATTTGGCTTCCGCCCGCCAATCTTCGTCTGGAACCTGTTCCCCAACTTGATTGGTCACGCTCACTTGGGCGTCACCGCATTGCCACTGGGTGTCACCGTGTTGACCAATGGCGCGGTCGAGATCAACGTCGCATTCCCGAACACGATCCCACCAGTGATGATCGGCTCGGACGTTGCCTTCCAAAGCATTGTGGTCGACACCGCGATCAACCTCGGCAACTGGAGCAACGCGCAAGCGGTGCACCTGTAGCTGGTAGCTGCCGGCAGTAGCTGCCGGCAGTAGCTGCCGGCAGTAGCTGCCGGCATTTGCTGGCGGCTACAGGCCAGCGGCCCTAACTGGCTGCTGTAGCCAGCAAGCGCTGCGAAGGCGCAGTGCCTTTGCCCGCCACCGGGTCGCGGCGCCGGCAACGCGCTCCCCCGCCAGCAGGCGGTGCTCCCCTGTTACGAAGAAGCGCTCTCTCTGCGGGCAGCCCCCCTCTTATGGTGCTGTGCAATGACTCCCATCTCGCGCTTCGTAATCCGCGCTACCCTGGCCGCGACCGCCTGCACGGCGTTGGTCGCCCAGGACGCGAACTCTCAAGACCAAATCGCCATCCGCATCATCAAGGAAGGCACCGATAACAGTGCCGTGATGCAGTTCGAAGACGAACTGACCCACGACATCGGTAGCCGCCTGACGGGTTCGCGCGCGTTCAACCGCGCTGCCGACTGGGCCGTGGAGCAGTTCCAAGAGATGGGCCTCGAAGCCCGCCTGGACCCATGGGGTGAATGGAAGACCGGCTGGGATCGCGAGCAGTGGATGGGTCGCGTGATCGCGCCGATCGAACTCGAGCTGCAAGTTGCCTGCCCGGCATGGACCGGCGGCACACGCGGCATTGAGCGCGGCACGTTGGTCGCCATGCCGAAGGACGAAGCGGACTTCGACGAACTGATGAAGCGCGCCGTCGGCGACGAAAAGCTATGGCTCTACGGCGCCATGCCGCGCGGTGAGCTTGCTGACAGCGCTCGCAAGTTGCTCGACCACGAGTCGGTGCACGGCATCGTGCAGTCCGCCACCAGCACGCGTTGGAACAGCAAGGATTACAAGAACCAGATCCGTGTCTTCGGCGTCCGCAACGGCGGCTTGGTGCCATACGAAGATCGCCAACGCTGGGCGCAAGCGGTCGTGCGT
>JBNMNW010000077.1:0-20623 GCA_051278165.1 Planctomycetota bacterium | reverse complement strand
GCTCTTGCCCCAATGCATGCCGTGTTTGGTGGCCGTTTCCCATTGCGCGGCGGTCGGCAAGTTGCGGCCGGCCCAGCGGCAGTAGGCCTCCGCCTCGATCGCCGAGATATGCACAGCCGGCTGTTCATGTGGCAGTGGCAACCACTGGTTGTAATGGCGGTGTTCGATGCTGCCAGCGTTGCTGCTACCAGAGGGCGCGCGGCGCCAGCGCGTCGGCATCGAAGCACGACCTAGGCTGTTCTCCGGCCAAAACTCAGCGCGCTGGTAGCCGCCATCTTCGACGAACGCGAGAAACTCGTCGTTGCGCACCGGCTGTGAGTCGATCGAGAACTCCTCAAGCGTGATCGCGACCTCGCCCTCGTTATCGAACACAAACTCATCATCGTTGCTCTTGCCGATCGTTTGCTCGCCACCAGGCACAATAATCTGCGCGGCTTTGGGCACGTTAGGCATCGTCACGCCGGTCGGGCAGGCGTAGCCAAGATCGCCGCGCGTCCAGCAGACCGCTTCGAGGTGCATCAACTCGTGGAACAGCACGAGGTGCGCGAAGTAGCTGGTGTCGGGGTCGCCGGCATGCTTCGCGATGTGGGCCTGGCAGGCGGCCAGTTGACCGGCGAGCAGATCGCACAGCTCATTACGCGGGTAGAGCTTCATCTTCCAGCGATCGGTGTGGCAGACCTGCGCGGAGTCGTAGTTCTCGTCCGGGCCGACGAACTGCGGCGGCTTGCTCGCTTCCTGCAAGCCGACTCGATTCAGCCGATGGGGGCCGCGCAGCAACCAGAACTCGGCCGTCCAGCTGAGGTGCCCCAAATCCCAAGCTGTTGGCTGGATGAAAACGCCATACGGCATGACCCACTGTTCGTCGGTCAGGTCGAGCGTCGCCAAGAGCGTTGCTTGCCGGGCTTGTGCGAGTGCCTCGCAGAGAGCATCGGGCGACAAGCAGCGAGGGTTTCTCATGGTGGCGTGTGAGGACTGACTAGCTACGGCTACGCGAGCACGGCTGCGAAGACTGCAAACAACTCTTGGTCATCCGTCCACATGCCGATCGGGCGAAGCCCGGACTGCTCAAGTAGCGCGCGGAACGAGTCCGGAGTGTACTTGTAAGAACTCTCAGTGTGGATGCGCTCTCCTGCTGAGAACGTGCGTTCTCCCTCCGGCCAGCGCACGGTCGTCTCGGCCTTGGCCTCGAGCTGCATCTCAATGCGGCTGTGCTCGGCGTTGAAGAGCGCGCGATGCTGCCAATGCGCCGGCTCGAAGTTGGTGCCGGCGATCCGGTTGACGTTGAGCAGCATGTTGAGGTTGAACGCTGCCGTCACGCCAAGTTCGTCGTCGTAGGCCCGTTCCAGCGTCACCGGGTCCTTGATCAGGTCGATGCCGATCCATATCGCGCCGTCCTTCTGCATCTGCGAACGGACCTGCCGCAAGAACACGGCCGCAGCTTCGGGCGTGAAGTTGCCGATCGACGAGCCTGGATAGAAGAACAGACGCCGCTCCGGCCGCACCTGATCCGGTAGAGCCAGATTGTTCGAGAAATCGGTGCCGACCCCGATCATCTCGATGTCTTCGTGCTCACGCTGCAGCTTCGTCACGATGCTGCGCAGGTGATCCACCGAGATGTCGACCGGCACGTATTGGCGCGGCTTCAATAGTGGGAACAGGCTCGGCGCCTTGTCGCAGCTGCCGGCACCGAGATCGATCAGGGTGCAGTTCTCGATGTTGCTGACCTTGGCCATCTCCGGCAGGTGCTCGGCAATGATCGCGGCCTCGGTACGCGTCGGGTAGTAGTCCGGTAGCAGCGTGATTACGTCAAACAGCCGCGATCCGATCTCATCGTAGAGATACCAGGGCGGGATATGGGCCTTCGGGTTGCTGATACCCGCTCGTAAATCGATGGCTGGATCGGTGGACTCGGGCGGAGAAGTCTGAAAGAAATACGGTCTCACCGGTGCATCTATTGGGCAGTTGCCATCGCGACTTTGCGTGTTTTTGGACAGTTGTCCAAGCCGCGAGCATAGGGACCATGCCACTTCAGTCAGCGATTCTGTCGTTTTCCGCAGACGAGTCGCAAATGGTGTCTCACGGAGTGTACGGCCCTGCAACAGGCCGTCCCGTCGCGGTTCGAACGTGTCGCCAAACTCTCCGTCTCAAGGAGATCGTGGTCAATCGCCGATGCTTTAGCAGCAAAAGGCAAATCATGGGCGACATCAACACGGACACTGCATTCACGCACCACACGCTCGACGCGTTGCAGGCGCGAGCGAAGGCTGCGATCCACAACATTGCGAATCAGAACGTCGAGGGCTTCAAGCGCTACGAAGTTCGGTTCGAGGACATGTTGCGCGAGGCCGTGGCGTCCGGTGAGAAGCTTGGTTCCGTGGAGCCAGTTGTGCAACGCGACACCTCCGGCGGTAAGGGGCAGAACAACGTCGTCCTGATGGATGAATTGGCGCTGCTCGGCAAGACCGAGTTGATGCACGACTACATGCTGCGTCGGGCAGGCGGCTACTTCAAGACCATGAACAAGGCCATCTTCGGAAGGTAATGCGATGACCGATCCAATGAGTGGCATCTTCCGTGGCTTTGACATTGCCACGACCGGTCTGCGAGCCGAACTGCAGCGATCCGAGATCGTTGCCAGCAACCTCGGCAACATGCACCGCACGGGCAACGCCGAGAATCTGCCCTACCGCCGCAAGGTGGTTGTGTTTGAAGAAGCTCTGAACCAAGCAAAGTCTGCCACCGGCGGCAAGGACGGTGCAGGGGTCGGCGTGGCCGTCGCGCGCGTAACCGAAGACTCCACGCCATTCCCGGTCTTCTATCAGCCCGGTCACCCGGACGCTGACGAGAAGGGCCAGGTGATGGGCAGCAATGTCGAACTGTTCAAGGAACTAGTCGACATGAACATCATCCAACGCAGTTTTGACGCCAACCTTAAGTCGCTGAAAAGCTATCGCGGCATGTTGCAGAACACGCTTCAGCAGCTGGGCGGCTAACGAGGATCCTCATGAGTGGCTTTAACATTCCCCCGATTCGTGGCCTTGACAGCAGCTTTGGGCTGCCACAAGGGCCGATGCGTGCATCCGAGATCTTCAAGTCCCCAGAGATCCAGCCGATCGGCAACGATCGTCCGGATGGAGGGATATCTGTTGGTGACTCCAAGCCATTCGATGGCTTCCTCGCCGAATCCGTGAAGACGGTCGCCGACCTGCAGTCTGATACCAAGCAGAAGGTCAAGGCGATGGTCATGGGCGAAGACGTTGAGCTACACGACGTGATGATCGCTGGCCAAAAGAGTCAGGTCGCATTCAACTTGATGCTGGAAGTGCGCAACAAGTTGGTTGACGCATGGGAGAAGTTGTCGAGGTCTGCGGGTTAATAAGTCATGCGCCAGTTCTTCAATGACATCCTGATCCAGATGAAGGGCATCTGGGCTCGGCTCGAAGGCCAGCAACGTCTCGTGGTCGGAGCAGTCTTGCTGGCTACGGTCGTCGGCCTTGGCGGGATGGTTTGGTTTGCCGGACAGCCGAGCTACGAGACGATCTTCACCGCGGAGTCAGCGGACGAGATGCAACGTGCCCAGCAAGCCCTTGGGCAGGCCGGCATCTCATACAAAACCGATGACACCGGCCGTTCGTTTCAAGTGGAGCGTTCGAAGGTTGCGCAAGCGAACAACGTCATCGGGATGGAGAACCTGACCGGCACCCAGCCGGTTGGCTTGTCCAGCAGCAACATGCTCGAAGACGCCGCTACCAAGCAGTGGCGCCTCGACTCCGTTTCACGTGGACAAGCGCAGGCGGCGATCAGCAAGCTCGACGGTGTCATGGACGTCACCGTCACCGCTAGTCGACCACAGCGCTTGATCGCGTTCCGTGACAACGCCCTCCAAAATAGAGCTAGCGCGACCGTATTGTTGCGCCTGCGTGGTGGCGTCAACTTTGAAGCAACGGCCCGCAGCGCCGCCTCAATCGCGTCATCGCAATTGATGGTGCCCAAAGAGAACATCGAAGTCGTCAGCGCGATTGGCGGTCATCGCTGGAGCTACAATCCTGACCGAGAGGGCAGCGGTGGTTCTTCTGAGTTCTTGGAGCTGCAACGCAACATGAGCGACGCGCGCACGCGCATTGCTCAGCAACGTCTCGACCAAATGTGGCCGGGCAGCACTTCGGTCAACGTGCACGTAGAGCTCGAACCGAAATGGGAAGTGCGCACCGAGAAGGTGTTGCCGCCCGAACCGTTGGTGAAGAGCGAGGACTCGACCAAAGACACAACCGATAACCCCAGCGCCAATGCAGACGTTGTCGGTAGCTCGAGCAAGAACGAGAAGAAGACCAAAGAATACGTCACCGAGATCGGCACCCGTCGCACGGGGCAGATGATGCCGGCGATCAAGCGCATCTCGGTTGCCGTTCTCTACGACGAGCAAGTCGTTACGGTCACCGATATCGAGCTGACCAAGGTCGTTAAGTCGATCGTTGGCTGGGATTCATCCCGCGACGAAGACGATTCGTTCAGCTTGCTGAAAGGCACCTTTGCTCCTCCTGTCGAGATGAGTGCGCCCGAGTCGGGCCCAGGCATGGGCGAAGTCGCGGCGCAGTGGGCGCCGATGATCGGGCAAGTGCTCGGCGTGTTGGTCGTCGTGATGTTCTTGCGCGGCCTGTTCAAGCGCTCCCGTCGACCGGTGGACGAAGACGTTTCCTTGGAGCCGGAGACCCCCGAGGAGGACCTCGCTCCGGAAGAACAGCAAAAGCGTATGCGTCGCGAGATCGAGCGTTCGATCGCAGCTGACCCGGCGGCGCTCGCCAAGATGCTTGAATCCTGGTTGATGGAGCAAAGAGCCTAGTTTCATGGTTGCCGCTGAGCAAAAACCAATGCCCGTCGACCAGACGCTGGCGATGCTGCTGCTGTCGATTGATCAAGAGTTGTCGGCCAAGGTCTTGCGCAAGTTCAGTGATGACACCGTCGACAAGGTGACGCGTGCCATGCAAGAACTGCAGGAGATGGCAATCGATCGTGAAGCCGTTTGCCAAGCGTTCCGCCAAACGGTGATTCGTATGCGTCAGGGGGGTATGGCTCTCGGCGATGTCGGTGGCTTGATGCAGAGCGTCTTGGCCAAGGCGTTTGGTGAAGAACGCAGTGGTCAGGTTGCCAGTCGCGCCAATAGTGACATTTTGGCGAAGCGACCGTTTGCGATGTTTGAGGCGCTGACTGCCGAAGACCTCGCTAACTTGCTGACCGAAGAGCACCCACAGATTGCTGCGGTGTTCATTGCTCACTTGGATCGCGTCAAGGGCGGTGAAGTGTTGAAGCATCTCGATGAAGCGGCCCGCGCCGACCTGGTGCATCGTGTTGCGACGCTGGACCGGACGCCGGCCGACGTGGTGCAACGCGTGCTCGAAGTCATGCGTAAAAAGGTGAAGGACCTTGGCCTGACGACGTTGCGAAGCGAACCAAAGGCATGGGTGAAAGCGGCGGCATCGCTGCTGAACAACCTTGGCGGCGGCGACAAGGCTGTTCTTGAAGCCATCGAGCAGGACAACCCGGACATCGCCAGTGCCATCCGCGAAGAGATGTTCACGTTCGATGACATTGAGAAGCTCGACAAGAAGTCGATGCAGAAGATCCTCGCCGCCGTCGATTCGCGTCAACTGGCCGTTTCTCTCAAAGCCGCGATTCCGGCTGTTGAGCGATCGATCCTCGGCAACCTGTCGAAGCGCGCTTCCGACATGGTGATCGAAGAGCGTGACAACCTCGGGCCGACGCCGCTGACGGACGTGCTCGAAGCACAGTCGGAAATCCTGAAGATGATCCGCGACATGATGGATAAAGGTGACATCAAGGCCGGCGGTGCTGCGGAGAAAATGGTTTAGCCATGACATCGATAAACGTCATTCCCTTGTCGTCCCGATTGGTGGGGCTTCGTCTGCACAATCGTCGTGGTCCTGGCGGCGTGCCCGAAGAGCCTCGGGCGCGGCAGTTGCTCGATCTCGAGTCGCAAGGCATGCGTCGCGAGGCGGATGACCAGGTGATGAGAGACTTGCTCGCCGAGGCCCGCAATCAGATCGCCGCGTTGCCGGGTGTTGTGAACGATCGTCTTGAAGAGATCGCCGGCATCACTGTGGAACTCGGCCTGGCCATCGCCCGCGAAATCGTTGGTGAGGCACTCGACCAAGGCAAGGTTGATCCGACGGCGACGGTTGCTCGTTGCCTCGCCGATTGCTTGCACGGCGCCGACCGTGGCGACTTGGTCATCAAGCTACACCCCGAAGACATGGCCAACGTGCAAACGCGCATCTCTCAGATGACGGAGCTAGGCGAAGAACTTGCATCGGCAACGTTCGTTGCCGATGCAACGGTTCCGACTGGTGGCGTGCGCGCCGAAACCGGCGCCGGCCGTCTCCGTTACGATCCGCGTGAAGTTCTCGAGCGCATCTGTGCCGAAGTGCGACGTGAGGCTTCCGCGTGACCCTACCAGCAAACTTGCAGCGTGCGCTGGACTCCGCGCGCACGCTCAATCGTCCCCGAGCCGAGGGCAAGGTGCGTTCGATCCGCGGCATCGCGATCCACGTTACCGGCCTCGCTGCCGCGATTGGCGATAGCTGTACGATCATGGCCGAAGCGGGCCGCATGCCGATCCAAGCCGAAGTCGTTGGCTTTAACGGCGACGATGCGGTCGTGATGGCCCTCGGTGATGCGCACCGCGTTGCCCCGTGGGATCAGGTCCACAACGAACACAGAGCTTTGTCCGTGCCAGTTGGTGCCGGCCTGCTTGGCCGCATCGTCGATGCGTTGGGCAAGCCGCTCGACGGTGGCCCGGAGATTACGGGTCGCATGATGCCGTTGACTGGCAGTGCCCCGTCGCCGATGGATCGAACCCCGATCAGCGAGCCAATCGAAACGGGCATTTCCGCGATCGACGGCATGCTGACCTGCGGCAAGGGACAGCGCGTTGGCATCTTCGCTGGTTCTGGTGTCGGCAAGTCGACGCTGATGGGGCAGATCGCGCGCAGCGGTGCTGGCCAGGTCAACGTGATTGCTCTGATCGGTGAGCGTGGTCGCGAAGTGGGCGAGTTCGTTACCGAGGCACTCGGTCCGGAAGGCCTGCGGAAGAGTGTCGTCGTCGCGTGCACTAGTGACATGGCGCCGATGCTGCGACTGAAGGCGCCGATGACGGCCGTGACCATTGCGGAAGCGTTCCGCGGCGCCGGCGCCGATGTGTTGTTCATGATGGACTCGGTGACGCGCTACGCGATGGCGTGCCGTGAAGTTGGCCTTGCCGCTGGCGAGCCGCCGACTTTGCGCGGTTACCCGCCGTCACTGTTTGCGTCGCTGCCTCGCCTAGTCGAACGACTTGGTTCGGACAGTAAGGGCACGATCACCGGCATGTTCACCGTGCTCGTCGACGGCGACGACATGAACGAACCCGTGGCTGATGCCCTGCGTGGCTACCTCGATGGCCATATTGTGCTCAGCCGTCGCATTGCCGAGCGCGGCAAGTTCCCGGCGATCGACGTGCTCGGTTCGGTAAGTCGTCTGATGCCGAAGCTCGTCGACGAGCCTCATCAAGAACGCGCCCGTCGTCTTCGTGAATTGATGGCGCACTACGAGGAGAACCGCGACCTCGTGTCCGTTGGTGCCTATCGCAGTGGCGCGGACCCGCTGATGGACCAGGCGATCCAAAAGATCGGCCCGATCGAACAATTGCTCTACCAGGGCAAGCAGCCGAGGACCGCCGCGGAGACTGCTGCGGTGATGCAGCAAGTCGCCGGCGCATAGATAGATAGGTCGGTGTCGTCCAGGCACTGGCCAGGCGGCTTGGGCACTGTCGGCTTCTGCAGCGACGTCGCCATCAGGGAACGCAGAACCGCCTAACGATTGGCCCATGCCATGGCCGATAGAGGTGACATGCGACGGTTTCGATTCCGACTGGCCTCACTGCTGCGATTGCGCTCTCAAATCGAGCGCAGTGCACGCAAGGAACTCGCCTTGGCGATGGCCGAGGTCAACAACTTCGATGCTCAGCTCGCTGCCGCGGGTCGGGGCTTAGCGGAGTGCGCTGACCAGGCCGCCCGAACGGACTCCGTTGGCTACCTAGCGCGTTCGATGGAAGCGGGTTTGCGCCGGCACCAGTGGCGGTTGATCAAGCAGCGAAAGTCAGCGGAACAGAAGCTCGAAGCCGTGCGCGTGGAATACACGCAGAAGGCGCGCGAATTGAAGACGCTGCAGCGGCTTCGCCATCAAGAGCTGTCGGAGTGGACCACCGAGCTGCAACGCACCGAGCAAGCTGAGCTTGACGAGATGGCGTTGTTGACTCGCGGTCGTGACGAAGGAGAAGACAAATGGTAGGCATCATCATCAAGGTTGTGATCGGTCTGGTGTTGTTCGCGGGCTCGCTAGTTGGCGGTCTCGCGGCAACGGGTCGACTCAATCACGAAGGCACGGCGAACATTCCCGTGCTGAGTTCGTTCTTTCCGGAGCCTCCGGCAGAGGATGGCGGCGAAGGCACAGGTGAGGCCGGTGACGGTCACGATGCCAATGTCAGCCACGCAGCTCCTGCTGGCGAGACCAGTGCTGCCGATGGTTCGCACGAGGGAGGGGATGGTACGGCAACGGATGCTGCGCATGGTCCGCAGGGCCCGACTTCGAGCCGTAGCATCACTGGGCCGTCGGTTGAGAACCCGGTTGAGGCGGCGGCGGATCCGCATGGTGGGGGTCACGGTGATGCTCCAGCAGACGACGGTCACGGCGCCGATGACGGCCATGGTGCCGATGCGGCGCACACCACCGATGCTCCTGCCAATCACGGCGCGCCGCCGAACGCTGGTGGTCATAGTGACAAGACCGCTGCCGAGCAGGACTTTGACAATATGGAAAGCGCTCTGAAAAGTCAGGGCCGCATCAGCTATTCGCCTGGCGCGTTCTTTGTGTTCCAAGGCATGCCGTCGGGCATGACACCGGAGCAGGTCAATGAAGCGTGGCAGCGCGTGCAAGGCTTGATGCAGACCATCGAACAGCGCAACACAGCACTCGATCTACGCGAGGCAGAAATCCAAGAACTTGGCGAAGACATTAGCAAGAGATGGAAGACGATCAGCAATGAGCGCGCCAAGATCGAGCAGATGCACAGCGACTTGCGGACCAAGATCGCGAAGTTTGAGCAGACCGTGAAGTTGGTGCGCAACGACGAGGTTCAGAAACTCAAGAACACCGCGACGACGTTGGCGTCGTTCGAGCGCAAGAAGGCCGCAGAGCTCGTTCAGCAGCAATGGGGGACGGAGCGTGGTCAGGGCGAGATCTTGCGCGTGCTCGAGTTCATGGACAAGGAAGCCGTCAACGAGATCCTCGCGGAGCTACCCAACGCAATGATTCAGGACGTTCTCGAGCAGCGCATGCAGATCAGCAAAGAGCCCAAGCCACCGGTTGGTCGCGACTAACCGATGAATAGTTCAACACAACCGACTCCGTTGGCCGATACCACAACAGCAAAGGACCGGCAGTAGCAGAGAAGGAACAACGTGGCTGACGATAAAAAGAAAGACGAACAGGGCGACGACGCCAAGAAGAAGAAGGGCCTGTCCCCCGTGATCATGATCGCACTTGGCGCCATCATTGGTGGCGCTGGGGTTGTGTTCGCGGTGCCACCTAAGACAGAGACGATTGTCGCGCCCGCGCCGGAGTTCGAAGAGGTGCACGTCATGCACCCGGACCTGATCCAGCAAACGTTCAATCCGAGGCAGCGCGCTGGTAAGGGAGTCATGAAGATCTCTTTCCGGTTCGTCTACACGGTGACGCAGGAAAAAAACACGAAGGGCGTCGAACACGCGGCCTTCGAGCTCATCAAGAAATACTGGGAGCGAGCAGATGGCATTGCCGGCGAGCTCCTCCGCAGTCGCACGTACGAACAGCTGCAATCCGAGTCTGGCGAGAAGATCTTGGAGCACGACATGATCAAGGCGCTGACTGGCGAACTGTTCAGCAAAGACCTTCCCGAGGGGCAGGAGCCCATCGCGAAAGTCACCGAGATCATCTGGAAAGACTGGTTAACCCAGTAGCCCGATACCCCCCTCCCCCCTTTAGACGCGCGCCTCCCCCAAGGTTTTGACGTGAATGAAATCCTTAGCAACGAAGAGATCGACACCCTCCTGGACATGTTCCGGACGGAGGGCGGTGCGATCGAACCGGAGGTGCGTGAACCCGAGCCGACGAGGGGGCCGATGGAAGCCCCCGATGGTCGTGTCATCAGTCACATCGACCTGCTCAAGCCCAACCGCCTCGGCCGCGAGCAACTGCGCGGCATCGAGCGCTACTTCGAAAGCGCCGGCAAGCTGCTGTCCGCGACGATCAGCGACAAGCTGCGTCTCGATACGCGTTGCGATTGTGTCGCTGTCGAACAACTGCGCTTCTCGAGTTGGCTAGACCAGCTCCCCGGACCGGTCTCGATCTACGTGGTCGAGATGGAGCCGTTCCGCCAGCCGTGCCTGTTTACGGTCAGCACTAGCCTTCTGTATGGCGCCGTCGACCGCATCCTTGGCGGCTCTGGCAAGGTCACGAAAGTCCCGAAGGACTTCACCGATGCCGAGCACATTGTTGCCGAAGCGCTGGTTGCACCGTGCCTCGATCGCATTGTTGAATCGCTCGCCGAAGTCGTCGAGCTCAAGTGGAAGATCCTGAACCGCTTCTGCAATCCGTCGATGGCCCAGATCCTGCCGTCGCAGGACGTGGTCATGTCGATCTACTTCCAGGCAACCGGCGACTTCCTGATGGGCGACCTGCGCCTGGTGATCCCGTTCGTTGGCTTGGAGCCCTTGTTGGAACGGTTTGGCCGAGACTCGGTCAGCCAACTCGAGCCGGGCGCCATGCGTGTCAAGATGAGTGAAACCGTCAGCAAGATGAACCTAGACCTGTCCGTGAACCTCGGCGATTCCCGTATCCGGCTGGGTCAGCTGCTGAAGCTGCAGCCTGGCGATGTCATTCCACTGACGACCCGCTTTGGCCAACCCGCAATCGTTCCCGTCATGGGCAAGCCTAAGTTTGCTGCACATATCGGCAGGATCGGCAACAGGATGGGTGTGCAAATTGCCGATGTCATCGGAGGTAACTGACTCCGATGACTGAAAACGAGCAACAGAACGAAGCCGAAGCCAAGGCTGACGAGTGGGCGGCCGCGGCCAATATGGCGCACGCTGCTGGCGAGCTCGCCGCTGCGGCCATCCAGCCGGTTGCCTTTGGCCAGCTCGGTCAAGGTCAGGTTGGCGACGGCAAGCAGAACCTAGATCTACTGCTCGACGTCGAGATCCCCATCTCGGTCGAAGTCGGCCGCGCCCAGATGAGCCTAGAGGACGTTCTCAAGCTCGTGCCAGGCAGCGTCATAGCTCTCGACAAGAAGGCTGAAGAACCCGTCGACCTCCGCGTCAACGGCAAGCTAGTAGCCCGAGGCGAAGTCGTCCTAGTCGACGACGTCTACGGCCTCCGCGTCACCCAAATCGTCGACGCCGCCGGCCGCATAGAAAGCCTCCGCTAACAATTGTCGGTCCGGCGCCTCGACAAATGTCGGTACGGTGCCTGGACAAAAAACAACAAACTGGCCACCGGTCTATCTCGCGAAATCGTGCGCGATGTTCACTGAATGACGTTGGCGTGAAGATGTTGTTTTCTGTCCAGGCACCGTACCGACATTTGTCGGTAGGCTGCTGGCTTGAGTAAGCATCAGTTTGTGTTGGAGCTGGGGCGTGCGATGCATGCCTTGGGTAGTCCGGCCTATCGTGTTGAGGACACGATGGTGGCGTGTAGCCGTTCGTTTGGCATGGACGGGAACTTCTTCGCGACGCCGACTGCGATCTTCTTGGCGGTTGGTGAGCCGGGTGACGAGGTCAAGACGACGCTGTTGCGCGTTGCGCCTGGTGATCACGATCTCGGGCGGCTGGCGGCGTTGTATAAGATTCGCGATGCGGTCGTTCGCGGCGAGATGACGCCCGAAGTTGGGTTGGTCGAAGTTCGCGCGGTGCTGGCTCCGACCGACGATGGTGCTTGGGCCGACTTGGTCGGGCAGACACTTGTTGGTGGTGGTGCCGCGACCGTGCTTGGCGGTGGCGTCAACGAAGTCATGGTGGCTTCGTTCGCTGGCTTCGTTGCCGGCATGATCGGGTTGCTGGCGCGCAGGCGGCCCAGTCTCGGCGACGTGCAGGCCGCGCTAACTTGTGCCGCCGTCGCGTTTTTGATTCGGTGCACCTCAAACTGGATTCCAGTGCATGTGCCGCTGACTACGTTGGCAGCCATTATCGTGTTGTTGCCGGGCTTGTCCTTCACGACAGCCCTAGCCGAACTCGCCATCCGCCATCTCGCTGCCGGCAGCGCGCGTCTGATGGGGGCGATGGCCGTGTTTGTGACGATGGCCATCGGTGTCGGTATCGGCGATAAGGCGGCCGTCGAGTTGGTTGGCGAAGGATCCGCCGGTGAATTGGTCAGCCTCGGCCCGGTCTGGCTTGGCGTCGCGTTGCTCGCCAACTGGATCGCGTTCACATTGATCCTGCGCGGCACCCTCCGGCAATCACCGTGGGTCTTGCTCGCAGTGGTGGCGGGCTACGGCGGCGCGCGCCTCGGCACGTTGTGGCTTGGCAGTGAGCTCGGCGCAGTCGTCGGCGCGATGGCCGTTGCGCTGCTCGGCAATCTCTACGCTCGCTGGCTGCGACAGCCCGCTGCAATCGTGCGAACGCCCGGGCTATTGCTGCTGGTGCCTGGAAGTCTTGGCCTCAGCGGCTTGACCACCGCGATCTCCGGCGATTTCGCGTCGAGCGCGCCACTCGCGTTCCGAATGTTGCTAGTCGGTGGTTCGATCGTCGCCGGACTGCTGTTTGCCGGTGTAGTTTTGCCGCCGCCACTCGAAGTCATGCACGGGGCGCATCGCGAACGCGAAAGAGAGTGACCTGTCGTTGCAGAAAGCGGTAACGGGCCATGGGCTGTGCGTCGTATGCTGGTGCGCGGATTCTTCAAATGACGCCTAGATTCGACCCCCTCGCCCGTAAGCAGCAGTTTCCGATCCTCAAGGCATTGTCCGAACGCGTACTCGTGTTCGACGGTGGCATGGGCACACAGATTCATGCTGCGGATCTGACCCTCGACGATTTTAACGGCCTCGAAGGCTGCAACGAACTGCTCGTAGAGACACGTCCCGACGTGATTGAAGCGATCCACGAGCGCTATTTCAGCGCTGGTGCGGATGTCGTTGAGACCAACACGTTCGGCGGCATGTCGTACGTGCTCGACGAGTTCGGCATTGGCCACCGTGCCTTCGAACTCAACGAGATGGCGGCCAAATTGGCACGCCGCGTTGCCGACCGCATGAGCACGGCCGAAAAACCGCGCTTCGTCGCGGGTTCGATGGGGCCGGGCACGAAACTCGTGACGATTGGCCACATCACGCCCGAAGAGCTGTTCACGTCCTATAAGGAATACGCAAAGGGCTTGATCGCAGGCGGCGTCGACTGCCTCAACATCGAGACGTGCCAAGATATCTTGCAGGTCAAATTGGCCATCATCGCCTCGCGCGATGCGATGGAAGAACTAGGCAAGGAAGTGCCGATCTTCTGCACGGTCACGATTGAGACGACCGGCACGATGCTGGTCGGCAGCGATATTGCCGCCGCCGTCACGACGCTCGAAGCGATGCCGGTCGACGTCATCGGACTCAATTGCGCGACTGGTCCGGACCTGATGCAGGAGTCCGTTCGCCACCTCGGCAAGACGACGACGCGTTCGATCATGGTCATGCCGAATGCTGGCCTGCCGCGCAACGTCGGCGGCAACGCGGTCTACGACTTGACGCCGAAGGAACTCGCGACGTTCCAAGCGCGCTTCGTCGAAGAGCATGGCGTCGCCGTTGTCGGTGGTTGCTGTGGCACGACGCCGGAACACGTGCGAGCGATGGCCGAAGCGGTCAAGGGCTTGGTGCCTGCTGCGCGTCCGACGTTCTATGAGCCACAGTTGGCATCGCTGTTCCATGCGACGTCGCTCACTCAAGACACGGGCCCGCTGATCATTGGTGAGCGCACCAATGCAAACGGCAGTCGGAAGTTCCGCCAGCTGATGCTCGACGGCGATGTCGAAGGCATGTTGCACATGGCCAAGGAGCAGGTGCAAGAAGGCTCGCACGTGCTCGACATCTGTTCGGCCTATGTTGGTCGCGACGAAGCCGCCGACATGCTGCAGTTGTTGCAGCCGATGGTGCAGCAGGTGACGGCGCCGGTGATGATCGACAGCACCCAGATCGACGTCGTCGAGAAGGCGCTGCACATTGTTCCTGGTCGCGCGATCATCAATTCGATCAACCTCGAGGATGGCGAAGGCAAGGCCGACGAACTGTGCAAGTTGGCCCGCCGCTACGGCGCGATGTTCGTTGCGTTGACGATCGACGAAGACGGCATGGCGAAGACCGCCGAGGACAAGCTTCGCGTCGCCAAGCGAATCTACGACATCGTCGTCAACCGCCATGGCATGAACCCGGGCGACCTGATCTTCGACCCGCTGACGTTCACGATTGGCTCTGGCGATGAAGCATCGCGCGATGCCGGCGAGCAAACGCTCAAGGGCATCAAGCTGATCAAAGAGAACATGCCCGGTGTGCGCACGATCCTCGGCCTTAGCAACATCAGCTTCGGCCTCGATCCTTACCCGCGCCAGATCCTCAACTCGGTCTACATGGCCGAAGCGATCAAGTTTGGCCTCGACTCGGCGATCGTGCACGCCAGCAAGATCATTCCGACGCACAAGCTCGATGAAGAAGATAAGCAGGTCACGCTCGACCTGATCTACGACCGTCGCACCGAGGACTACGATCCGCTGTTCAAGTTCATTGAACGGTTCACTGGTGCCAAGCGCATCGAGATGGGTAGCGGTGAGGATGAGATGACCTTGACGGTCGAGGAGCGACTCAAGAAGCGCATCATCGATGGCAACAAGATCAACATCGATAAGCACCTTGATGAGGCCCGCGAGAAGTACACCCCGCTCGAAATCATCAACGACATCCTGCTCGGCGGCATGAAGGTCGTTGGCGAACTGTTCGGAGCTGGCGAGATGCAGTTGCCGTTCGTGCTGCAGAGTGCCGAGGCGATGAAGACTGCTGTCGCCCACCTCGAGCAGTTCATGGAGAAGGTCGAGGGCCAAGAAAAGGGTGTCATGGTGCTCGCGACGGTGCGCGGTGACGTGCACGACATCGGCAAGAACCTGGTCGACATCGTCGTCAGCAACAACGGCTACAAGGTCGTCAACCTTGGCATCAAGGTCCCCGCCGAACGCATTCTCGAAGCCGCCAAGGAGCACAAGGCCGACGCGATCGGCATGAGTGGCCTGCTCGTCAAGTCGACGGTGGTGATGAAGGAGAACCTCGAGTTGATGAACTCGCGCGGCATTACGACGCCGGTCATCTGCGGTGGCGCTGCGCTCAACCGCGCCTTCGTCGAGCAAGACCTCGCAACTGCCTACGGCAAGGGCACGGTCTACTACGGCAAGGATGCGTTCTCCGGTCTGTATGTCATGGATGAGCTTACGGGTCGGGGGGCGCCACCATCCGACAAGCCAAAGTCGAGCAAGCCACCTGTCGCCGATGGCGTCACCGTGACGAGCGATGGCGCCAACAAGCGCATCACCAGCCACCGCCGCATGACGCGCGCGGAGAAGGATGAGATGCTCAAGCATGCCTTCACCGAATACGTCGACAGTGGCGTCGAGCCGGCAGCGGTGATCCCGACGCCGCCGTTCTGGGGGCCAGCCGTGATGACGCCGGAAGAGCTCGACCTGGGCACGGTCCTGCAATATGTCAACAAGAAGGCGCTCTATCGCCTGCAGTGGCAATACAAGCAGGGCAAGCGCGAGCAGGCTTCCTACGACAAGTTCATCGAGCAGACGGTCGAGCCGCGCTTTCGTGAGTTGGTCAAGAAGGTGATCGTCGACAAGACGCTCGAGCCGCGCGTCGTCTACGGCTACTGGCCTTGCTACAGCGATCGCAACGCGCTGGTCATCCTCGATCCTAAGGATCGCAAGACCGAGGTGACGCGCTTCGAGTTCCCGCGCCAGCCCGGTGGTCGTCGCATGTGTCTGTCGGACTTCTTCCGCAAGAAGGACAGCGGCGAGCTCGATGTTGCCGGCTTCTCACTGGTCACGATGGGCGCGATCGCAACGACCGAGAGTGATCGCTTGTTCCGCGAGAACCGCTACGACGATTACCTGCACTTCCATGGCCTGTCTGTCGAAGGCGCCGAAGCGTTGGCCGAATACTGGCACAAGCGCATGCGCCAGCAGCTCGATATCGCCGCCGCCGATGCGCCGGACATCAACGACCTGTTCAAGCAGAAGTATCAAGGCAGCCGTTACTCGTTTGGTTACCCCGCGTGCCCGAACATCGAAGACCAGGACAAGCTGCTGCCGTTGCTCGAAGCGTCGCGCATTGGCGTGTCGCTGAGCGAAGAGCACCAGTTGGATCCGGAGCAGAGCACATCGGCAGTCATCTGCCACCACCCGGACGCGAAGTACTTCAACGTGAGCGTGACCCGCTAGATCGTGCTGCGAAGCGCGGCGCTAGCGCGTCTCAAGCATCTTCGATGCGCCCCTTGAGCGTGCGCACTTTGCTATCGAGCTGTCGCACTTCGTATTGCGTGAAGCCAACGCTGCTGGCATTGCCGCGAGCATTGCTGCCGGCACTCAGAGCCACGAGTGGCGCGATGACCGCGATGACGGTTGTGCCGCAGCCGGCGTTCCCCTGCGGGCGTGATGGTGGCGGTGGATTGTCGCTCCTGCACGCAGGCGAACCGGGGCGGCAGTCCACTCGGCATAGCAGGCCATCCGGCGGGCCAGCCCACCTGCCAAGCCCACCACCCGGCCTCAGTCGCCGGCGCGCTCGACCTGGATCACTTCCACCGGACAATCGTTCGCGGCTTGGTCGATGTCTTCGCTGAGCGGGCCAAAATGCGTCGCAGCATCCGGCTTGACGATGCAGTCCTCGTCATCTGGCACTTCGAAGACCTGAGGCACGATGTCCTCACATAGCTTGCACGAGATGCAGCCTTCTTCGATCCAGACTTTCTTGATGGGTGTGTCAGTCACTACGCGTTTTAGGCAAACATCGTGGGACGAAGTGCGTCGACTGGCAAGAGCCATGACCCGGCCTATTTCGAAAACGCGTCGATCGCCGCCTGCAAACTGGCCTTGGGAACGTGCACGGTGATGTTTCGTTCTGTCGGCAGAATCTGCATGGGCGCTGTGCCTTGCACTTCGACTTTGCGGTCCTTGCGGCTCACATACACCTGCAAGCGATGGGTGCCGTTGCCAATTTGCAACTCGATCTTGTTGCTATCGAGCCACCAGACCTGTTCGCCGACGCCAACCAGGGATTTGAGGGTGTCGTAAGGATCGGGGTAAGAATCGGGGCTATACCAGTTCTCGGCGGCAGCATTGATGGGGTCGAGTTGCATCATCATCTTGAGGCCATCAGGGAGCTTGGTCGGTTCGGCGAGCCTCACCTGGACCCTTGGCCACTCGAAGACGCGCGTAGTGATCTTGGGCCCATTGCCGATTACCGGTGCTGGCTGGTACCCGTCGAGCATTATCTGCAGGTCGATAGGACCAGGCGGCAGCAGCAATCGCGTTGTGTCGTGGGAGACCGGATAACCATGCCACTTGCCGCTGGCCATTTGTTCGGTGGGAAAGAACGCGCCGGAGCCGTTGGCAGGCGTGCCGTCTGCTTCTTTCAGTTCGATCGTTACGACTTGCACAAGTGCGCGAAGGTCGATGTCGGCGAGTCGCGGATCGCCCGCAGTTGGCGCAGGGATGACGACGTCCAGCACGACTGCCAGTGGCTTTGGTTGCGCCCATAACGACAGCTCGACAGTGTAGGTGCCAGCGAGTATCCCGTGCCATTCGACCGCGCAGCGCTCTGCTTGTGCGCGTTGTGGCATGGCGGTTAGGCGGTCTTGATCACCGGCCGACGTGGCCTGGGCATTTGTCGAGATCAGGCGGCACTGCACCGCGTCGGCGTCGACGCCTGCCGGGATCAAGAAGCTGGCGCCGAGCGCATGTGCGATCGGAACTTGCACGACAAGGTCGTGGTCGCCGACGCGGAATGGCACCGGCTCGACGGGTTGGTTGTGTTCGCCGTGGAAGTAGAGGCGGTGTTCGCCTGGGGACAGCTTGGCGCGCACTTCGAAGTGGCCATTGGCGTCGATCTGGGCAACGTGATCGTGCACGTCGCGCCATTGCGGTGGATCTCCTTGCGGCGTTGCCGTGAAGGTTTGCAGGCTGACGTAGATCTCTTTGGTGTAGGGCTCCGTGCCGTCCAGCAACTGGCCGGCAGCAACCAGTTCGCCGCGTTCGAGCACGATGTCGCCGAGGTCGATCATGCCGGGTCGCAACACCATCGCCGGGATGTGGCCTTTGCCGTAGCCGGTGTTGGGCATGATGGCAGAGATCGTGGCGGAGGTGAGTTCGAGTGGCTTGGCGCTTTCTGTGGGAATTGAGATCATGGCCAGCCCGTTGCCATCGGTCTTGAACTGCTGGCTTCGCGGTAGGCCTTCGCCGTGCAGCTGTACGGTCATGTAATGCATTGCGGCCGGGGCGCCTTGCTCGTCGAGAAGGCGAGCTTGAAGCCAAATCGAATCGGCCGATGGCGTGATCACGACTTCGACGACGTCGCCGCGAAACGCCGGGCCATCAAACAGCTGGTTGACGTTCGCAGCGGCCAGTGAGTGCGCGCGAAAGCGCTTGTTGATTGGGACGTAGTCGAAGCGTGTCCAACCGTCGTTTCCTGGCTGACCCACCATCCAGCCTTGGAAGCGGGCATGGCCATCATCGCTCAGGAACATCTCGTGCGTGCTTTTCAGGCCTGGGACCTCTACGCGCATCTTGACTGCGCCGTACGATGGAACGCGCAAGACGATGGTCCCGGTTGGTGGGCTCTTCAGGTCAATCAAGATCCCTGGGTCGTCATTGTGAGGTGCCAACAAGTGCACGAACGTCCTCAGCTGCAGGCTTTCGGGGTCGAGACGCTCGTCGAGCATGCGTTGCCAGTTTCGCGTGTGTGCGATAGTCGCGGTGCCATCGTTACGGGTGACTGCCATCCCGGTGAAGCCGACGCCTCCTGTTCGCAGGTTGCCCATTTGGTCGATTGCTATCAAGGAGATGAGTAGGCCGCGGCACGGTTGGTCCTGCTCGTCGAGCGCTAGCACCTCAAGGTTGTGGTCTGGCAACAGCACCAACCGATAGCCGTCCTCCGGCATCGCGCTTGCTGGCGTAATCGCTAGTTCTCCAAACAGACCAAACGACTTGCCGGCGATTTGGGTCTGGTCGCTGACGGTGACGCGCGCACGTCCTTCGGCATCCGCTCGCACCTGCCAGCCATACCGTGCCGCGAGCTTGCTCGGCTGCTGATGCATGATCAGGAGCTCGACGCCGGTGATCAGTTGGTCGGCTTCGAGCAGCTCTCTTGCGTGGTTGCCAAACCAATACACCGTCGCATCCGGCACGGGAGCGCCGGCCTCGTTCACGACCAGAATGTCGGCCCAAGTTGCATCGCTAGCGTGTGGCCGCGGCGGGAGGATGGTTTCGGCCGCGGACCGTACGTCGATGTCGATGGCCGTCGTTGCTTGGCGATTCGACGGCAATGAGGCGGTAGCCGTCTCTTCTGGAGTCGTCTGGGCTGACTCATCGCTCTGCCGCGATGGCGCGACCGGATCTGTGTTCGTCAGTAGCCAGAACGCAGCCAAGCTAGCGGCGACGACCAGCAGGAGAACGAGCAGAGTGGGGGTGCGCATGGGGAGGGGCATCCGAGTCGGCGGCACTCTACGTCTTCGACCCGCGCCGGACGCCTGCATCAGGGTGACTTATTAGTCGGTGTCATGGTTTGTATAGCGATCTGACGCGAGGGGGTGCGGTCGAGTCGCAAATACGCGATACTAGCGTCCGATGTTGTCGATCCGTGAGAGCTGGGTTCCTGGGGTAATGCTGTTGGCCGGCTTGGGCCTGTTCGGCTGCAGTAGCGGCGGCTCGAACCCGGCGCCAGTTGTTGCCACGATCACCTCGACAGATCCTCCGGACGGTGCCTTGGGTGTGGCGCCCAGCGCGACGATTCGCTTCGTGCTGGCGGCGGGCGGCGCCGTTTTGAATGCCAGCGATCTGGTCGTCACGGATGGCGGCAACACTCTGCCGGGCACGCTCCGGCGAGTCGATGATTCGCATGTGTGGGAGTGGACTCCGACCTACGAGTTGCCGCGCGGCTGCGAGATCCAGGTCGGCCGTATCCAAGAATCGGCAGCGTCGAACGCGTTGCAAATTCTCGCCACGTTCACCGTGCGCGACAGCAGCGTTGCGCAAGAGTTCGAACTCGCAGATGAGGCTCCTGAGTTTTCGCTTAGTTGGCCGAACGGTCGTAGCGCGATCGTTACCGCTAGCGGCAACGTGTTCGAAGTGACGCCGACCGGACTCTTGCAGCGTTTCGCTGCCGTGATGCCCGGTGCACGCGCCTACGGCGATGGCGACTTCATCTGCGAAGAAGATGTCGGCGCGATTCACTTTTGCGTGCGCGGCAATCTTGACGGCACCAGCACCCGAGTCGCAACGCCCTTCGGTGCAGCCATCGGAG
>JBNMNW010000076.1:0-20720 GCA_051278165.1 Planctomycetota bacterium | reverse complement strand
TCGACAGCTGACTGCCGTCCTGTTCGCGTTTGTGGTCACTGGCGTCGGCAATGACTACATCTTCAGCACGGAACGTGACGCCGCTTGTTGTCGCAGCGGCATCTGGCAACCACAGGCTGCTGAGCTCGCGCTGGCGCGTTAGCGCGGTTTGGTAGGCTTCGGATTCCGGCGGCACTTCCTTGAGCGATGCCTGCACGTAGCGCGAACTCTGCACGAAGCCAAACAGCGAGTAGTAGTCGCTGGTTGGGATCGCATCGAACTTATGGTCGTGGCAACGCGCGCAGGCGACGGTCATGCCGAGGAAGGCCTTGCCGAACACGTCGATCTGGTTGTCGATACGATCCGCTTGGTGCTGCATCGAATCGACTGGCGAATGCGTCTGCTCGACGAACCACCACGACGCGGTTGCCTGCACGCTTTCGTTGTTGCCGTGCTCGTCGCGACGCGGTTCGAGCAGCAAATCTCCAGCAATGTGTTCGCGTATAAACTGGTCGTACGGCAAGTCCTGATTGAGCGCGCGAATCACATAGTCGCGGTAGCGCCAGGCATTGGGGATCTCGAAGTCAAACTCGTGGCCAAGCGTCTCGCTGTAGCGCATCAGGTCGAGCCAATGGCGAGCCCATCGCTCGCCGAACTGAGGCGATGCGAGCAGTTGGTCCACTTCGAGCAGATAAGCGGCATCGCTTGGCCGCTCACCAAACCTCTGGAGCGCCTCCTGAGTCGGCGGCAACCCGACCAAGTCGAACCACAAGCGTCGCAGTTGTTCGTGCGGCTTGGCCAGCGGCGCCGGTAGCAACCCGACGGCGTCCAGCCTTGCTGTGACAAAGCCATCAACCGGGTGCCTGGCTGCCGGCGGCGTGACCGCGCGCAGCGGCTGCCACGCCCAGTGGTCGAAGCGCTCGGCCATTGGCATCTCGTCGGGGCCGGGTGAACCGTTCTGGGCGGATGCGGCTGGCGCCAACACGACCAGCATCAACAGGCCAACGAGCAATGGAGGAAACTGAAGCACTTGGTTTGCCCAGGTAGGAGCGAGAAGCAAGGGGTGCAGGCGAAGCATGGCCACGGCTCCGTTGTAGATGGTCGCTACTACGGCGGCAACCCGGTAGCGTTCGCATCTCGATCCTATGAAGAAGACTGCTACGCCGACGCGTTCTCGTTCTCGTTCTCGCAAACCGGTGCTCGACATCGAGCCACGCTCCCCATCGCTGGTTGGTCACACGGCGATTGTGACCGGTAGCAGCAAGGGCCTTGGCAAAGCCATGGCCATCGCTCTCGGCGAGGCCGGTGCCAAAGTCGTCATCAACTATTACAACGGCAAAGAGCAGGCCGAGCGCACCCTCGAAGAAGTTCGCTCGCGCGACATTGAGGCGGTGATGATCCGCGCCGATGTCACCAGTGAAAAACAGGTCCAGAGGCTGATCGACGAGACCACCAAGCGCTTGGGCCCGCCCGACATCGCCGTGCTCAACGCGACGCCGGATCAACCGCAGATGCCGATCGAGAAGTACGATTGGGCCTTCCATCAGCAGATGCTCGACTTCTTCGTTAAGTCGCCGTTCTTGATCACGCGAGCGATGTTGCCGCGCATGAAGCAGAAGAAGTTCGGGCGCATCATCAACATCGGCAGCGAAGTCTTCCGTCGCGGTGTCCCGAACTTCTCACCCTACGTTGCCGCCAAGGGGGCGCAGGCTGGTTGGACCCGCAGCATGGCGAGTGAGTTGGCGCCATGGCACATCACCGTCAACATGGTCTCACCTGGCTGGATCCCGGTCGAACGCCACGCCAAGGACCCCAAGGCCCTGAAGGACGGTTACGAGGCGTTGATCCCAATGAAACGCTGGGGTGTGCCCGGCGATATTGGCGGCATCATCGCGTTCCTCGCCAGCCAACAGGCATCGTTTATCACTGGTCAAGATGTCGCCGTCAACGGTGGCATGACGGTCGGCTAGTCCCCCGGAGATCCCCATGTTGCGACGTTCATGCATTCTGCTTCTTGCTGCTCTGGCAGCGTCCCTCGTTGGTTGTGGCGGCGAATCATCCGGCGGCAATTCGTCCGGCGGCAAATCGTCCGGCGGCAATTCGTCGGGCGGCAAAACATCTGACGGCAATGGTGGTGACCCCACCAAGCCGCGGGTGGGGTTCGTTACCAACTGTGCCGTCGAGTTCTGGGCGATTGCCGAAGCTGGCGCACAAGCTGCCGCCAAGGCCAATGACGTCGAAGTCATCGTGCGCATGCCGCCGAACGGCACCGCCGAGGAGCAGAAACGCTACCTCGAAGACCTGGTCGCTTCTGGCGTTTCGGGCATTGCCGTTAGCCCCAAGGATCCGGACAACATGACGCGCTTGCTGGATGGCATCAGCAAGCGCTGCGACCTGATCACGCACGATTCTGACGCGCCTAAGAGCGAACGGCTTTGCTTCATCGGCGTCGAGAATTATGAAGCTGGTCGCATGTGTGGCCAACTAGTCGAAGAAGCGCTGCCGGATGGTGGCCCAATCTGCATCATCGTTGGCACTCTCGATCAAGACAACGCACGCCATCGTCGACAAGGATTGATCGACTACCTGCTCGGTCGCGAGCGCGACAAGACGCGCTTCGACAAGGCCGACGCGGTGTTGAAGAACGATAAGTGGGAGATCCGCGCCACGTCGACCGACAGCTTCTTCCCGCACACGACCAAGAACATAGTCCAGGATTGGTTAACGCGGTGGTCGGATCTCAAGGGCATGGTGGGCTTGTTCGCGTACGAGCCGCCGATCATCGTCGATGCGATCAAGGATGCCGGTCGCCTGGACCAGATCAAGATCATCGGCTTCGACGAGGATGAAGGCACGCTGCAAGGCATCCAGGATGGCACGGTCTACGGCACCGTCGTGCAGAACCCTTATGAGTATGGGCGCCAATCCGTGCAGCTGCTCGCCAAACTTGCGCAGGAGCCGGACGAGCAAAAACGCCAAGCGCTACTGCCTGAGAGCGGCGTGATCGTGGTCCCTGCTCGCCAGATCCGCAAAGACAACGTCGATGCGTACTGGGCTGACTTAAAGCAGAAGCTCGGCAGATAGCGCGTGGCTAGCTCGGCCACCAGCAAGGTGTTCCTCAGCGCGCGCGGCGTCAGCTTGGCGTTCCCTGGCGTGCTGGCACTTGACGACGTCTCGTTTGAGGCGCGCGGCGGCGAAGTCGTTGCGGTCGTCGGCGAGAACGGTGCGGGTAAGAGCACCTTGATGAAGATCCTCGCTGGCTTGCACCGTCCCGACTCGGGCACGGTCGAACTGCACGGCGAGCCAGTTTCGTTGACGTCGCCGCTGGATGCTCTGCATCGCGGCATTGCCTTGATCCATCAAGAACTCAATCTCTGCGACAACTTGACGGTGTCGGGAGCGATGTTCTTGGGGGCGGAACTGCGTCGCGGTCCGTTCCTACGCGAGCGCGAGATGGCGGCGAGCACCCGCGAGTGGCTGTCTCGGCTTGGCCTCGACATCGATCCGCAGACCTTGGTTTCGGCACTGCGGCCCGGCCAACGACAAATGCTGGAGATCGCCCGCGCGCTGCGTTCGCAGGCGCGCGTGATCATCATGGACGAGCCCACGTCGAGCCTGACGCAGGTCGAGGTCGAGCGTTTGTTTCAGGTGGTGCGCGAGCTGCAGCAAACGAACATCGCTGTGATCTACATCACGCACCGCTTGGCGGAGATCGGAGTGCTTGCCGACTGCGTCGTCGGTCTGCGCGATGGTCGCAATAGCGGCGAGTTGACCCGTGAACAGATCAGTCACGACACGCTGGTGCAGTTGATGGTTGGCCGCGAAATCAGCGGTGCCAGGCGCCAACCCCACGCGCCCGGTGACGTGGCGATCGAAGTCCGAGGCCTGCGAACGCGCACCTACCCCAAGGCCTCAGTCGACCTGACGGTTCGACGCGGCGAAGTGGTTGCCATCGCCGGCTTGCTCGGTGCCGGGCGCAGCGAGTTGTTGCGCGCCATGTTTGGCGTCGACACTCGATTGGCTGGCACAGTTGACGTTGCGGGCGTGTCTCTGCCGGGCGCCGACCCGCGCAAGGCGGTCGCTGCGGGTGTCGCCTTGCTGCCCGAAGACCGCAAGAGCGAAGGTCTCGTGCTCAGCATGTCGGTCGCCGAGAACCTGTCGCTGCCAACGATTCACCGACTCGGTTGGTGGCTCGATCGCGGCTACCAAGCGGAACTAGCCGCAAGCAGCATCGCGGACCTTGGCATCGCCTGCCGTGATAGCGACCAGATGGCCGGTTCGTTGTCGGGTGGCAACCAACAGAAGATCGTGCTCGGCAAATGGCTGGCAGCGAAGCCGCGCGTGCTGCTGCTCGATGAACCCACACGCGGTGTAGATGTCGGCGCGCGCGCCGAGATCTACCGCCGTCTCGACGAATTGGCACAGTCAGGACTTGCCGTGTTGTTCGTTAGTTCCGAACTGGAAGAAGTGCTGCTGCTTGCAGATCGCGTGCTTGTGATGCGCGATGGTGAGATCCGCGGCGAAGTGTCGGGCGAGGAACTGACGGAGAAGAACATCATGTTGTTAGCGACAGGAGCGACGGTCTCATGAACAAGCTATTGGGGATCGCTGGTCTGATTCTGGTCGTCGCGATGGTCACGACATGGCTGTCGTATGACTCCGTCTCCGGCAACTTCCCGTTCCTGTCTGCCTACAACCTCGAGAACCTGCTGCGGCGCCTCGGCATGTTCGGCGTGCTCAGCATTGCAGCCGCGTTCGTAATCGTCACCGGCGGCATCGATCTGTCGATCGGCTCCGTGGTCTGTGTCTCAGGCTGCGTCCTGCCGTGGCTACTCGGTTCATGCGGCTTGCCGGGCTGGATTGCCTTGCCGATCGTGCTGTTGCTGTGCGCAGCGATCGGCTTGTGGCACGGATTTCTGGTGGTGGGGCTACGCCTGCAGCCCTTCGTGGTGACGCTGTGCGGACTCTTGATCTACCGCGGGTTGATGCGCAACTTCACCGGCGACCAGACCATGGGACTCGGCGATGCCGGCGAAGGCTTGCGTTGGTTGGCGACTGGTAAGATCCCGATCACCGACAGCTTCGGACTGCCCGCACCGCTGTGTGTGTTGGCGGTGGTTGCGATTGTCACCGGCCTAATCTGGCAACGCACCGTGTGGGGGCGCCACCTGTTCGCGCTCGGTCGCAACGAAGAAGCGGCGCGGTTCGCCGGCGTGCCGACCGGCCGCCTGACGGTCTTAGCTTACGTCGCGTGCTCGTTGCTTGCCGGCCTGGGTGGCTGCTTGTTCGTGCTTGACGTCAACTCAGCGCAGGCGTCGAACTTCGGCAACTTCTACGAACTGTACGCCATCGCCGGTGCCGTGCTTGGTGGTGTCGCGCTGCGCGGCGGCGAAGGCCTGGTACTGGGCGTCGTGCTCGGGGCGGCCCTGATGCAGTTGCTGTCCAATACGATCAACCTGGTCGCCAACAGCAACCAGCTTGAGTTCGCGGTGGTCGGCGCGGTGATTTTGATCGGCGCTGCCTTCGACGAGTTGCTGCGTCGATGGGTCGCGTTCCGCACCGCGCGCCGCAAGACGTCGGCCTGATGATCTGTCGACGTCTGGCTCGAGCAAGCGACCTATTAGAACCAGCGGCGACCGCCGGGTCGTGACCGCTAGTCGCCGCGCAGGATCTCTTGCCAGCGCATGTTGATGGCCGCAGGGTAGGCCTCGCACTCAGCTTGGAAGGTGCGCACACCGAGACTCTGCGGCGTATCCCCAGGCAACACTGGAACACGCGCCTGAATCAGGACACGGCCTTCATCGTAGTGGTTATTGCACAGGTGCACGGTGCAGCCGCTTTCCTGGCGCCCGGCTCTGAGCACTGCGGCATGCACTCTCTCGCCATACATGCCCTTGCCGCCAAACTCGGGCAGCAACGACGGATGGATGTTGAGCACGCGACCTTCGAAGTCCGGGATGATTGGCAGCAAGCGGAAGTAGCCGCACAACAGCACCAAGTCGCAATCGAGTTCGTGAATCCACGACCAGATCGCGGATGGCTCACGCAACGTGCGCGTCTCAATGCCGTGATCCATGGCACGCTGCAAGCCAAACGCATCGTCACGATCGCTCGCGACGCCGGCGACACAAGCTTGCAGGTGGCCGGAGTCGATGCGATCCAGAAGGTTCTGCAGCGTGCGGCCGGTACCGCTGAGTAGCACGCCGAGACGCGGGCGTTGCGAAGCGAACTTGTTGTTGGCGGCGCTCACAGTTGTTGTCTCACAGTTACAGCCTCACGGTTACAGCCCTACAGTTACAGTCTCACAGGTGCTGTCGGGCCGCGGCAATCAGGCCGACTAGCAGGGATGCCATGCGCGGCGCGGCGACGTCAGCCGCATCGATCATCTCTTCGATTGAGACCCGCGACGACTGTCCAGCGAGCACTTGCTGCGTGACGCCAACGAGCGCGAGAACTTCGAAGCCAGCATGCACGCCGGCGATGGCTTCCGGAACGAGCGACATACCGACCAGGTCGGCGCCGGCCGTGCGCAGGAAGCGGTATTCAGCACGCGTTGGCATGCTCGGTCCCGGCATCGCAGCGAACACGCCACGAGAACATGGCACACCGGCATCGATTGCGACCTTGCGACTGAGCTCGAGCCACTTGCGATGGTAGGGCTCGCTCATGTCCGGGAAGCGCGGGCCTAGCTGGTCATCGTTGGGGCCGACCAGCGGGTGGATGCCGCTGAGGTTGATGTGGTCTTCGACGACCGCGATCGAACCGCGTTCAATCTGCTGGCTCAGGCTGGCCGCGCCCGCGGTCAAGATTAGCAACTCACAACCGAGCGCCTTGAGCACGCGCACTGGGTGAGCCAGTTCGCTACCGCTCTGGCCTTCGTAGGAAGCGAGCGGCGCATCCGCGACGGCGACCGGCATGCCTTCGAGGATGCCGACCAGAATCGGCGATGATAACGCTTGGCCAGGGATGTCTTCACCAGGAAGGACAACCTTGTCCTTGAGTTGGTTGGTGATCGAAGCGTGACCAGAGCCCAACAACATGGCGACGCGCGGGCGAAGTGCCGTGCGTTCCTCCAGCATGTCGATGAGTTGGCGGGCGAGCTGGCTGTGCGAGATGGAAGAGGACATCGTCGGTTACGTTACGGGTGCTAGGTTCCGGGTGCTAGGTTACGGGCGCCAGGCTGCGACGGCTTGCGCTCAGGGTGTGAGCTACTTGCGGCCGGCTAACGAGTATAAGGTAGACAGGAACGCTAGCGGGAGCCGTTAGTTGGTCCGTGCCGACTAGGGTCTTGCGTGACGTTTGGGCTGGCAAACTTTGGGGTCGGAGCGATCGTGCCACTGACTGGATGGCGAGCTGCATGACCCGCTGCATGTCCAGCCGCCGCCTGGCTCTGCTTCACAGCTTTGGCGACGTCGGCGAAGGTCGTCGCGGCCGCAGTATCAGGATTCGCGGAGCGCGCGTCATTCGCACTTGGCAAGCCTGCTAGCTGCAGCACGCGTTCGACTAGGCGCACCCGCTCTTGCATCGATAGCGAAGCGACGGGGATGTAGGGAACGTCAAACTGCTCGAGCAACAGCTTGACCATGCCGTCGATGCGGATGACCTCTTCCCATTCGACGCCAGCGCGCACGCCGTCATCGACTAGTAGCTGCTGGTGCGGCCGCAGGAAGAAGACGAGGCCACGCTTGACCCACGACATGTATTGCTCAAGTCGTGGGTCGCGAAAGATGCGACCTAAGATGCCTGAGTGATGAGCGGCGTAGGCGAGGTTGCAGAACGCGCGGTCGCTGACGAACGAGCCATTGACGGCGCTCTCGGCATCAATCTGCCGAGTGAACACGGCGGCTTGGTAACGATCCACCAAGTCGATGTCGGTGCGCAAGGTCTCAAGGCGCTCTTCCATCTCGGCAAGCACACCGCGGGCGACTTCGGCGATCATCGGCACTTGGTAGCGATCGCGGATCCAGCGTGCGAGGGTCGTTTTGCCCGTTGCGTGGGCACCAACGAGATAGATTCGCAGCGGCTCGGAACCACTCTGAGGACGTTGCGGCAACATCGTTTGGAGGCTACCACGAGAACCCGCTCGGTCCTCGCCGTGTTTCGGAAGCTCGGCGCAGTTCTAAGCCAGCGCCCCAGCTCGCAGCTACTCCGGTCGCGGCTCTTCGGGCGACTCTTCCGGCGGTCCATCAAGCGGGTCACTTGATGACTCATCGTCTTGCCTGCCACCGTCTTCTTCTGAAGTGTCAGGCCTTTGTGGAAAAGATTGTGGAGGGGATTGTGGAGGGGATTGTGGAGAAGATTGTGGAGTATCCTGTGGAGAATCCTGTGGAGAACTGTCGCTGTCGCCCTCGCCCTCTACTTCGTCATCCACCGACGGGAGATCGTCGAGGAAGTCGTAACTCGGGTCATGGAACGCACCGGCAGGGCCTTCCTCCCGGTCAATTTGCACGGTGACCTTCGGATCATCGTCATCCCCGAGCGCGCCGCGGCGTTCGGCTTCCCGAAGCGCCAGTTGCGCGCGCGCTTGCACATTGGGCTCAACAAATGCCCGCTCAACCAAATCGCGCGACGCCTGCAGGGTCTGCATCAACAGGTCGGCAAGCAATCCTGGCGGCGTCGAGTCCGGCAGAGGCAACGGTTCCTTGAGTCGTGCGGCCGCTGCGTCTCGAAGCTCCCGCGTCAAGTCCTCGGCTTCGGGCGCTGGCACCTCCGTTTCCAAGAACGGCAAGACCTCGACCTGCCGATACGGCGTTTCACATTCGAGTTCTTGGATGTGCACCCGGGAGATGCCAAGAACCCAAATCATGTAGCGGCCGTCGTCGAGCTTTTCGTGGCGCAGAATCTCGCCCAGCCCAGCCACCGGAATCACGGCCGGGACGTGCCCTGGCGACGCGGACTCGCCGAGCACCGGAGCGGCAATGACCAAGCGGCCGGGCCCATCAAGCAGGTCCGCGACCATCGTGCGGTAGCGATCCTCAAAGATGTGCAGAGGCAGCACCTGATGAGGGAACAAGAACACGCCCGGCAGCGGGAACATCGGCACGGGGCCGTTGGGCAGTTTGATCGTTGTCAGTTCGAAATCCAAGCTGCTCACGTTTAGGTCAGAGACTGCATCGAGGCAACCTCATCGTGCTGCGCATGTTCGTAATGCGGTCATCCGGACTCAGCATTACACGGGGGCTGGCGCGCCCTTACCTAGCCAAAGTGCCAGGGCCGCGTCGATTATGCGTTTCGACTAGCGCTGGTAGATCTCAGCGTTCAGCGGACCGCCACCAACCACCATGATCGTGCCGTCAGGCAAGTTGGCCGTGACCGGGAACAAACGCGGGGCCGCCATCGAGCCGGTCGGCGTAATCGCGCTCGGGCTCTGCGAGAAGACGTCGGCCGTCTCGGTCGCAGCCAACACGAACGCGCCGCTGCCAATGTCGATGGACACTTCAAAGCCACCGGCGATCAGCGCGCCACCGTTTGGCAGTGGCGCAATTGCCGCACCGGCGCGACCGACCTGCATGCCTTGAACTTGCGAGAAGCCGCCGAAGAGGAACCCCGTTGAGTAGAGCAGGCAATCGTCGCGCGTGCCGATAATGAGGTCGAGCGGATCGAGTGTCGTCAGGAACGTGGTCAAGTCGACGGTGAGGCCGCCAGCGATCAATACCTTGCCATTGCTCAGCGCGGTTGCACTGTGCAGGAAGCGGGCGCCGCTAAAGAACGTTGGAAAGCCGAAGCTGCCACTGGCCGGGTTGAAGAGGTAGGCCGTCGTCGAGACCGTCGGCACGCTGACGATTGGCAGCAACGTGATGCCGCCGGCAATCAGAACCTGGCCGTTGGTCAACGTCGTCGACGTGTGCAGAGCACGCGCTTCGAGCAGGTTGGGGCCAGCCGAGAAGGTGTTGGTTTGCGGGTCAAACACTTCGGTCGACGTCTGAATGCCGGTCAACAATGTCAGCGGGTTGGCGAGGTCGAAGCTGAGCAGACCGCCGGTAATCAACACCAAACCGTTGCCCATCTGCGATGCACCGTGGCCGGCGCGTGCCGCGGCCATGGTCAGCGTGGTGGTCGTTTGCGTGACCGGATCGTAGATCGCTGCGGCGTCGGTCGGCTGGCCACCGGCGAGGCTGAGACCGCCCGTGAACAAGATGCGCCCATCCGCGAGCGGGGTCGTTTGCGACAGCAGGCCAACGCCGAACGTCGCGCCGCTAAGTTCCCATTCTTCGATGCGCGATTGGTAGCGCGTCGCGGCCGGACCACTGCCGCCAACAAACAGCATGGCGCCGTCATCTTCCGCAATCACGCCGCCACCTGCGATCGGCAGCGTTGGCGCGTTGAGCGCCGGCTTGAACGTGCCCGACGTCTGCGGCGTCACGCGAATCAGATTCGAAACCCGGTAGGGACCCGAGCCCCCGATCGCCTGCATCGACAACGTCAGGCTCTGCAGCACCGGCAGGTTTGGCACGATCACGGACGGGGTCGCGTTGCCGCTGCCGTCGGTCGAACCGAGGAAGCCCGGAAGGGTGAACGTCAGCGCCGCGAAGGCGTCAGTGATGTCGAGCGTGATGCCGAGCGCCGGCAGCGTCGTTTGCTGTTCGATCAGGTCAAGCACCAACGCGTAAGGCTCGTTCGGAAGACCGTGGATCGGGCACTGCAAGGTGCCGCCAAGGGCACCGCCGATCTTGTCGAGATCGAGGGTTTGAGCAAGTGCCGGAGCGGCGAGTGCGAGCAGAGTCGGGGCGAGAATCGAAGTGCGCATGGTGGTAAGCGGTGCGTTGCAGACAACGGGTATGCATCGAAGCGATGCATAGGAGCTAACGAAGTATGGCAGCAGTTGCCGGTGCGCGCGAGAACCTGCCGCTGCACTTTGGCCCAACTAGCTCGCTGGCGATCTACAGAGTTACGGTCAGGAGTGCTGCGTTACTAAGGAACAACCTATAGCCGTCACCGCAGATCGCCTGAGCAGCGTAGGTGCCAATGGCGGCAGCCGTGTTCGGCACCGTGAATGGCTGCGAGAAGAAGCCAGTGCTATCGGAAACTCCGAAGCCGAGCGGCACCAAGGCCAAAGCATCGATTTCGACGCTGCCATAAGGCGGCAGTGAAACCGGGCCAGCAAGACCCAACGATAGGAACAAGGCCGCGAGTTCGACTGGCTTGCTGGTTTCGGCCAAGAAGTTTGTCGTTTGGCCAAACGGCACGGCCCCTGGATTGATCGTTAGCAGCGGCGCGCGCATCAGCGCGGCGCCACGTGGCCGAAGGCTCGGGTTGCTGGCCAGCGTGTCGGTGTAGATCTCGATGGCTTCGCCCACATCCATCGCGTCGCCGTCGTTGTTCAGATCGCGCAACTGCGTGATGCGATCAGGAGTCTGGTCTTCGCACAGGATGACGGTGCCGTCTTCGCGGATGACAATGTCCCACCAAGTGGATGCGCTGGTTTGATAGAAGAGCGTCGTTTCGAGAGGCTCGATCGTGCCGTTGCCATTGCTATCGAACGCCGACCAAACTTGTTCGTTGGCACTGTGGTCGGTGATGTAGAAACGATCGTTAGCGTCGACCGCCATGCCGAAGTGGAACGGCGCATACGGGCCCAGTGTCGACGTCGGCCAGAACAAACTGCGTTCGCCAGTATCGTTGCAATCGCCGTCGAAGTTGTTGTCACTCAGCTTGTAGATGCCCTTGGCGACGACCCCGGTGGCGCCGATTTCGGCGTAGTAGAGATTGAGGTCCGCCGCCGCGAGCACCTCGGTTGGAATCGAATCGCCGGTGGCGCTGACACCGGGCACGGTGTGGTAGTCGCGCGCTTCGCCAGCATCGTTGGCATCGCCGTCGCTGTTGAGATCCTCCAAGATCAAAATGAAATCGGTGCCGCTGGTGCCACTGTTGGCGACCGCCCCAAAGACGCGTCCCAACGCGTCGACATACAGGCCACCGAGCGATGCCATCACAATGCCGCTAGCGTTGCTGGCGTCGAAGAACACGCGGTGTTCGCCGGCGCCATTGGCGTTGCCATCGCCATTCAGATCTTGCAGCGCCACGATCAAATTCAGCGACGAGTCCCCGATGTAGACCGTGCCGTTGCGGGAGGTGCTGATGGAGCTCGGGTTGGTCAGTGCAATGGAGCCAATCTGGTCGCTGTAGAACGACACGACTTCGCCAGCATCGAGCAAATCGCCGTCCTGATTGCTGTCAATGCAGCGCCACACGCCGTCGTAGGTCGCGTCGACGACGAGCAAGTCCATCGTGCGTGAATACGGAATTAGCGGTATGGCTTGGGCGGAGGCAGTGCCAGCCAGGAAGCCAGCAGCCAAGAGGCTTGGAAGCAGAATCGAGCTCACGTAATCACGGTGCATACGTGTCAGGATAGCTAGTCCGTCGGCTTCCACAAGAGCACGAACGGGCCGCTAGACCGCTTGGCTATGGCGCTCGGATATGGCCAAGTGACAGGGCTCTGTCATACGGCCTAGCGATTCCTCAGCTTGGCGATCAGATCCGCGTCGCATTTGATCAACATGCCGGTGCGCCACGGCTCGTCACCAACGCCGTTCAGCATCCAGTTGGCTGTATCGCGAATGACCGCGGCGATCCGTCGACACATCATGCCCGCGGCAACTACGTGCTCGACACCGCCCGGACCGTGGACCTGCTTTGACTCCTTGCCAACCTTTGGCCGCCGACGCTGCGCGACCCGCTGCTCGACGTGGTCTTTCTGGTCCTCGAACTTTGTCGGGTTGGATTCACCTCAATTGTGCCATGTGAAATATTGATCGCCCGCAATTCCTGCACGCGCCATCGCAGGTCTGAGCCATCCGGTAACGCCAAGGATGAGTGCGCCTTTGGCAGCCATATCTGTCGTGCGGAAAGCGTGCTGCATGGCCGACAACGGCACCTAAAGGAGGCTGCCGTGGCAGCGGTGGCGGCGACCAACCAACGGTGAGTGCCGGAGTTTGGCCTGGCCCGAATCCAAGTAGGCCATAATTTCAGCGAGAAGGCGTTCTCAGGAGTCGTCAGCAACTGCTGGGTACGCAGCGAGTTGGCCGTAGAATCTCGAGCCGCTATGACCGAGCCGAAATACCACCTCACGAGCTACGGCTGCCAGATGAACAAGCTGGACAGCGAACTCGTCGAAACCAAGCTGCAGCAACGCGGCTACACAGCTGCGACCGAAGAAGCCGACGCCGATGTCGTGCTGATCAACACCTGCTCGGTTCGCCAGCATGCCGAGGACCGAGTCTGGTCCAAGCTTGGCAAGCTGCGCATTCGCAAGCGCACCGAACCGAATCTGGTGGTGGGGGTGCTCGGTTGCATGGCGCAAGAACACAAGCGCTACATGCTTTCGCGCATGCCGCACGTCGATCTGGTAGTTGGCCCGTCTGCGTTCGGCGACATCGACGACACCGTCGAGAAAGCACGCACGCGCAATGCGGCGCTCGTCAAAGAACGCGAGCCGGCGCAGACCAAGCACCAAGTCGTCGGCGCCGGCATGGTCAGTGTCGACCACGGCATCAGCGGCGACAGCATCAAGCGCAACGTCAAGGTGCGCCCGCATCGCAGTCAGGCCTACATGTCGATCATGCGCGGCTGCAACATGCCGTGCAGTTACTGCATCGTGCCGACGACGCGCGGCGATGAAGTGTCGCGCCCCGTCGCGGACCTCGTCGACGAGGCCAACCGCTTGGTTGACGATGGCGTCACTGAGATCACCTTGCTGGGCCAGACCGTCAACGCCTACGGCCGCGACTTGAAGGGCCAAGACGCACGCTTGTCCGGCTTGCTGCGCGAACTGCACAAGATCCCGGCGCTGCGCCGCCTCGCGTTCATCACGTCGCACCCGAACTTCTTGAGCCCAGATCTCATCGACGCACTCGCCGAGTTGCCGAAGATCTCACGCTACCTACACCTGCCCGCACAGTCCGGCAGCAACGCAATGCTCAAGGCGATGCGCCGCGGCTACACCGTCGAGCGCTACAAGAAGCGCATCGAACAGCTGTGGGCCAAGGCGCCGGACATGGAGCTGCACAGCGACTTCATTGTTGGCTACCCAGGCGAGACCGAAGAGGACTTCGAAGCCACGGTCGCGTTGATGAAGGAACTGCGGTTCGCGCAGAGCTACATCTTCAAGTATTCAGCGCGCCCCGGCACGGTCTCGGCCGAACTGGTCGATGACGTATCCGACGCCGACAAGGCCCGCCGCAACCAGGTATTGCTCGCCGTTCAGGAAGAACTGTCGGCCGAGAAGAACCAAGCGATGGTTGGCCAGACGGTCGAGGTGCTGGTCGAAGGCGAGAGCAAGGTTGTTGGTCGTTTGACCGGTCGCACGTCGCAGCACCGGTTGGTGCACTTCGAATCGTGCGACCAAGACCTGTATGGCCAGTATGTGCCGGTCAAGGTCACCGAGGCGCTCGCACATTCGTGTGTCGGAGAGCTGTTGGCGCACGGCTCTGCTGAGATGAGTGCTGCCGACCAAGCACAGGTCGATGCGCACGCGGAGGCTTCGGACCAGTGAGCTTCGAAGGTGATCTTATGCGCGAAGCGATCGCGCTCGCGGACCTCGGCCGATTCGAAGTCGAACCGAATCCGCGGGTCGGTTGCCTGCTGCTGCAAGACGGTGAAATCGTCGCGCGCGGCCATCACGAGTTCTTTGGCGGTCGCCACGCCGAAGCGGTTGCGTTGGATCAAGCCAAGGCAAACGGCAAGAACCCTGACACCGCGGTCGTAACGCTCGAGCCGTGCTCATCGGCAATGGGTGTCGACGGCAAGAAGACTCCGCCGTGTGCTCAGGCATTGATTTCAGCCGGCATCAAGCGCGTGATCATTGGCAGCACCGACCCCGACCTGCGCCACCGCCGCAAGGGCATCGCGCTGCTTGAAGAAGCCGGCATCGAAGTCATGGACGGCGTGCTAGCGCAGGATTGCGATGAGATCTACGTGCCGTTCAAGAAGGCCTTGTCGCTCGATCGTCCCTGGATGCTGTGCAAGTGGGCGATGACCCTCGACGGCAAGACGGCGGCACCGACCGGCGAAGCGCGTTGGATCAGTGGTCCCGAAGCGCGCAAGAAGACTCACGAACTGCGAGCTCACTGTGACGGCGTCATGGTTGGGTTCCGCACGGCACAGATTGACGACCCGGAACTGACCGTTCGCCACGTCGAAGGCAAGCAACCAGTGCGCATCGTGATCGATCCGCTCTGCGAGATTGACGACGACAGCAACCTCGTTCGCACCGCCCGGATGCAGCCGACGTGGTTGCTCGCGAGCGAAGACGTCGACCCGGTACGCAGCGGCCACCTGCAGGATCTCGGCGTGACCGTGCTGCACATTCCAACCGCCGAAGGCCCGCGTCGTTTGCACCTTGGCCGCGCCTTCAAGGAACTACGCCGCCGCGGCCTGCGCCGCATCCTGGTCGAAGGCGGCGGTGGTTTGGTCGCGCAAATGTTCGCCTGGAACGCAGTAGACCAAGTGCTCGCATTCGTCGCGCCCAAGATCATTGGGGGCGCCGGTGCGCCAACGCCAGTTGGTGGCGATGGCCGTCCGTTCATGGCGGAGGCTTGGCAGCTGACCGACGTGCGCATGCAGCAGTACGGCGACGACATGGCGATCGCTGGCTTCATCTAGCTGCGAGTGGCTATCTGCGAGTGGCTGGCGCGGCGACCGCCCAATCAGTCAGCGAGCGTAATCCGTCGACCTTCGGCAGCGCTGCGATACGCGGCGTAGATGATGCGCACGACCTCAAGCCCGAGTTCGCCGTCTACGTCACTGCGTTTGCCGGTGCGCAGGTGATCGGATACCGACTGCAGCAAGCCCTGCTGACCGGAGCACCACAGCTCATCCGGCATCGGCGTCGACCAGCCAGCCTGGCCAGACAGCTTCTCCATCATGTATTCATCGCCGAACGTGCCTTCCTTGACGGCATACGAACGCAGCGAGTCGACCGGCGATAGCGAACACTCCAGGCGGTGGTCGCTGGCCAGCACAGTCAGATGGCTCTGCATGCCGCCGAGCATGTTGTCGCTGCCGTAGGCGGTGCCGCGGGTGCCATCATCGAAGTTGAGCACGCACATGCCCCAGTTCTCGACGTCGGTCCAACCGGTCGCAACTTCGCAGGCATGGCCCTCGGCGGCGCGGGAGAGATCGGTGACTTCGGCGGTGACCGAGACGACGCGGGTTGGCTTGCCGCGTAGGCGAATGCCTTCACGGTGCTTGAGCCACAGCATCGTGCCGATCGGATGCGCGCCGAGCCGCAGTAAGGCACCGCCGCCAGCGTGTCGCCAATCGCGGGCGTAGCTAGCGTGCGAACCGGAGTGACTTTCCCAACCGCGCATTTCGAGCACGACGCCCTTGGCAGCAGCTCCGAGCGCGGCGGCGCGTTCGATCGAGGGCGCGAAGATCCAGTTCTCGCCATAGAACAACTGCACGCCCGCCTTCTTGCACGACTCGACCATGGCCTCGGCGTCCTTGAGTGCCGCAGCGAGCATGATGGCGCGATCGGTGGCGGCGACTTCTTCGGCGGTCGCGTCGGCTGGCAGGCCTTGGCCCCAGAAAGCGCTCAGTGGTTTTGTGCACAAAACATGCTTGCCGGCACCTGCCGCACGTTCGCAGAGCGGCGCATGGGCGTGATTCGGCACACACAGGTCGACCAGGTCGACATCTTTGTCGGACAGGATCTCGTCGAAGGACGCGCCGTGAGCGATGCCAACTTCCTTGGCGAATTGTTCCGCACGCTCCTTGTCACGGGAGACGGCGATGATCTTCACGTTGGCGTGGTGGACGCGCCGCCAGCAGTGGGCGCGGGTGCGGGCGAGGAATCCAGTGCCGACGAGGGCGACAGTGAGCGAGCGGTTCATGGCTCGATCAGTGTAGACGGCGCGCGCCGCGGTATCCTCGCCGTTCGATGACATCTCTCACTGCATCAGCCCAAGCCCGCATCGGGCTGCTCGGAAATCCGTCCGACATCTACGGTGGACAGGGTCTTGGTTTCAGCATCGCCGAACTTGGCGTCACCGTAACGCTGGCCGAGGCGGACACGAACGCGCTGCCGAACGAGCTGTTTGCAGCCGCGTGGCAACTGATGGAAGCGGAGCTGTTGGCGGCGAAGGTCGATACGGCGCAGCGACCGTTTGCGTTGACGTTCACCAGCAACGTGCCATTTCAAGGCGGCCTGTCGGGATCGAGTGCGCTGGTGATCGCGGCGATCCGCGCTTGGAGTCGCTGGTATGGCCTGCCGATCGAGCCGATGCGGGCTGCGGAGCTGGCATTTCGGGTCGAAAACGAAGTGCTCGGAATCCGCGCCGGGGCGCTGGACCGGCTGGTGCAAGCGCACGACGGTTTGCTGTCGATGAACTTCGATCGTCCGTTCGCCGATGGCGCGGTGCAGCGACTAGATGCGGCGCTGCTGCCGCCGTTGGTGCTGGCGTGGCACGGCCAGCCGGGCGAAAGTTCGGGCGATGTGCATGCGCCGGTGTTCGCGCGCTGGCAAGCCGATGATCCCGATGTCCGGGCCGTGGTGAAGCAACTCGTCGACAACGCCAACGCCGGTCGAGACGCACTTGTGCGCGGTGATCGCGAGACTTTCTTGGCTTGCATGAGCCATAACTTCGACTTGCGCGCCAAGGTGTTTCCCATCGCGGATGCCGACCAAGCGCTGATCGATCTCGGGCGCGAACTTGGTGCCGGCAGCAAGTTTCCAGGCTCCGGTGGGGCCGTGCTGTTTGGTTGCCGCGATGAGGCGCATCGCGCGCAAGTCGAAGCGGCATGCAAACAGGCTGGCCACCAAACTCTGCGACCGACCGTGCATCGCGCAATGCCGCGGTTGCGGGCGGTGTTCTTGGCTGCTGGCTTTGCGACGCGCCTCTATCCATTGACTGAGAAGCAGGCCAAGCCGCTGCTCGAAGTGGGCGGCAAGCCGATGCTGACCCGCATCGTCGACCAAGTCGTGCGCACCGGCGCGGTGCTCGATGGTGTGGTCGTTGCGAACGGTCGCTTCCACGAGCTCTTCGTGAAGTGGGAGCAAAGCGAACGCGCGCCACTGCCGATGCAGTTGGTCAACGATGGCGCGATGGACAACGACTCGCGGCTCGGTGCGATTCGCGATCTCGCGCTAGGGCTCGAGCAATCAGCTGCCAACGACGTCGGCAACCTGCGGCCCGACGGCTATCTCGTCTTGGCCTGCGACAACTTGTTCTCGTTCGACCTGACCCAGTTGATGGAGCGCTTTCGCGTCTCTGGTAGTGGCCAACTGATTGTGCGTCAGGTTCCGAGTCCGGTGCCGTCAGGGCGCTACAGCGAAGTGATGCTGGATGGCGACAAGGTGCAGCGTTTCCGTGAGAAGCCGGAGAACCCCGAGTCAGACCTGTCCGCGATCGCCGTCTACGTATTGCCGCCTGAGCTACCGGAGTTGGTGGGCGAGTACCTTGCGGCTGGCAACAACCCGGATGCGCCAGGGCACTTCCTAGCATGGCTCAGCACACGCATGCCGCTCGAGGCGACGCGGCTGACTGGCACCTGGCTCGACATCGGCAGTGTGGAAGATCTCGAGAAGGCCCAGACCGCGTTTGGCTGAGCCTTCGTTGCGCAGGCCGTTCGTTGCGCAAGCCCTTCGTTGCACAGACCGGCAAGCGGCCCTTGCTCGTGCTACTGTGGCGGCGAAGGAACTAGTTACCCCTGATGCATAAGCCATCCCTAGCTTGCCTGTTGTTGAGCCTCGCGCTCCCGGCACAGGATGACCCAGCCACTCGCGACAGCACCTTGCTGATGACGACGGCCGGCAAACTAGCGGATGCACCGCGCTCGCAGTTCCTAGACCGCCCGGCGCACTGGCCGCTCGTTGGCGAGCATGGACTGATGCTCGGCGACAGCCACTTCCGGGTGCGCATCGCGGGCTCAGCGATGGCGATCGCGTTGCAGGCCGGTTCCGTGCCGCGCCGATCCGTTCGTTCGGGCAACTGCTACGAGCTGCGCTATCAGGTTGCCGGCGGTCAACAACGCAGCATGAACGTCGGGTTCGTGCGCGAGCATGACAAGACATGGTCTTGGTATTGCGCCGACGTTCGGGTCGTCTCGTTGGCGAAGCAAAAGATCCGGCTCGTCGACGCGAATGGCGATGGGCGCTACACGATGGCAGAAGACGGCTATCTGGTGCCCGGCGCGCGCACCGTGTGTCCGTTGGCGGGCACGCTGGTGATCGGTGCCACCGAGGTGAAGATCTTGACGTTGGCCGACAGCGGCATGCATCTGCGAGTTGCCGAGCGGCAGTTGCCCGGCAGCATTTCGCAGCTCACGGCCTTGCGAGCAATCAATCGTTTACGGGCCGAGAACGGCTTGCTCGGTGTGACTCTGGCAGAAGACCTGTCGGCCGGTTGCACCGCGCACGCTCAATACTTGGCGGCCAACGACTGGAACGGCGCGACCGACCCGCACGCGGAAGATGCGCGCGGCAGTGGCTATTCGAAGCAAGGTGCCGACGCGGGGCTGCGCAGCGTGATCATGAACGTCCCGCACGCCTCGGCGATCCCGGCCTACTGGCGCACGTGGTTCCATCGTCGCCACATCATGGATCCGGTGTTGTCACGGGTCGGCATCAGCGCCGAGCCAGTCGACGTATCGGTGATCGATGTGCTGGCAACGGACCTCGAGCGCATCACTTGGTCATGGCCCATCACCGTGCCTGCAGATGGCGCGATCAATGTGCCGGTCGCCGCGATGCACGAGACTCCCGTCGAGCCGGTCAAGAACCTCGGCACGCGCGGCTTTCCAATCTTGGCGCTGTTTCGCAAGTCGCCAGGTCACGACATCGAGTTCCAGGGCACGCTGGTTTCGAGGATCAAAGGTCGAACCCGCAAGGTTCGCACGATGATTGGCGATCGCAGCAATTTCCCGCAGCTCTTTGGCATCGTGCCGAATAAGCCGCTACGTCCAGCCACGGACTACGTCGCAACGCTCGAATGGAGGGCTGGCACCGAAGTCACCAGACGCGTGATTCGCTTCCGCACCCGGTAACCCCAAGCAGGCTCCAAAACCGGCCGACAAGTCCAACAACAAAGTCCTGCCGCAGGGCACCGACCCAGCCGACCTCGCCGTCATTCGCAGTACCGAGGCGATGCTCGAAGCCGAGAAGAACCTTCGCAAGCTGATGAAGGATGGCAAGATCGCAGGCGTGGATCAGGTTCTGCCATTCGACCAACTAGGTGGGTGGAAATACACCGAAGCACTCGAGGGCATGCCGGACAAGGTCAGGGCGCTCGACGGCAAGAAGGTGCTGATGCTGGGCTTCATGCTGCCGATCGACGAAGTGCAGAACATCAAGGAGTTCCTGCTCGTCGAGTCGCTCTGGTCATGTTGCTACGGCGAGCCGCCAGACATCAATGGCCTGGTTCGCTGCGTCATGCCGAAGGGCAAGACCATCGACTACCAGTTTGATCCAATGAAGCTGGTTGGCACGATGGAGATCGAAGCGACCACGATGGACGGCTACTGCGTCGACATCTACCAGCTGCACGTTGACTACGTCGAGGTGATCGAGGCGGCCAAGCCAAAGAACGCGGAGCCGACCAAGAAAGAGGTCAAGAAGCTGGAGAACGTCAAGCGCAAGCAGGACGCGAAGCGCGCGAAGGACAACGACTGCTGAGTTGCGATCTCAAGGCCCGCAGGTGGGGGCCAGCCACGAGCGCGACGTCGCTTTGATTGGTGAGTTACCGCTAGCACTGCTATCGGCTTGCCGCTAGCACTGCTATCGGCTTGCCGCTAGCACTGCTATCGGC
>JBNMNW010000075.1:0-20842 GCA_051278165.1 Planctomycetota bacterium | reverse complement strand
TTCACGAGTCCACGAGCCAGACTTCAGGCGGCTGCGCAACTCTGCGGCGCGCAAACGAACCTCATTCGCCGGCCGGCCCAGCATTGGCGCCAACAAGCGCAGCTCCACAGCACCCCACGCTTGGCGAAGCTGCCAGTCGTCGCTATCCGTCCAATCACCCTTGCGAGGAGTCACTCGCAGCAGATCGAGCGCTTTGCGTTGCACGCTGTCCGGCGAGCGGCGCAACAACGCAGCCGTTTGCTCCACTCCACGGTGTGGCAACAACAACCGCAATCGCTCCAATTCCTGGACCGACCAATTGCCGCGACGCAACCCATGACTCACTCGCTGCCGCCCCGGTTTTGGTCGCCACTGCTCTGGTCAGCGCTGCTCTGGTCAGCACTGCTGGATTCAACTTTACCGTCATCCGAGCGGAGCAATTGCTCGGCCCAGCGCGGCTGAATCTCTTCACGCACCAATCTGCGCACAGCATCCGTCGAGTGCATCGCCCGGGCGCGCGAGGCGAGATCCTGGCACTCCTCGAGCGTGAAGCTGCGCAGCATCAACTTGACGCGCGGCAAGAAGACCGGCGCCATCGACAACTCGCGATAGCCAAGGCCCACAAGGATTGGCGTGAACCAGTGGTCGCCGGCGACTTCCCCGCAGATCGAAGCACTCTTGCCAGCTGTTTGGCATGCTTCGGCAATCTGCCATAGCACCCGCAGCACACCCGGATGGAACGGGTCATACATCTTCGCGACGCGCTGGTTGTCGCGGTCGACCGCCAACAGATACTGCACCAAGTCGTTGGTGCCGACCGAGACGAAATCGACGACCGGCAGGATCTCTGGCAGCACGTGCACGAGGATCGGCACCTCGACCATGACGCCAAGCTCGATGCGCGCGTCGTAAGGCACGTTGTTAGCGCGCAGATCCGACGTCAGCTGGTCGACCACTTCACGACAACGCACGACTTCCGAGCGCGTCGTGATCATCGGCAACAAGATGCGCGCGTGGCCGAGCGCACTGGCTCGCAGAATCGCGCGCAGCTGGGTGTAAAGAATGTCGGGCCAGTCCAGACACAACCGGATGCCGCGCCATCCCAGCACTGGGTTGCGCTCTTCGGGCATCTGGAAGTAGCCCAGCGGCTTATCGCCGCCGACGTCCAGCGTGCGGAACGTCACCGGCTTGCCGTCGGCGCTCTCAACCGCCCGGCGATACATCGTTACCTGTTCTTCCTCGGTCGGGAACTGGCGGCGTTCCATGAACGCAAACTCGGTGCGGAACAGGCCGATGCCCGCCATCGTGTCGAGTTCGAGGTTGTCGAGGTCCTGCACGCCTTCGACGTTCGCCATCAGGCGCACACTCGTGCCATCCGGTGTGACCGAAGGCTGAAAGCGCAACTCAGAGATGCGTAACTCGACCGCGCGCTCGTCACGCAAGCGACGCTCGTAGTCAGCCAGTTGGTCGACGGTCGGGTCAAGCAGCACGATCCCGGCATCGCCGTCGAGGATCGCCAGCGAACCACTGCTCGTCTCCTGCATGAACCCGTCGACGCCGACGATGGCCGGAATGCCGAGAGAACGAGCCAGGATGGCGCCGTGCGAGTATTTGCCGCCGTGCGCGGTAACGATGCCCTGGATGTGGGCGCGATCGAGAAGGCCGGCGTCGCTCGGCAAAAACTCGTCTGCCGCGAACAAGTAGTCCGCGCCATCGGCGATGTATTTCTGGCGGTCGTTGGCGACCAACGCGCCGACCAACTGTCGACCAATGTCGCGCAAGTCAGCGGCGCGTTCGCGCATCGCCGCGTTCTCCATTGCCTCAAACACGGCTTCGTAGCGGGCAATCACGCGCTGCAGTGCGACCTCGAGGTTGACCTTGTGCTCCGCGACCTCGTCTTCGACATCCTTGCGGAACGTCTTGTCATGCAGGATGGCGAGCTGTGCGTCGTAGATCCGCACATCGTGCTTGCCGAGTGCGCCAGCCAGCTCCTTCTGCAAATTGAGCAGGCTCTCCGTGACTGCAGCTATCGCTCCAGACAGGCGGCCAACTTCTGCCTCGATGCGATCGTCGGCGACTTTCCAGACCGGGATTTGATCAAGCGTGGTGTGGAAGTGCACGATGCGAGCAATCGCAATTCCGGGCGCCGCGGCGATGCCTTTGAGTTTACGTGCCATCGGTAGCATGTCGTTTTCAGGCACCGTGCCCAACTTTGCAACACACCTACTTCATCCAAAGGGCCTGCCGAGCCGATCACCTGCACAGATCGACCGAGCATTGACCATGAACAGACCCAGCGACACGCGCAACTCCTCAGGGAAGCTGCCTAGTTTTCTCGGCCCCGAAGCCGGCGAAACGTCCGAGGTGCCGGCCACCTCAGTCGACAACGAAGACGCAGCGACGCACTACGATGACGCTGAGTCGGAAAACACCGGCGACGAGGACTACGACTACGACGAGGACGAGGAAGGCCCCTACGAGGCCCCAGAAGCCGTTGCCCCGCGCACAACGCGGCGGCGCAGCCAATTCCAGTCGGTCCCACTAGCTGGCGGCATGACCATGTTATTCGGCGCCGCCTTGACGCTGACCGGCCTGATCACCGCGGCACTGCCGGCCGCAACCGCGGCAATAGCCGCTGCCATCGCACCGCAAACGATCACGCTGCTCGGGCTCGCCGTGTTCGCAATCGGCACCAGCCAAAGGCGGACGTCGCGAGTGCAGCAGCGACTAAAGGCTTTCGAAACGGACCGCAGTTCGGTCGACGACGAACTTAGAGACACCCTGGCACAAATCCTTCAGGGACAGGTCGGGCAAGGCACGAACAGCGCCGAGAGCGACGACACCCAGCAACTGATGCTGTCGCTGCAACGCCAAGATCAAAAGATCAACAACCTGACCAAGGCCATCAAAATGTACGGCAAGCCGCTGATGGAAATTGCTGGTCAGGGCACCGAGCTCGCCGGCAGTGTCGCTCAGGTGAAGGCACTGGTCGAAGGCGCCGCCGAGTCAACGCGTCAAGGCGTCAACCGCGTCGAGCAACTCGTTCGCGGCGGCTCTGGCAAGACCGACCTCGGTGACCTGCCTGCACAAATCGGCAAGCTGCATGTTTCACTGACGGCGATGTCGCAGCGCATCGAAGACACCGAGGTTCGCAAGAGCCTGGTTCGGGTCGAGGATGCGACGACGCAACTCGCCACGCAACTCGCCACGCTGCAACGCGGCGAGAACGTCAAGGCCGCGACCACCGAGCTGCAGCAGAGCCTCGACCAAGCCACGTCTGGACTACAAAAGGGCCTCGAACAAATGCGCGAGGGCAACCTCACGGGACTCGAGACGTCGGTCAAGGACATCCAGCGCGAGCTGGCCGGTCTGGCGACGGCCATGTCGCAAGTGCAGGCAGCCGTAAAGAACGGTGCGCACGTGGCGGCTAGCGCATGGCAAGCTGCACCGGCACCGGTTGCTGGGGCAGCAACTGCCGCCCCGACAACCAGCTCCGCCAACATCCAAGCAGCCCCAGCGGCCGCGAGTGGTGGCCAGACCGCCGCCGCCGAGGACAAGGACGACAGCGGCTACACGACCGGCAAGCGCAAGTCCGGCGGCCAGAACGTGCTCGGCGCGATCGCGAAGCTGAAGAGCATGAAGGGCTAGGAGTCTGCGTCACGGGAGGCGAATCGACCAGGTGCGTGACCTTCGCACCGGGTTGGTTCGCCGAAACGCAGTCGAATCGGTGGATTCGGCGAGGATTTGGCGGGCCGACATGGGGTGAAGGGCGCGTGCATGGCGATTTGCTCTCCCGTGGCGCAGACTCCTAGTCGCGCGGCAACGGTCTAGGAGTCGATCGCCCGACGAGGCTATCGTGGTCTTATGACCGAATCTGGCTCGCGCACGTTCCCGACGGACCGCTGCCCATTGTGCTTTGGTGACAACCGCTGCGCGATGGCGGCCCAGATCTCCGTGACGCCGGCATCCGCGGCGCAGAACGAAGCAGCCTGCGCCGCGTGCTGGTGCAAGCGCGTCGAGATCCCAAAGGAACTGCTCGCCAAAGTTCCACAAGCAGCGCGTGGACGTGCCTGCGTTTGCCAAGGCTGCTGCAATGCGGCGATGAGCCAACCAGCTGAAGGCGTCACCAAGACAGCCGATCCAGGCGGCCGCGAGGCAATGCAGCTCGAGGCCAACGGCCAAACCGTGCTGATCTCGCACACCGGCGCCCAAGTGCTGTCGTGGCAGACAAGCGGCGGCGACGTATTGTGGACTGCGAGCTCTCCTTCGTATCTACCAGGCAAGCCCGTTCGCGGTGGCGTGCCGGTGGTGTTCCCGTGGTTCGGCGATCACAAAAGCGACCCGTCGAAACCAGCGCACGGCTTCGCCCGCAGCATCGACTGGCAGTGCAGTGTTCGCAACGCAAGTAGCGCGACGTTCTCATGCGTCGACACGCCCGCGACGCGAGCGATGTGGGACTTTGCGTTCCACGCCAAACTCACGGTCACGCTCGGCAGCACGCTGGAAATCGCGATGACGATCACGAACACCGATACGCGCGAGTTCTCGTTCGAGCAGGCGCTGCATACCTATTTTGCCGCCGGCGACATCCATGAGGCCGCGGTCGATGGCCTGGAGCACGTGCCGTTCGTCGAGCATGCGCGCGAACCGGAGGGCGAATGGAATGTGAGTGCCCCCATTCGCTTTCGCGCCGAAACCGATCGCGTCTTCCAGCAAGTGCCGGATGTTCTATCCCTGCGCGCCACGACGTTGGGCCGCACGGTAACGCTGGCGACCCGCAACTCCCGTTCAACGATCGTTTGGAACCCGTGGCCGAACAAAACTGCTCGCCTATCGCAGATGCAGGCCGATGACTGGCAGCGCTTCGTCTGCATCGAATCGGCCAACGTCGGCGAAAACAGCGTAACGCTGGCGCCAGGCGCGAGCCACGAGATGACGCTGACGCTAAGCGTCACGACTGCCTAACGCTTTGCGGCAGGTCCTTCGGCCTCTTACCGACGCAACTGCGTGAAGTGGCCGGCAGCGCGCTCGACCACATAGTAGCCGGGCCGATTGGTCGTGATCAGATCGCAGCCAACCGCTACCGCCCCGTAGAAAGCCACCTCAGCATCGACGGTATAGACACACAGCAACCGCCCCGACGCATGCACCGCGTCCGCCATCGAACGCGTCACGCGGCCATGGCTCCAGTGCACGATGCGCGCCCCGGTTCGATCCAGATCGCGCAGGCGCTCTGGGGTTGGCTCGTCGCCCCCAAGCGCGGCGATCAGCAAACGTGGCTCCGCAGCCGAGACTTCTGCCAGCCAGTTCCAATCGAACGACTGCACGATCACATCGTCGACCACGCCGAGGCGCTGTAACTCGCCGACAAGCTGCAGAGCATCACCGCCCTTGCGCTCGATCATTGGCATCGCCGGAGCAATCGCCTGCAACGCTTGCTGCAACGTCGGCACCCGCGCGCCAGCGAACTCCGGCGCAAACCACTTGCCGGCGTCGAGGCGCTGGATCTCAACGAGTGTCAATTCATCGATGCGCACCTTTTGGCGCCCAAACACGTCGCGCGCATCCGTAGTGCGATCGCACGTCAAGTCATGCATGCACACCCAGTGCCCATCGCGCGTCTGGTAGACATCGAACTCCACAACATCGGCACCGTGCTGCACGGCGCGCTGCAATGCCGCGATGGTATTTTCCGGGCAAACACGACTCGCGCCGCGGTGGGCGACCACCTGAACGTGCTCGCCACGCAGGTATTGGCCACGCAGAGACTCGAGCGCCGCATGTTCTGATGACTTCGCCGGCGCCGTGCAGGAACCGGCCAGTCCTGCGAACATTGGCGCGAGCAGCAGCCAAATCAGAGGCGCATGCCAGCGAGGCATCGCTACTCGATCTCGGCCAACAACGCGCCGGCCGCAACCGTCTCGCCGGCCTTAACCAACAGCTTGGTCACCGTGCCAGCACCTTCGGCGCCGAGCGGGTTCTGCATCTTCATCGCCTCAAGCACGACCATCGTCTGGCCTTCCTCGACCTGGTCGCCAACGGCCACTTGTACGTCAACCACAATGCCGGGCATCGAAGCGCGCAGTTCGCGCCTGCCACTTGGCTTGTTGCCAGCGACTTGCGCGGCGGCACGCTCACGCTCGTCCTCAACTTCCATCTCATAGCGCTCGCCATGAACCTGCACCGCGACGTTGCATCCACGGATGACGGCAGCGATGTCGTAGCTCTCGCCATCGATGATCATCGACAGCGCTTCGCCTTCGCCAACTTGCGCCAGTGAGATCTCGACGATGCGATCACCGCTGCGGGCGATCAGGATGTCTTCACGACGTTCGAACGTGTATTCGCGCTCGTCGTCGCCGATGCGTGACAGGTATTTCATCGCTTCCTCCACAGACGTTCTTGGCGCCCAACCATGGCCCAAGCGGGCGTAGCTGGAGCCCCTCCATCACCGGATTCGACGACCACGCCGACCTTCTCTGCCGCCAGGAAACGCGCCACGGCGCCGGCCAGCATCGCCACATCGCGGCGAGCATCACTGCTCGTATTGATGCGCTCAAGGATACTGGTGTCGTAGTTGCCAGACTGGAACTGTTCGCTTTGCAACGTCGCCATCGCCACGGGCAACGACGTCAACACGCCAACGATGCGCAACTCACGCAACGCGCGGATACAGCGAGCGATGGCCTGATCGCGAGTGGCCGCATGCACGATCAGCTTGCCAAGCATGCTGTCGTAGTAGGGCGTGATTTCTTGGCCGCGATACATCGCTGCATCGAGACGAACGCCCGGGCCACCAGGCAAGCCCAACCGCTCGATGCTGCCGAGCGACGGGAAATAGTTAGTCGGGTCTTCGGCGTTGATGCGCACTTCGATTGCATGACCACGCGGCGGTCCCGGTTGCTGCACTTCGAGCCCAGCGCCAACGCGAATCATCTCGCGCACCAAGTCGACGCCGTAGCACTCTTCGGTAATCGGATGCTCGACCTGCAACCGCGTATTCATCTCGAGGAAGTAGAACTCACCCTTCGAGTAGAGGAACTCAACGGTGCCGGCGCCGACATAGCCAACTTGACGCGCTAGGCTGCAAGCCGACTCGCCCATCTGCTGGCGGAGTTCTTCAGTCAGCACGGAACATGGTGATTCTTCGACCAGCTTCTGGTGGCGACGCTGCACCGAGCATTCGCGCTCGCCGTAGTGCACGACGTTGCCGTGCTTGTCCGCCATGATCTGGATCTCGACGTGGCGCGGTTCTTCCACGAATTTCTCGAGGTAGACCCGATCGTCGCCGAACGCACCCTTGGCTTCGGCGCGCGCCATGTGGAACGCTTCGACCAAGCCGCGCTCTTCGGTCACGATGCGGATGCCTTTGCCGCCACCACCGCTGGCCGCCTTGAGCATGACCGGATAGCCCAGCTTCTTGGCGCCGGCGACGAGGCCGTCTTCGTCAATGTCTTCTTGCAGACCGGGCACTAACGGCACGCCGGCGTTGAGGGCGATGTTGCGCGCGGCAACCTTGTCCCCCATCGAGCGAATCGCTTGCGGGCCCGGGCCGAGGAACGTGATGCCGGCGGCTTCACATGCCTCCGAGAACGCAGCATTCTCGCTAAGGAAGCCGTAGCCCGGATGCAGCGCATCGCAGCCGGTCTTCTTAGCGACCTCGAGCACACGCTTGGCATCGAGATAGCTCTCGGCGGGCTTACTACCTCCGATGTATTCGGCGCATGTCGCTTTGCGCACGTGCAGCGCGGTCCGGTCGGCGTCGGAGTAGACGGCGACCGTTTCGATGCCCATCTCCTGGGCGGTACGGATCACGCGAAGCGCGATCTCGCCTCGGTTGGCGATCAGGATGCGGCGGAACAGGGGCATTGGCACTCTGGTGACATAACGGGGCCAAGACGGTAACGATCCACCGCTCGCCTTGGAACAGATGATCAATGCAAGCCGGCCATAGATTCTCCCGGAAGACGGCCCCTGCCAGTCATACGACGCCCCGAAACATGCGGCTGTGGCCAGACCGGGTCGCGAATGGCTGGGTTGCGTGACCTTCCCGCGGTATGAACGGGGCATGGCAGCAATGAGCGTTCTCGTCGTCGGCTGCGGCAACATGGGTTCGTCCCATGCCCGCGCCTACCACCAACTAGAAGATTTCCAAGTCGTCGGACTCGTCGCGCGGGGTGAAGCCTCGCGCACCAAGCTGTCTGAGGAACTAGGCGGGGTGCCGACGTTCTCGGACTTCGAAACCGCCTACGCCGAAACCAAGCCCGACGTCGTCTCGATCAACACCTACCCGGACACGCACGCAGCGATCGCTCGCACGGCAATCACCGGCGGCAGCCATGTCTTCATCGAGAAGCCGCTGGCGGAGACAGTCGCAGAAGCAGCCGAGATCGCGGCGCTTGCCAAGGAACACAACCGCAAGGTCGTGGTCGGCTACATCCTGCGCGTGCACCCGGCCTGGCAGAAGTTCATCGAGGTCGCCCAGACGCTCGGCAAGCCGCTGGTCATGCGCATGAATCTCAACCAGCAAAGTTGCGGCAAGGACTGGGCTACCCACAAGGCGCTGATGGATTCGATGTCACCGATCGTCGACTGCGGCGTGCACTACGTCGACGTCATGTGCCAGATGACGCGCAGCAAGCCGATTCGCGTTTCGGCGGTGCAGGCGCGACTGTCCGATGAACTGAAACCGGGCATGTACAACTACGGCCAGCTACAGGTCACGTTCGAAGACGGTTCGGTCGGCTGGTACGAAGCTGGCTGGGGACCGATGATGAGCGAGGTCGCCTACTTCGTGAAGGATGTCATCGGGCCGAAGGGCTGCGTCTCGATCGTCGACCGCGACGGTGAACGTGGCAGCGACAGTTCCGACGTCGACTCGCACACGGCGACCAACTCGCTGCGCGTGCACTACCAAGATCGCGACGGCAACGACGAGTTCACGCGCAAGGACGAGTGGATTGATACGACTGACGAACCGGACCACGATGGGCTGTGCTTGCGCGAGCAAGAGTTCTTGCTCAACGCGATCAAGAACGACGTCGACCTGACGGATCACCTGAGCGATGCGGTCAGCAGCCTGCGCATTGTGCTGGCAGCGGATCAGTCCGCGCGCGAAGGGCGCACGATTGACCTCTAGCAAGCTGGCGATCTTTAGCAAGCTGGCGAGCCGAAGTGTGCTGGCACGCTGCTAGGGCTTGATCACAACGCGCTTGAGCCACTTCGACATCACGTCGAGCGCTTCCGGCGAGATGGTTTCCTCGATCTCGCCATATTCCGTCGGCGAGCCGGTCTTGCAGCGCTGAAACAGATGGTTGTGGTTCGGCAACGTCACCACCGTTGGCTTTGGCGAACGCTCGGCAAAGACACTCTTGAGCGGCTGCATATTCTGCGCCGGGTCTACCTGCAGGTCCTTGCCACCGAACAGGGCAAGCACTTCACCGTGCATGCTCTTGAGTGCGATCTGCGGATCGTGGCCAAGCAAGTAGAGCAGCCATGGCCCCTGCAACTCCTCCGCCTCATCGGCGAGATCCTGCGAACTGTCACCGAGAGACTTGCGGGCTTCTTCAGAGAAGCGCGGCCACGCTTCCTTGGCGACCGCTTCGATCGCCTTGGTGCGCGCAGCGACATCCTGGTGCTTGATGATCGCAGCGAACGCATCACGAATGAAGTCCGCGTTGACGTCGACGTCTGGATTCGCGCCGGCCGCCGAACCGATCAAACGACTCTGATGCTCAATGATATCGGCGATGTTGACCGTCGGCGGCGCCAACAAGATCGAGAACGCGACGGCGTTGCCAGCCGGGCCCGACGCAACGATCGGCGCAATCAAACCACCTTCGCTGTGACCGATGATACCGATGCGCTGGTGGTCGATGTCCTGGCGCGACTGCAGGAACCGAATCGCCGCCCGCACGTCGCTGGCGAAGTCCGCGGTCGTCGCATCGGTGAAGTCGCCCGTCGATTTGCCGACGCCACGATCGTCGTAGCGCAGCACCGCGAGACCTTGCCGCGTGAGATGATCGGCGATCACCAAGAACGGCTTGTGCCCCGCCACACTCTCGTCGCGATCCTGCGGCCCCGAGCCAGTGATCATGACGGCAACCGGGTGCGGCCCATCACCAGGCGGCAGCGTCAACGTACCGGCGAGCGTCACCTGTTCGTTACTAACGAACTCCACCTCGACCGCTTCATACGGAAACGGCGCCTTCGGATTCTGGGGACGGTTGGGTTCTTTGATCTTGTCGACGATTTTCATCGTCAACGGCAACTCCATGCCGCCTTGCGACCAGGTGCCGACGAGTTCGCGTGCGGCTCCCGTGCCCCTGAGCGTCGCTGCGTAGGTCGAGCCAATCGCCTTTATATCCGCCACGATCTGGTCGCCCTTGCGGGTGAAGGACAGAACCGGAATGCCATTGGTGTTCTGCGTGATGCTATCGAAGGTCGCGACGTAGCTTTTGCCGTCGAACTTGACGTGCAGGCCGAGCTCAAGCTTTTGGCCGGACACCTTCAAAGCACCTTGCCACCTGCCCGCAACTGGGTCCTTCGAGACCTTCGCCGGGGCATCAGTCTGAGCGGCCAGATTGGCTGCCGCGCACGCGAGTGCAGCGACAGCGAACAAACAACGTAACGCGAGCAGATTTGAGATCATGGTCGTCATCGGTCAGCTAAGCGTATGCGATGCCGCGGTACGCCACACTCGACCGACGACGATCAGTGCTGCGGCGCGTCGAGTTCGACCGGCTTGTAGCCACCGCGACTGCGGAAGTAGAGGATTAAGCCGATGTAGCAGACGAGCATGATCAACGGGAAGATCGTCATTGATGCCAGTGCACCTTGCTTGGCTTCCGTCACGATCTCGCTCACCTTGCCGCCCTGCTCCTTGGGCAAAGCACCGATCTTGACTGGGTCCACTGCGGTGTAAGAGCCCAAGAAGTAGTTGCCCGGCTTGGAGACCGTCTCGTAGACGCCCGGAACCTGCTGCTCGAGCGCTGCCTGCGCGCCGCTCTCCTGCATCTCGCCGATCAGCGGCCCACCGATGATGCCAACAGTCAGCATGCCGATGCCGGCGATCGCGTTGAGAGTCAGCGCACCACCCTTGGGGAACTGCTCCGAGACCACGCCGAGGGTCGTTGGCCAGAAGAACGTCTTGCCAATGCCGTAGAGCGTTGCGGCTGCAAAGATCCAGAACACCGACACGGTTTGCGACAAGGCAAACAAGCCGAGCGTGGCCAATACCGCGCACGTCGCCAGCAGGCCAAGCGGCGTCAAACGCTTCACAATCGGGCCAGCGAAGAATCGCAGCACGCACATGATGGCCGACGTGTAGATGAGCACCCACAGCGGGTTTTGGCCCAGGTCCTTGAGCGGCTGTTCCATGATCCCGGTGATGGCGCCATCCGTGCCCAACTCCGTGGTGGCAAGCGGCATCATTACAATGCAGAGGAAGACCATGAGGGGTCGACCAAGGGATCGGCAGTAGGCGCCGTAGGCCAACACCAGTGCGATGAGAACGCCATAGACGACGCCGTCCGACCACCCGAACACCTGCCCAAGCTGCTTGACAATCAAGAAGCCAGCGATGGCGGCGCCAATGATGCCGAACTCGCCGAGCATCTCGCGATAGGAGGTTCCGGCAGCGACCCGTTCGTTAACCGGGAATCGCACAAACATCAGGATCAGCAAGTAGGCGACCGCCGGCAACGCAATCAGGTAGATCAAGACGCGCCAGTCTTCGGTCACCTGTGCGCCAAGCCCGATCGTTAGCAAGCCACCGATCACTAGGCCGCCGGGCCAACCAGCATGCAGGATGTTGAGCCACTTGGTCTTCTCCCGGCTGAACATCGTTGCCACCACCGGATTGATGAAGGCTTCGACGGTGCCGTTACCAAGTCCTAGCACAACCGACCCCCAATAGAGGTATTCGTAGGCATCAGCTCGAGCCATCGCGAGGTCCGCCTCACTGAGCCCCTCCGCGTTGACGATCCCGTATGCCTGCAAGGCCATGTAGGAGTAAATCGCGTAGCACACGACGCTGAAGATCATCGCCGCGCGGTAGCCAATGCGATCGATGATCAGGCTGAACAAGATGATGCTGATCGCAAACGGCCAGATGCCGGCGCCAAACAACTCTTGCCCTTGAACATTGTCCAAGCCGAACTGTGCCGGCCACAGGTCTGGTATATTGACCAGAAACGCTCGGGTGATGAATGCAAATGCAGTCGTGATGAGTGCAATGAAGCAGCCCCAGAAAACCAGCCTATCGTTCGATGTGGACATGAGATTCGTGTTCGGTTGAGCGGACGGTGAATCCGCACTCTATGCCGAGGAACGTAGCTGACGCCAGACGGAGCTTGGTGCTCTAGCTGAAAGTGGTCGACAGCAGGGAACCGGCGGGAGCTTGACTCACACCGCAGGGACAATCGCGCACTACGCAGGCGCCGCCGCACCCAAGATAATCTCGTGTGCGGTCTTCTCTATTCAGAGAGCGGCGACCAGCCCCAGCCCCTAGCTAGAGGGAGGGCTGGCTAGAGCGGGCCAAGCTAACGAGGCCCATACAAAAACGGCCAAGAGACTAAAGTGGGATGTTGCCGTGCTTCTTGGCCGGGTTCGTGTCGCGCTTGCTGCGCAGCAGTTCCAACGCCTGAATCAGCGCCGGCCGCGTGCGGCGCGGGTCGATGACATCATCGACGTAGCCACGGGCCGCCGCCTGGTAAGGGTTGGCGAACTTTTCTTTGTAACCCTCGACGAGACGCTTCTCTTCAGCCACGGGATCGTCGGCGTTCTTGATATCGCCGCGAAACACGATCTTGGCGGCGCCTTCCGCGCCCATCACCGCAATCTCGGCCTGTGGCCAAGCGACCACAAAGTCGCTGCGGATGTGGCGGTTGTTCATGACGGTGTAAGCACCGCCGTAGGCCTTGCGCGTGATCACCGTCATGCGCGGCACAGTCGCTTCACAGAACGCATACAGAAGCTTGGCGCCGTGCGTGATGATGCCGCCCCACTCCTGCTCGGTGCCCGGCAGGAAACCTGGCACATCTTCAAAGACCACCAGCGGCACGTTGAACGCATCACAGAAGCGAACGAAGCGCGCCCCCTTGATGCTGGCCTTGATATCGAGCACGCCAGCGAGGTGTGCTGGCTGGTTGCCGACGATGCCGACAACGCGGCCGCCGAGTCGTGCAAAGCCACACAGGATGTTCTTGGCGTAGCGCGAGTGCACTTCGAAGAACTTGCCATCGTCGACCACGCGCTTGATGACATTCTTCATGTCATAAGGCTTGTCGCTGGAGTCGGGCACGATCGTGTCGAGCTCTTCATCCATGCGGTTCGGGTCATCCGTGGTCGCGCAGAACGGCGGATCCTCGGCGTTGTTGAGCGGCAAGAACGACAGCAACTCACGCAACTGCATCAAGCACGCCGCGTCATCGGCAGCCGTGAAGTGCGCCACGCCCGAGACTTCGCTGTGCACGCGCGCGCCGCCGAGTTCTTCGCTGGTCGTGTCTTCGTGCGTCACCGTCTTGACCACGTCGGGTCCGGTGATGTGCATGAAGCTCGTGCCTTCGACCATCATGATGAAGTCGGTGATCGACGGCGAATACACCGCACCGCCGGCGCACGGGCCCATGATCGCGCTGATCTGCGGGATCACGCCACTGGCGAGCGTATTGCGAAGGAAGATGTCGGCGTAGCCACCGAGCGACACGACGCCTTCTTGAATGCGCGCGCCACCGGAGTCGCACAAACCGATCATTGGCACACCGATCTTCATCGCCGCGTCCATGACCTTGACGATCTTCTGTGCGTGCGTTTCAGACAGGCTGCCACCGAACACGGTGAAGTCCTGCGCGAACAAGTAGACCGGCCGGCCGTCGATGCGGGCACTGCCAGTCACAACTCCATCGCCGAGGATCGTGTTCTTGTCGGAGTCCATGCCGAAGTCGCGACAGCGGTGTGTCACGAATCGATCCATCTCGACAAAGCTGCCCGGATCGACGAGCAGGTCAACACGTTCGCGCGCGGTCAGCTTGCCGCGCTCATGTTGCGCAGCGATTCGCTGCTCACCGCCGCCTTGCACGGAACGATCGCGCAGCTCTTCCAGCTTCTTCTTGTGATCAGTCATGCTTGGCTTCCTGCGCGTGCGGGTCTTCTACGAGTTCGGCCAAAACGCCGCCGAGGTGTTTAGGGTGCACGAACGCAACCTTGCAGTCGTGAGCACCGGGGTTCGGAATCAGGTTTAACATCGGGGCACCGGCCGCCGCCATGGCGTCGACCTTCACCTGGCAATCGCCAACTTGGAACGCGAGGTGGTGCACGCCGGGGCCACGCTTCGCCAAGAACTTCGCGATCGGCGAATCGTCACTGGTCGGTTCGAGCAGTTCGATGCGCGTGGTGCCGGCCATCAAAACGGCGACCTTGACCTTCTCGGTCGGCACTTCGTCCACAGAATGCAGCGTGAGGCCGAACCCATCGGTCCATTTGGGGAGGGCCTCGTCGAGCGAGTGCACTGCGACCCCGATATGGTGCAGCGCTTCGATTGGCGGATCAGATTCCATTGGCTTTGATCCCGAAAGCGCGGGGACGTCCAGCGTTCGGGGCGAAGGATGATAGAGATTCCCTGGGCGGGAGGCGAGGATGAACGTCCGTGCCTGAGCTACCTGAAGTCGAGACTGTTCGCCGCGGCGCCGAGCCGCACCTAGTTGGCCGCCGCCTACGCGCCCTAAAGCTGCAGCGCGACGATCTCCGCTGGCCAATGCCAAAACAGGCTCTGGCGGGGCTGGTCGACCGGAAATGCACCGCCGTCACGCGCCGTTCCAAATACATGCTGGTGCATTTCGACGGCCCGGACGCCCCGATGGCACTGATTCACCTGGGCATGACCGGCCGCGTGATCGTCGAACAGATCGAAAAGGACGCCGAGCGCCCCGAGTATCGCAAGCACGAGCACTGGCGCATGGACTTCGGCGATCGCCTGATGCGCTTCATTGATCCGCGACGCTTCGGCGCCCTCGATGTCGCCGAACTGGCGACCTTCGCCGAACACCCCCGCATCAAGAACCTTGGCCAAGAACCGCTAGAACCCGAGTTCGACGGCGCGTTCCTGCATCGCATCACGCGCAACCGCAAAGTCGCCATCAAGCAGCTGATCATGAACGGCAACCTGCTGGTCGGCGTCGGCAACATCTACGCCAGCGAATCCTGCTGGCACGCCCAAGTCCGTCCCCGACGCGCCGCCAAGTCCCTAACCAAGTCCGAAGCCAACGCCCTCGCCGGGGCCATCCGCAACGTGCTCACCGCGGCAATCAAAGCCGGCGGCACCAGCTTCCGCGACTATGTCGGAGTCTCCGAAGACGCCGGCTACTTCGCCCGAGAACTAAAGGTCTACGAACGCAAAGACCAACCCTGCCCACGCTGCAAAACCCCCATCAAGCACGCCACCCAACAAGGCCGCAGCACCTACTGGTGCCCCACCTGCCAACTCTAAAAAGTTCCCCGTCACCGCCAGCAGGCGAAGATGTTGTTTCCAGTCCAGGCACCGTACCAACAAGTCCAAACACCGAGTACCGAGTACTAGCGAGGCTCGAGAGTGCGCCTCAGGCTGACGCTGGCAAGGAAGACCAGCAAGCCAAGCGGAAGCGTGGCCTCGCCACGCTGAGCATTTGCGCCGCGCAGCTCTGACGCAGCCCAGCGCCAGCCTGAGGCGTGCTCTCGAGCATCGCTACGTGTCGAAGTGGATGAGCCATAGCAGGCGCACTCGGGTTTCCTCTGGGTCAGAGGAGATGTGGATCAGGCCGAGTAGGGCGCTGAACGTGTTCTCTGTTTTGACGGCGCGGGTGGTTTGATCCGGGATGTAGCGGTTGCGGTTGCCCATGATCAAGCCCATGCCGAGACGCCAGGTGTCTTCGTAGGTGGTATTGCTCGAGTTGAACACGAGCGGCAGGACAAAGCTGGCGGTGCCGCTGTAGTCCTCGAGTTCGATCGTCGCTGCGAACGTGCGACCAACTTCGCGCCGCACGCCCCACGTGGTCGAACTGCCTGCCTCGCCAAGTGCCGCGACTCGCGACGACATCTCTTCGACCGGCGGGACCGGTTGGCCATCCATGGTTTCGATCAGGTCGCCGCCGCGGACACCGGCGATCCATGCAGGAGAACCGACCTCGACTTCGGCAGCCAAGACACCGTTCTTGCCTTCGCCCAGCATGCGCTCGGCCCAAACCTGCGGAATGCCGCGCAGGTGGACGCCAGCGTACGGACGCGGCGTGGGCCGAGGCTCTTCGAGACGGATGTCTTGGACGTCTTGAACAGTCTCGCTGAGCAGGTTGGCACGCAGGGTCAGACCGATTTCATCATCACCCCGCAGCAACCGAATCGGAACTTCCTGTTGGTCGCTAAGCGTCGCCTCCACCGCTGCTAGTTGTTCGATGTAGACCACCTCTTTGCCGGCGATACTGACCAATACGTCATTCGGAAGCACACCGCCCAGCTTGGCACTTGAGCCGGGATACGAACCGGTAACGAGCAATCCTGCGTACGGCTTGGTGCCGCGGCGCGCGGCTCGATCCTTGGTCAATTCCTCCGCCTGGAAGCCCAGGAACGGACGCTCGCGCTCGTAACTGGTCGTCAGCCTGATCGCCTTGCCGCTGCGCAGGCGGAAGATCTCTTCGGCACCATCCGGTGATTCGTGGCGGGATATTTCGTAGCCGTCACTGCCAACCAAGTGCTGGTAGGTCGAGCTGCTGATGCAGCTAGTGGCAAAGGGAACTGCCAGGAGGCAGAGGTTGGCGATGCTTCGCTTCATAGGGTTGTTAGGTTCTGCAAGTAACAGAAGGCGCGCCACAGCGCATGTTGGCTGACGGTGTGGCCAGTGAGAGCGGGGGCTTGTTGCCGATTCGCAACGGGAGCGGACGCCAACTTGCTCAGGCCAACTTGCTCGGCTCGCGAACCCCGAAGCGAATCGCAAGGTACGAGAAGAACTGGCAACCAGCGGCCAGTATGAACACGCCTTCAAACCCGAGGCGCTGGGTGAGCCCCGCAGCCCCCATCGCAAACAGGAAGATGCCGACCTGCATGCTGAAGCCGCGCAGTCCCATGAGCGCACCGAGCTGATCCGCTGGCACCAACCCGGAAACCAAAGCCTGCAACGGCCCGGTGCGCGCCGCGGCGGCGAGCGCCAACACACAGCCAACTAGCAACAGCACCATCGGCGATGGCCCGCGCGACAGCACGGCGAAGCAGAGCACCAAGATGGCCGACGTCGCGAGCACGAACTGCCGCTTGCCAACCTTGTCCGAAAACTTGCCGAATAGCGCGCTGCCAACGACGGACAACGCGCCAAGGCCAACCCAGACCCAGACCTGATCTTCCTTCGGCACCATGCCCGATTCGTCGAGCCATGATGTCGCCATCTGCACGACCGTGAAGAACGAGCCGACGTGCAACATCGTCGACAACAGCACCGCAACGACGGCTGGGTTCTTCAGCAACGGCCAACGACGGCCGCCCGGGCTCGCGGGCAACGCCGGCACGCACCGCAGTGACAGCACGATCGCAATCGCGCCAACCGCCGCCTGCACAGCGAACGTGATGGACCAGTAGCCCGTCGTCGCCAGCAAGACCGCGAGCGGCAGACCCAACGGGATCGCCAGGAACATGACGGCGTTGAAGCGCCCCATGACGGCGCCCCGCCGTTCGTACGGCGCAATCTCCGCCGCGGCGGCCGACGCTGTCGCGTAGGCCAACCCAGTGGCTAGGCCGGCCAGCACACGCAAGCCGAGCAGTGGCCAGTAGGCCGTGACAACCATGTGCAGCAGGCTTGCGACGACGAACAACGACAGGCTGGCAACCAAGACCGACCGGCGGCCAAAGCGGCGCGAAACATCGGGGACGAAGAACGCCCCCACAGCTGACCCGATGCCCGCGGCCGCCAGCAGCCAAAAGGCGCCGTCGTCGGCGAAGGCGAACTCGCTCTTAATGAACGGCAACAGCGCGCCCATCACATTAGAGTTCAGGTTGAGCACGAACGCCGACATCGCGAGCGCCCAAACCGCCATGCTCTCGCGCGAGTTTGCGGTTTGCTTCGAATCGGGACTTACGGATTCCGGCGTCGTCAAGGGCGCGACACTATCGAGCAAGGCGACGCCGAAGTCTCGTGCGCTTTGGACTCGTCCCCCAGCGCTGCCTGTGGGTAGCATTCATTCCGAATGCCTCTCTCGAGATTGGAGTCCCTGTCGTGAAAATTGCCATCCTAGGTGGCGGAATCTCTGGTTGCGCCTTGGCCCGCATGCTCGCGGCCGATGGGCATAACGTAACCGTGCTCGAAAAGACCGAGCGGCCCGGCGGCTTGTGTAAAAGTCGCAAGTATGGCGAGTTCACGTTCGACGAAGCCGGTGGTCACATCCTGTTCTCCAAGGACAAGGAAGTTCTTCAGTGGCAGCTAGACCGCTGCGGCGGCGAAGCCGGCACCCAACGCGTCGAACGCAAGACGCGGATTCGTTGGCACGATCGCTGGGTCCCCTACCCGTTCGAAAATGGCGTCGGCCACCTCCCCAAGGAAGCCAACGTCGAGTGCATGAAGGGCTACATCGAGTCCTACGTGGAGCGGCGCATAGGCAAGCCGTGTCCCGAAAACTTCGGCGACTGGATCCAATGGCGCATGGGCGAAGGCTTCGCGAAGCACTTCATGGTCCCTTACAACGAAAAGATCTGGGAACGTGACCTGCAGACGATGGCTAGCGACTGGGTCGCCGGCCGCGTGCCCGAAGCACCGATTGAAGACATCTTACGTTCGTCGATCGGCGTCGAAACCGACGGCTACACCCACCAATCGGTGTTCTGGTTCCCGCTGCACGGCGGCTTTGAGGCCATGGTCAAGGGCACCGTGCAAAACGGCGGCTTCGACCTGCAGTGCAATGTAGACGTGCAACGCGTCGAGAAGACCAACGACGGCTTCAAGGTCAACGGCGAGGCCTACGACCTGGTCGTCAACACGGTGCCGCTGCCGCAGATCGAAGGCGTCATCCAAGACATCCCCGCCGAGATCCGCAAAGACATCCAGGCGCTGGTGCCGATCTCGCTAGTCAACGTCATGATTGGCGTCAAGATCGACGAACCGCTGCCCGACCTGAGCTGGATCTACCTGCCGTTTAAGGAGCAGGGGCCAACCAACCGCGTCACCTACTACAGCAACTACTCGAAGTTCAACGCGCCCGAAGGCCACGGCTGCTTCCTCGCGGAAGTCACCCACCGAGGCCAACATCGCCACGACGACAAGGAGTGGCTGCAGAGCGTCGCCAAGGGCCTCGCCAACGCCGGCATCCTGCGCGAAGAACAGATTGTGCTGCTCGAGGCGTGCAACAACAAGTTCGCCTACATCGACCAGGATCTCGAGTTCGCGGCGCGCATCGCCCGAGTTCGCAAATGGTTCGACGAGAGCGGCTACCTGACGTTCGGTCGATTTGGTCGCTACGAGTACCACAACAGTGACCAATGCGTGAAACGCGCGATGCAGGTGCACAAGCACATCCAAGAGCTAGCCAAAACCGGCGACCAAGCGCCGCTGCAGCTCCCGTAGTTTCACGGCAAGTTTCTCTGCACGCTTGGCGGCAAGTACCGCAGCAAGCACGACCGCTGGCTCGCTGCCAGTTGGCGCAGCACGGCACTACACGCCGGCCAACCACGGGCCGCAACCTCTCTGGCAGGAGCGAAGTCGCTCATTTGAACCTTGGCAGAGAAGTCCGTTTTTTCGAAAGGACAACGGAACCCAGGACGATGCTGCTGCCGTCCTAGAGGTGTTCCGTTGGGACCATGCCTCCCGACGGGGTTCTTTCCCGTCCTTTAGATCCTGTGTGAGCATCTCGGACGCCGAGACGGCATCGCGAATCAGAGGGGTCTGTTCCAGAGCGAAAGCTCTTGGTGCTGCTGGCCGGTCAGCGAGCTGACCAGCACGTCTCGCGCTTGCGCGGGGTCTGAAGGGCGGAAACTATTACGGGCGGTGCTCCATGCCCCATCCGTAGTTTTTTGTCGAGGTTGGCTTTGCCCAACCTCGACCTCTGTACGAACCCTAGTTTCGCACACGCCTTGCCGCAGGCCCCGCAGGCGACGATGCTGGCAAGCCACGGCAACCCCGGCGAGCCACTCGCTGGACTCCGAGTGGATTCCGCGCCAAACAGCCTCGGCAGCTTCTTGGAATCCCTTCCAGCCAACGCCTTTGATCCTGGCGATGTAAGGCGGGAAGAACGCCCAACTCGGTGCTGGGAAGGGTTACCAGCGTAGTAAGCGGGCTTATGACCCCTTAGCGGCATCACCACTGCCGGTAGACCCCTACTTAGACGGAGCACCGTCCCCTGCAAAATTCACCACCGTGTCCGCGCGCACTTGCGCAAAGCCATTCTTCCCATGCGGAACAGGGTATGGTTTGCCGCGGTCAACCGCCGTTGACTACGACCTGTTCACCACCACGCGTCAAACGTTCGGGAGGCGTCACGATGCACCCAACCAAGATCCACTTGGAAGCAGTACAAGCCGACTGGGCGAACCGCGGGTTCACTTGTGAACTGTGGATCGATCCGCCCAACCAGGTTTGGCATGACTTCGAACACGACGTCGACGAGCTAGTTTTCTTGCTCGAAGGCACCTGCCAGATCGAACTCGACGGCCGCATCATCCGAATGAACGCCGGCGACGAGCTGACGATTCCAGATGGCACGCGTCATACGGTGCGAAATTGTGGCGATGGGCCAGCTCGCTGGCTTCACGGCTACCCCGCTAGCTAACGAACAGTCATCTCGAGAGCTGAGCCCACGCGATGCGCCTGCACGCCCAGTAAACGTGATGCCAGCTTGCTGGCTTCACGGCTACCCCG
>JBNMNW010000074.1:0-21092 GCA_051278165.1 Planctomycetota bacterium | reverse complement strand
GCACGCGACTGAAGAGTGGTCAGCAAGCAGAACGCGCAGACGCTCAGTCGCCGTGGCGCTTCTAGGAGTCTGCGTCACGGGAGGCGAATCGACCAGGTGCGTGACTTTCGCACCGGGTTGGTTCGCCGAAACGTAGTCGAATCGGTGGCTTCGGCGAGGATTTGGCGGGCCGACATGGTGTGAAGGGTGCGTGCATGGCGGTTTGCTCGCCCGTGGCGCAGACTCCTAGAGGCCAGGCAGCGCTCAGCGTCTATTCAGTCGCTGTCGACGATCATTCGTCAGCATCACTAGCGGCGTCTTCGATCCACGCATCACCGTCTTCGACCAACTGGCGCAACACGCTCACGCGACTTTCCATCATCGCAACCATCTGCTCAGGCTCGACGCCCGTTTCGATCACCACGCCTTCGGTTGGCTTGCCCGATTTCATGTTGTCGATGAGTTCCTGCCAGCGAGCGGCGATGGCCGACATCGCTTGGCGCGGGGTCCCGAGGCTGTCACCCTCGATGTAGTCCATCGGCAAGTTGCCGCACAGCACCCAGGCGCCGACATAGCCGGGCTGCGTCGGGCTCTCGATGGCCCACATCGCGACATGCGGCGCAATGTTCCAGGCTGGCCACTCGAGAATCTTGCCGTGCTCATAGCCCTCGCTAGTCAGGTAGACCCCAATCTCGGTGCGCAGCTCCACACACCAGGCGTCAAAGGTGGCGTCGTCGTCATAATCCAATTCGGTCGGTTCGGTCATCTCGAAGCTATTCAAGCACCCACCCGCCCGAGCAGCTATCGCCGAAACTGTACGACGCGCACTTCCCCGTCGAAGTCGATGCCCGCCAACTCGTGCCACATCCACCCGAGCACCAGTTCCTGACGGCCGCCGCCAGTGCCAGCCCCGATCAACGGCATCGCCACAGACGTAAACTGATGCTCGCGCGCCCGGGCCATCGCACTGCGCACACAGCCACGAATCGACGCCTCGGACGACCGCCACAGCATGTTGATGCCGGCGACATGAATGATCGCTTTGTGCGGCAAGCGGCCAGCGCCGGTCACGACAGCACCACCCAACGAAATCGGCCCATGACGGCCGAGCTCACGGAACGGCGCGTAACCAGCTCGCTTCTTGATCACGCCGGACACGCCCTGGGGAATCAACAACCACCAAGGGATGATGTTGCGATTCCACGCGTTGACGATCGCGTCCACGTCCTGCGCCAACAAGTCTCCGTGCACCATCGTGAGGTTCATACGCTTCACCCATTCTTGCCCGCACCGCCGAGAACCTTGCTGCGGCCACGAAGACGGCATGCTATCGCGTCGCGCCATCTTGTTGTTCGGCTCGTTGCTTAGCCTACGTCACGTGTCCGGCGCCAGCCCCGATATCAGACGCGCTCGGCAGCCTCGTCTTCCCAGGCCTGACCAGCGACGGCCCCATTCGCAATCGAGCAGTCACGTCACCACATTGGCCAATCATCGCCAAGCGCGAGCAAGAACCGAGACTGCTGCACTGCTAGGATGCGGCGCCGCGCCATGGCTGAAGTCGACCTCTATCCACCGATCAAACGGTTCCTTGAAAAGCAGGGTTACGCCGTCAAAGGAGAGATCGGCGAGTGCGACGTCGTCGCAGTGCGCGGCGACGAGGGGCCGGTGATCGTCGAGCTGAAGACGCAACTCAACTTGGCGCTGATCCTGCAGGCGGTCGACCGACTGTCCGCAGCCAACACCGTTTATATCGCGTTCCGAGTTGGCAAAGGCCAAAGCGCCTCGTTCCGTTCACGCAGCACGCAAGTCACCAGCTTGCTACGCCGGCTCGGGCTCGGCTTGCTAACGGTCTCGATGCGCAACAAAGTCACCGCCGTGCTCGACCCGGCACCGTATCGACCGAGGTGCAATGCGACTCGTCGCGATCGCTTACTCAAGGAGTTTAGCGAACGCATCGGTGATCCAGAACTCGGCGGGTCGGCGACCAAGCAGCGCGTCACGGCCTATCGCCAAGACGCCCTTCGCTGCGCGCGAGAACTGGCTAGCGCTGGTGCACTCAAGCTGGGCGACTTACGCAAGCGAGCTGCCGTCGAACGTGCCGCGCACATTCTGCAAGACAACCACTACGGCTGGTTTGATCGCGTCAAGCGAGGCCACTACGAGTTGTCACCGAATGGCCACAGCGCGCTAACGGCCTGGCAGAAGGCTCTCGAAGCGATCGCCGAGAACTAGCCGCGCGACGTATCTTCTACCGAGCACGAATGCAGCCGCGATCGACGGAGCCCCAACAGCATGTGCAGCAAGATCAAGCCAGCCATTGCGTGCTCGAACCTTCATGCGCTGTCCGCCTAGAGCCTTTGGCTTTGGTGATGGCAGCGAAGGTCTCACCCATTGCTCCAATCAACCCACCAAAGCAGGAGGATTGGCAATGAGCCCAGAGCCACAAACACCATCACGACGATGAAGACATCTCGCGCTTGCCTGAGTTTCCGCCCTGGGTCTCGCGTCACGGATTCCCCGGTCACAGATTCCCCAGTCACCGAGTCTCCAGTCACCGAGTCTCCAGTCACCGAGTCTCCAGTCACCGAGTCCCGCGTGGCGACACGCCACACCCTGTCGCCTAGCAAGAGCCATAGGGATAGTGCCAGACACACCGCGGGCCCGATCATCCGTAGGCACCACTCGGACACTCCGCCAGAAACAAGGGTCACAACTTGACCAACGTAGACGACCATCATCATGCCGTAGTACGCCCCCACGACCTTGAGGCCGACCCACACCCAATCCGACCGCGACATCGTCGAAACGCGCTCAGGCTGCGGGGCCGCCTCGGGCGGCACCAGCGGTAGCCAGCGCGCAAAATCTATCAGGAGCAGACCCAGCCCAGCGGCCAGCGGGACTGCCACACGAAGGAGCTGCTCTCGACCTGCCGTATCAGACTCGCCGTAGTCAAACCAAGACCAGCTAGCGAGCGACATCACCTCGATTGCGGTCACGACCAACCACAAGCCAGCTGCCTTGAGCACCAACCACAGCCAATCTTCGCGTCTCATTAGCTCCAGTGTAGCCGTAATGATCGTCGCGGACAGACCTCAACAATCTGCTGATCCAACGCCTTGGACGATCAGCTGCAACGCGAGGTACCGTCGATTTTGGCACAGCCTTCCACGCTACTTCAACGTCTGGCCAGACCATCACAAGGTCACGATTGCCAGCACCAACGCCACGGCTACTAGCGCGGTGACCGCACGAAAATTAGGACTCGCCACCGAACCGCCCCACATCAGCGCGGTCGGAATGAAGAGCAGCAGCTCGCCAGTCACACAGTGATCGGTTCGAAACCGGCGCGATGCTCGGTGATCGCAGCGACCACCAGCTCATGCAGGCCGTGATCGCCACCAGCATCAAACGCTTCGAGCAGCGTTTTGCGCATGCGCGGCTCCCAGAACTTCTGGATGTGGTTGGCGGTGCCGGCGATGGCGATTGGACGGTCGGGTTCGGTAGCGAAGAACCCGGCGATCTGGTTCGCCATGGTGACTAGCTTTGCGACTTCCATGGTTACTTACCGCCTTGTTCGGAGTCGCCGGCGAAGCCTTGGCGGGCGAGACCGTCTTGTTGCTCGGCGAACGCGTCGAAGCGCTGCTGCCACTCACTCTTGTCCGACGTGACCTTCCGAATCTGCACGGCCGTGACCTTGTATTCGGGGCAGTTGGTTGCCCAGTCCGAGTTCTCGGTGGTGACGACGTTGGCGCCCGATTCCGGGTGGTGGAAGGTCGTGTAGACGACGCCCGGCTGCATGCGTTCGGTGACCATGCAGCGCATCGTGGTATCACCCTTGCGGCTTTGCATCGAGACCATGTCACCGTTCTCGATGCCGCGGTTCTCGGCGTCGTGAGGGTGCAGCTCGATGGTGTCCTCGTCGTGCCAGACCTGGTTGTGCGTGCGGCGCGTTTGGGCGCCGACGTTGTATTGACTCAGGATTCGACCGGTGGTCAGGATCAGCGGGAACTTGCGGGTGGTGCGCTCGGGCGTCGCCTGGAACTCGGTCAGCACGAACTTGCCCTTACCGCGCACGAACTCGTTCTCGTGCATGTAGGGCGTGCCTTCCGGCGCGACGTCGTTGCACGGCCACTGGATGCTGCCGAGCTTGTCGAGCTTGGTGTAACTGACCCCGGTAAAGGTCGGCGTCAGGCGAGCAATCTCATCCATGACCTCACTCGGGTGCGAGTAGTTCATGCGGTAGCCGAGTGCTTCCGCGAAGCGAACGGTGACCTCCCAGTCGGCGAGTCCGGCTAGCGGCGGCATGACCTTGCGCACCCTGCTGATGCGGCGCTCGGCGTTGGTGAACGTGCCGTCCTTCTCGAGGAACGAACTGCCGGGGAAGATCACGTGGGCGTACTTCGCCGTCTCGTTCATGAAGATGTCTTGAACGATCAAGCACTCGAGCGATTCGAGCGCCTTCTGCACGTGCTGCGTATCGGGGTCCGACTGCGCGATGTCTTCACCTTGCACGTAGAGCGCCTTGAACGAACCATCGACAGCGGCGTCGAACATGTTCGGAATGCGCAGGCCCGGCTCGGGTTGGATCTTGACGCCCCACTCCGCGCCGAACAGTTCGCGCACGGCGGGATCGGAGACGTGACGGTAACCGGGTAGTTCGTGCGGGAACGACCCCATGTCACACGCGCCTTGCACGTTGTTTTGACCGCGCAGCGGGTTCACGCCGACGCCGGGGCGACCGATGTTGCCGGTCAGCATCGCGAGGTTTGCGATCGTCATGACGCCAGTCGAACCTTGGCTGTGCTCGGTGACGCCGAGGCCGTAGTAGAGCGCGCCGTTGGGGGCCTTGGCGAACAAGCGCGCGGCACCGCGGATCTGGTCTGCGGGCACCCCAGTGTGCTCTTCGAGCGCTTCTGGCGAATTGCGTTCTTCGCTGATGAACGCCTTCCACTTGCCGTAGTCCTCCATGTCGCAGCGTTCGGCGATGTAGTCCTTGGACTCCAGGCCTTCGGTCACGACAACGTGCGCGAGCGCGTTCATCACGGCGACGTTGGAGCCCGGACGCAGCTGTAGGTGGAAGCTGGCTTCGACGTGCGGCGAGCGCACCAGGTCGATCTGGCGCGGGTCGATGACGATCAGCGTCGCGCCTTCGCGCAGGCGCCTCTTCATGCGCGATGCGAACACCGGGTGGCCGTCGGTCGGATTGGCGCCGAGCACGATCACGCAATCAGAGAAATCGATGCTGTCGAAGTCCTGGGTGCCGGCGGATTCGCCGAGCGTCGTCTTGAGGCCGTAGCCGGTTGGCGAGTGGCAGACGCGGGCGCAGGTGTCGACGTTGTTGTTGCCGAAACCGGCGCGAACCAGCTTCTGTAGGAGGAACGTCTCTTCGTTGGTGCAGCGCGAACTGGTGATGCCACCGGTCGAGGCCTGACCATACTTCGCTTGGATGCGCTTGATCTCGGAGGCCGCGTATTCGAACGCCTCTTCCCACGACACTTCGCGCCACGGGTCGGTGATCTTGCTGCGGATCATCGGCTGCTTGACGCGGTCGGGGTGCGTTGCATAGCCCCACGCAAAGCGACCCTTAACGCAACTGTGGCCGTGGTTCGCCTTGCCGTCCTTATGCGGCACCATGCGAACGACTTCGCTGCCCTGCATCTCGGCGCGGAACGAACAGCCGACGCCGCAGTAGGCGCAGGTGGTCGTGACCGCGTGGTCGGGTTGGCCGGCGTCGACGATCGACTTCTCCATCAGCGTCGACGTCGGACACGCCTGCACGCAGGCGCCACACGACACGCATTCGGAATCAAAGAAGTTGGTCGGACCGGCGGCGATCTTCGAATTGAAGCCGCGGCCCTCGACCGTCAGCGCGAACGTGCCCTGCGTTTCTTCGCAAGCGCGCACGCACCGTGAACAGACGATGCACTTGGTCGGGTCGAACGAGAAGTATGGGTTCGACTCGTCCTTCTCCTGCACGAGGTGATTCTCACCTTCGTAACCGTAGCGAACGTCGCGCAGGCCAACCGCACCGGCCATGTCCTGCAGTTCGCAATTGCCGTTGGCGGGGCAAGTCAAGCAGTCGAGCGGGTGGTCGGAGATGTAGAGTTCCATCACGCCGCGACGCAACTTGGCCAGTTTCTTCGACTGCGTCGTCACCTGCATGCCATCGTCGCACGGCGTCGTGCACGAAGCGGGCGTGCCGCGGCGGCCGTCGATCTCGACCAGGCACAGCCGGCAGCTGCCAAACGACTCGAGCGAATCGGTCGCGCACAGCTTGGGGACCTGCACGCCAGCCTCGACGGCGGCGCGCATCACGGAAGTGCCTTCCGGGACGCAGATGGGCTTGCCGTCGATGTGAACGGTGACGGTGTTGGCGGAACGCTTTGCTGGCGTGCCGAAGTCGACGACCTTGTTGGAGTACATTGCGGAGTGGCCCTATGGGAGGGTTATACAGTGCACGTTGTGCGGGCCGTCGCGTCAAGTAACGATGGCGATCGAGCGATGCTTGATTGGGCGCCAACGGCTGCCGAATGACGATTTGGCAGCCAGTGGCGGCCGTGCGCGGTGCGCGGGCGAGTTCGGGAATAGCGCATCACAACGAGCAATTCGTTCTGCCACAAGCTGTGCCGGCAATCGAGTTCGCTAAGTTCAGCGCCTAAACGACGAGATGACAGCTCTAGCTACCGTCCGTCGTGATCATCAGGCTCCGCGTCAGCGAATGCGGCGCGGCGGGCTCCAGCACGATCGCGTGCGCGTCGTGCCGCATGCCTAGCCAACCAAATTTGTCCGGTCGCACGGGGCTACTGGCCAGGTGGATCTGGCTGCGGCAACGCTGACTTTGCGCATTGGGTTTGCCGCAGTGCCCGCGATCTAAACATGCCTTGGCCACCGCAGCCAAGCTCACTAGGACTTGACGAAGTCTTCCGGGAAGTGGTCGAGCGCGCTCAGAACCGGCAGCGGCGTCAAGCCACCCATGGCACACAACGACGCGCTAGTCATCGTGTCGCACAGGTCGCGCAGCAGCGCCTCGTCCTTCTTACGGTTCTTGCCTTCGACCAGGCGGTCGACGACTTCTACGCCCCGGGTGCTGCCGATCCGGCACGGCGTGCACTTGCCGCACGATTCGATCGCACAGAACTCCATCGCGTAGCGCGCCATCTTCGACATGTCGACGGTGTCGTCGAACACAACGATGCCGCCGTGACCCAACAGACCACCGGCCGCAGCAAGCGACTCGTAGTCAGCTGGCGTGTCGAACTTCGATTCAGGCAAGTACGCACCCAACGGGCCGCCGACCTGGATCGCGCGAATCGGGCGACCGGTCGCTGATCCACCACCAAAGTCGTAGAGCAGTTCGCGAATGGTGACGCCGAGCGGCACTTCGACCAAGCCGCCTTGCTTGATGTTGCCAGCCAACTGGTAGGGCAGCGTGCCGAGGCTGCGGCCGGTGCCGTAGGCCGCGTAGGCCTCGCCACCTTGGTCGAGGATGAACGGAATCGCAGCCAACGTCATGACGTTGTTTACGACGGTTGGCTTACCCCAGAGGCCTTCGAGCGCCGGCAAGGGGGGCTTGGCGCGCACGATGCCGCGCTTGCCTTCGAGGCTTTCTAGCATCGCCGTCTCTTCGCCACAGACGTAGCTACCGGCACCCAGACGAACGTGCACATCAAACGCTTTACCGGAGCCGAGCACATCACTGCCGAGCCAGCCAGCGGCGCGCGCCCGTTGGATCGCGGTCGTCAGCACGATGTGCGCATCGGGATACTCGGAGCGCAGGTAGATGTAGCCCTCGGTCGCACCGACGGCGAGGCCAGCGATCGCCATGCCTTCGAGCAGACAGTAGGGATCGCCCTCCATGATCATGCGATCGGAGAACGTGCCCGAATCACCTTCATCGGCATTGCACGCGATGTATTTCTGGTCCGCCTCGGCACCGAGCACGGTGCGCCATTTGATGCCGGCAGGAAAGCCAGCACCACCGCGACCGCGCAGGCCGGACGCCACTACCGCTTCAACGATCGCCGTGGGCTCCATGGCCAACGCCTTCTTCAGGCCAACCAGACCGTCGTGTTCGCTGTAGTCGTCGAGACTGATCGGATCGGTCACGCCAACGCGAGCGAACGTCAACCTGGTCTGCTTCTGCAGCCACGGCAGGTCGTCGGTCTTGCCGAGGCGCAGCGCGTGCTCGCCACCGGTCGTCAAGTCGGCGTCGAACAGACTTGCGACATCCGTATCGGTGACCGGGCCATACGCGATGCGGCCGGCATCGGTGGCCACTTCGACCATGGTCTCGAGCCACAACATGCCGCGCGAACCATTGCGCACCAATTGCACGTCGAGGTTGCGGGAGCCGGCTTCGCGAATGACGGCGTCGGCGACGTCGTTGGCGCCAACGGACAACGCCGCACTGTCGCGCGGCACGTAGATGGTGACGCTCACGACTTATCTCCGGTGCTGTTCTTGGCTCGCTGCAACAGAGCATCCAAACGCTCCGTGCTAACTCGACCATGGACCTTGCCGTCCAGCATCACCGCTGGCGACAGCGCGCAGTTGCCGAGGCAATAAATTGGCTCGACCGTCACGTCGCCGTCGGCCGAGGTTTCCCCCATCGCCACGCCATGCTGTTCGTGCAGGTGATCTTCGAGCGTCTCGCTACCCATCGCCTGACACGACTCGGCGCGGCAGACCTTGAGCACGTGGCGACCCGGCGCCTCGGTGCGGAAGTCGTGGTAGTAGGTCAGCACACCATGCACATCGGCGCGCGACAGGTTGAGCGTGTCGGCGATGCGCTGAATCGCTTCATGAGGCACGAACCCAAGTTCTGCTTGGATCGCATGCATCATTGGCAAGCACGCGCCACGCAGGGTGGCAAGTCGGGAGATCGCCGCATCAACTGCGGCCAACTGATCAGGCGTAGCGGCGACTGCCGCCGAAGAACGGGATTGCATGCGCGATTAGGTCGGGGAACGTGGCCGAGTTTGTAGCAGAAACCTGCCATTCCTTACTACGTCGACAAGGGCCATCCTTCATGCTCCCCCACCTGTGGATGCACGCGAGCAAAGACAGGCCCGCCGGGAAACGGTCGCCAAACTGACCGCCGAACGCGAGGCGCAAGGCAGGAATAAGGCCGGACGCAAGCGCTTTCGACGGTTCCGGCGACGGCTCGGAACCGTGCTGGTCGAGTGGTTGGCTCCGTTGATATTGCGGCTGATCGCACGAACTTGGCGCATCGAACGCACCGGCGAAGCAGGCCTTGAGCTGCTGCGGAGCGAGCGACCGTGGGTCTGCACGATGTGGCACGGCCGCATGCTGGCGCTGATGCCGGTCAAGCTCCACTGCCGCCGCAACATCGGGGTTCTGGTATCGCCCAGCGACGACGGCGGGCTTGCGAAGCGTGCCCTCGACAAGTTCCGCTACCAAGTCGTGCGCGGCTCGCTGAGCAAGCGCGGCGCGACGGCCATGCGCGAAATGCACGAACTGCTGGCGGCGGATGGGCAGCTGGTGATCACTCCGGATGGGCCGCGCGGGCCACGACACAGCATCAATGCGGGCGCAGCGTGGCTGGCGCGCGCAACTGGTGTGCCGATCATTCCGGTATCGACCGCGATGAGTCGCGCGTGGCGATTCAAAAGCTGGGACCGCATGTGTATTCCCAAGCCGTTCGCCCGGGTGCTCGTGCACTACGGCGACCCGGTCACCATCGACAAGAACGCCGACGACGCGCTGCTGGAAGTGGTGTCGAGCGACCTGCGAACCAAGATGATCGCGGCGGAGCGGGCGGCGTTTGGGCAACTCGAGGTCGAAAGCGACCTCGGCGACGACGCGTAAAGGGCGCGTAGACGGCGCGTTCGCCAGCGATTCCTCCAGAGCGGCGGCTCGAGGTCTGGCCCCTGCAGCAGTGCTCGCAGGTCCTACTGCTCCCCGAAGGTTCTAGGTCCAGAGGCTCTGGACCCAGAAGGGTCTAGGTCACACTTCCTTAGCAGAAGGGCTCCCCACAAACGAACACGACCCGAACACCTCATCGAGATGTTCGGGTCGCATTGCGAGCTGAATGACCTGGGAGCGAACCCCCTTCAGCGGTGTCGATTTGACTAGCTAGGCCAGCCAAGCCAACTAATAAGCCGAAGCTTACAGGTCTTGCGGACGGAGCGTCTTGCGGCCGTTGGCCGAAGCGCGACCTTCTGCACTCGCGATCATCCCGCGAACAGCTTGGTCGAGAGCGCCGTAGAACTCGGAGGAGACGTTCGACTTCTTGACCGCGCCCTTGGTGCGCGACTTCGAAATGATCAGCTCAACCGGGCCCTTCGCCTTCACGGCCTTCTTCTTGGTCTTCTTCTTGGCAGCCATTTGATTCTCTGCTTACTGAGGTTCTGTTCGCCCGGTCACGACGAAGTGCCGTGCCCCCCAGCGAACTGGCGCGAAGTTTGACCGCATTCGCTCGACTGTCAACAACAAAAACGACATGGAAACTGCGTTTTGGAGCCTGTTCTCGACGTTTGCGAACTCGACTCAGAGCAGTGCACAACATTCGCCTGACGAGCTGACAGCCCCGAAACCATCGAATTCAGCGTCCATTCGGCCATTTCGACCCGCTCAGCGCGATCCTTCGCAAATGGCGTAGAACGGCCAGAAACAACGAGTTCGGGAACGTCGTCATCGGCGTATCAAGCAACTACCAACATCGGCTAGAGTGAACCCCGCATGAACTGGCGCCGCATCCTGCTGCTGTCGATAGCTCTCGTTTCCGTTCTCGGAATCACAACTTGGGCTTTGCTACAAAACTCGCAAGTAGCGACCGATTTCGTGCGCCGTGAGCTGAAACAAGCTTTCGCGGCACCCACGGAAATCGGCGCAACGAGCATCAATCTTGAAGCTGGTCGCCTGCAGATTCGCGACTTCGAGGTGGTCGATCCGACCTACCCCGATCGCAAGCTTGCCCAGATTGAGACGGCAAACATCGATGTGCAGTCCGACTTGTTCGGAGCTGGCGTGCAGCTTCGACACGTCATCCTCGAAGGCCTCAAGATCGAGTGCGGGCCGGTATGGCCGACGCTCAGCGACCTGTTCCGACCGAAGGATACGACCACGGCGGATAGCCCAGCCCGCGATATCCCGGTGGTCGAGATCCGTTCCGGAACGGCCGTCGTGCACCTTCGCGAAGCAGAACGGCCGCTAACCTGCGACGAGATCCAGGTAACTGTGGCGCCACTGGCAGGCGACCCTAACAAGCTTCAGATCCGCGGCGAACTGAGCCTGGCCGAGCCGGCGGCGCGACTATCCGTGAGTGGCGAAGTCGACATCGAAACTGGTGCGGTGCAGCTAACGGTCACCACCAAGGATGTGCGTTGCAGCCAGCAAGTCGTCGCCTACCTAGTAAGACTCGCCCAGGTCGAGAACCAGGAAGTCGATCTCGGTGGCGAAATCGAATCGTTGAGCCTGACCTACAGCGTCCCGCCGAAGTCGGCAGCCAACCAACAGCCGTCGCTGCAACTGCTGGCCAAATGCACCGATGTGCACGTCGACAAGAAGGACCTGCCGGCGATCGTTCGTCACGCGAACCTGACGTTGTTCGCCGACACCAGCGGCGAAGGCTCGATGCGGGCCACGATCGAACAGAACAACGACACCGGCCAGCTATCGATCACGACCAACGTCAGCGGCTTCAACAGCTCCACAGATGGCGATGGCGGCACCGGCTTGTCGTTTGACCTTCGGGCAGATGGGCGCAACGTCTTAGTCGACGGCAACTCACTGGCTGCCCTGCGCACGTTCCCGATCGGCAAAGATCTCGTCGAAGCGCTGCGCCCAACAGCGGGCCGCGGCGACATCGATCTCTACCTGAAGAACCCGACCAGTCCGGACGGCATTGCCGAGATGGACCTCACCATGCGCGACGTCAAGATGACGTTCCGCGGCTTTGGTGACAGTGAGGATCGCATCGGGTTCCCACTGGCGATGGAACAAGCGAGCGGTCGTGTCCGCCTGCGCGGCAAGTGGCTGCTGTTCGAGGATCTGAAGGCCTCGATTCCGGCGGCTGCGGGCAACGGCAAGGTCACGATGAAGGGTCGCATTGATCTGAGCCAGCCGTCCGGGGAAGACACCAGTCTCGACATTCACAGTGACAGCGTCGCATTTAGTGAGGAGCTGGCGAAGGCGCTCGCGACCCTGCTGCGAGACGATGGTGACCTCTACAAGAAGCTAGCCCCCAGTGGCCGCGCCGAGGTGCACGTCATGGTGCGACCGAAGAGCGAATTGCCTGGCGGGTTCTTCGTCGAGATCAAGCCGCGCGAGGCGGCGATGCGTTGGGAAGGCTTCCCATACAGCCTCGACAGCCTGCGTGGCAGCATTCGCATTCGTCAGAACGATGCCCGCTTTGATCTGACCGGTCGCCACGGCAATGGCGGTTTGACGATGCGCGGGCGCATTCCACTGCGCCAAGATCACACCGTCGACGATTGCTTCGAAGCGGTGATCACCGCTGAGCAACTGGTTCTCGATGAGGACCTGCTCAAGGGCGTCGCCATGGTCGTGCCCGAGCTCGAAGATCAGTGGCGCAAGACCGCCCCCACCGGCCGACTGTCTGGCGAGATCAAGGTATGGCGACCGCAGTCGAGCGACCCGCTATTCCACGACGTGCGTTTGTCGCTGCACGATGTCGACCTGAAACTGCCGGTCGAGCCATGGCGCGCCACGGGTCTGAATGGTCAGGTTCTGGTGCAGGGATCGGGAGCCCAGGCGCGCATCGACTTTGACGCGCTGCGCGGTCGCCTAGAAAACCAGAATGCCGAACCCGCACAACTGGCACTGCTCGGCCACATCGAGTCCGGCGAGAAGGTCATGCGCGACCTCGCGTTCGTCGTGCGCGATCTGGAACTGTGCGAACAACTAGGCATGAGCCTTGGAGAATTAGGCGCACTCGACTTCGCCACGTGGTCGTCGCTGAAGCCTTCAGGTCGCATCGATCTAGTGGTGCGCGAGCGCAGCGGCATGTCAGACGGTGATAATCTAGCCGTGGTCGTACAACTCGTCGATGTGCGATCGGAAGCGCCGATGCTGCCCAAGCCGGCCGAACACATGACCGGCGAGCTGCACATAGAGAAGGGTGAACTGACGTTCCGCGACGTGCGCGGCGAGCTTGGCAAGGCCATCGTGCACTGCGCCAACGGCCGCGTGCGCCAACTGCCGAAGGACGATGGCCGCACCGAGATCTCGTTCGAAGTGCACGCCAAGAACTTCCCAATCGACGACGGCCTCGCCAACCTGTTCTCCGGACCGCTGCGTCAAGCGGTGCGCCAACGGCAACTGCGCGGCCAAGCAGATGTTGATGGTCTGCGCTTGCGATTTGCGATCCCGACCGGCGACAGCAAGAAGCCGTTTGAGACGACGCTCAGTGGCACAATCGGCCTCGATGGAGTCGACATGTTGCTCGGCACTGGCCGCGAAGGCATCAAAGTCGACAACCTGCACGGTCTCGTGACTTTGAGCGAAAGCTCGGTAACCGATGACGGGGGCCAACTGATCGGAACGCTTGGCCGCGGTTCGCTGTCGTTGTTTGGTCACTCGTTCGAAGCGGTCGAAGCCGAGTTCACCGCCGACGCAGAACGCCTGACCCTGCGCACCCTGAAGACCCGCATTCACGATGGCGAACTGGGCAACGCCGATCCGAATCTCGCCGCGCTGACCTACCTGCTGCCGGCGCCAAACGTGCCCTTGGGCCGACTCGCCGCCGACCTTGCCTACGAGGGCATTGACGTGTTCTCACTGCTCAGCAAAACCGGCTGGGAGAACCCTCCGTACACCGGCAGCGCCAGTGGCCGCGCCACCTTACGCCGTCTCGACGGCAGCAACGTCGTCGGCGCCGTTGCCGAAGGCACGTTGAAGATCGAGCGTGCCGACCTCGGCAAGGTGCCATTGTTCAAGGCCATCTACGCGCAGCTGCCGGCGGCGGACCAACCCAGGTTCAACCAAATGGATGTGACCTATCGCCTGACGGATCAGGCGATCGTGTTCGACCAACTAGAGATCCGTTCGGACATCCTCGCAGCCAAGGGCGCGGGCCAGCTCAACCTCGATGGCTACCTCGACGTCAAGATGGAGCTCGACAACCTGCTTGGGCAGTCCGCCGACCCGCTGGTCATGCCGCTGATCGAGTATCTCGCCCAGAACCTGGTCAGCTTCCGCCTCTACGGCCACCTGCGCGACCTGCGCGCCAGCACGCAATTGGTCGGTGGCAGCACGCCGAAGCGACCGCCGGTGCTGCCGATGCCACCCGCGCGCGAGAAGACGAAGACGCCTGGTTACTGATCACTGATTGATAACGAGAGCGTGAACCCGATGCTGTGTCGCATGGCATCGGTGCACGCGGTAATCATGGCAGGGGGATCTGGCACCCGTTTTTGGCCCGCCAGTAGACAAGTCAGGCCAAAGCAACTGCTGCCGCTCGCCGGCGGCAAGCCGATGATTGCTGCCGCCATCGATCGACTCAGCGGCATCTGCGAACCGGAGAACATCTGGATCGTCACCAACCGCGCCCAAAAGAAGGCGGTCGGCAAACTGTTGCTCGACTTCCCGATCGAACAGGTGCTGATCGAACCCGAGCCGCGCGACACCGCGCCGTGCATCGCCTTTGCGATGGCGACGATTGCCGCGCGCGACCCCGAGGCAACGCTGATCGTCTTGCCAGCAGACCAGGTGATCGATCCGGTGCCCGAGTTCGAACGCATGGTCGCACGCGCGCAGGCGCTGGCCAGCGACGGCGAAACCCTGGTCACGTTCGGCATCCCGCCAACGTTCCCGGCGACCGGCTACGGCTACATCGAGCTGGGCGAGGCAATCAACGGAGCCGCAACAGCAGGCGGGGCGACCGGCGGCGAGACGGCGGAGACGGCTCTGCCCCGCGCATTCGCGACCAAGTGCTTCCGTGAAAAGCCAGATGTTGCGACCGCCAAGCAATTCGTCGACTCCGGCAACTTCTGGTGGAACAGCGGCATCTTCGTGTTCGAGATTGGCGCGATGCAGAAGGCCTTCACCGAGCACGAACCACAATTGGCAAACGCCACCACCCTCATGTTGGCCGCGATCAAGGCCAACAAGCGGCCGCAGCTGATTCGCGCATTCAAGAAAGCGCCGAAGATCTCGATCGACTTCGCCGTGATGGAGAAGGCCAGTCGCATTGCCGTCGTCGAATGCACCGCACATTGGGATGACGTTGGCAGCTTCCCAGCGCTTGCCCGCGTGCTCGAAGCCACCCCCGACAACAACCACTTCTCGCTGCACGAGGGTGCCGACGCGCATTCACTCGAAGCCGAAGGCAACATCATCTACGCCGAGGGCAAACGCACGGTCACCGTCTTCGGTGTCGACAATCTGGTCGTAGCCGCGGTCGGCGATGCCGTTCTCGTCTGTCCCAAGGACAAGGCGGACCAACTCAAGAAGTTGGTCGACCACCTCCGCGAACAAGGCCGCCAAGACCTGCTGTGACCGATCCACTCACTCCCAAATCCCGCATCCTCGCGGTCGACTTCGGCGACGCCCGCACTGGCCTGGCGGCCACCGACTGGACCGGCACCATCGCCGTTCCACTGGGCCGTATCGACAGCCGCGACCAACAAGAAGTCATCAAGCAGGTCCTAGCCCAGGCCGAGGAGCGCGACACCCAAGGCATCGTCGTCGGCCTGCCGTTAACTCTCGACGGCACTCCCGGCGAACGAGCCCAACATACCCAGAAGTTCGTAGATCTTCTGCAAGCGGCCACCCCGCTCCCAGTAGCCACCGTCGACGAAAGCCACACCACCGACGAAGCCCACGAGCGCCTAAAACAAGGCGGCATGAAAGCCAAGCGCCGCAAGGACCACGCCGACAGCATCTCCGCCCTAGTCATCCTAGAGCGCTACCGCGACTTCCTCCGCCGCCCCCGCTAGCCCAGCCCCCCGCGAGCCCAGCCACAGACCAAGCCCAAAACCTGTGGTCTGAACCGGGTACAGTACGCAGGTCTCACAGGTCCCATCACCCCCACACCCGCGAGGGCGTGGCCCGTTCCCGCTGAGTGCGTGCCACGGCCGGCGTGGCAAGAAAGACACCCAAGGCCGCGCGGAAGCGGGGCGTCGCCCCGCTGAGCACGGACCGCCGCGGTGTCTGCCGCAGCCCACGCCGGCCGTGGCGCGTGCTCAGCGGGAACGAAAAAGTTGCCTGGTCTCCGTAAGCCGGGTTCTGGTGCCGCCGAAGCGGTGACAGCCATTTCTCTAGAACCGCCCTTGCGGACGGTCGCCAACGACCTACCCGAGGACCTAAGCGCGGGCCGCGCGATCCTCCTACTCGGTCTTCCTCCGGGTGGGGTTTGCCGTGCCACCCCGCTCGTGCGGGGTGCGGTGAGCTCTTACCTCACCGTTTCATCCTTGCCGTCGCCTTTAGGAGCAAGTCCTGCGAGCAGTCCGGCGGTTTGATTTCTGTGGCACTTTCCCTGTTCTTGCGAACGGTGGGCGTTACCCACCACCCTGCCCTGAGGAGCCCGGACTTTCCTCCCGCAGCAAAAGCTGCCGGCGGCTGTCCAGAGACCAGGCGCGGGCACCTTACCCTCAGATGAAGTGCACCGCAAACGTCTCAATTCAATCCGGCAAAATCGTAGACCCAGCTTGTCGAACTGGGTTTCCAAGCTAGCCTACATATCTCTCGCCCGAGACGTTGCCTCCCCAACGTTCCGCTGTCTCCGCACCTAAGTCCTGCAAACTCGCGAGGTCGCATCGTGCGACTGCCCTCCTTACTCGTCACCATCCTGATGAGTCTGGCCCCCTGCCTAGGTCAGACACTTTCAATCCCCGGGAACGGCTTCCCCGTGGGTGCGCATGCGCCAAAATTGGCGTCCGGAATGCGCACGCAAGAACCAGGTATGGAATCGCTCTCGGCGGCGTCTTCAAACCCTGGATCGGAAACCGGTGCTCAACCAGTACCCGAACCAAGCACCCTTCTCCTAGTTGGCACCGGCCTTGTCGGTGTCGCTCTGACGTCTCGCTGGCGACGCCGCCGGGTCGCGCCGCAGACGGGCGGTTAAGCATCGCGTCGTTGAGTTGACGACTTGCTAAGAAGACTTGCCAAGAAGGTTTGCTAAGAAGGGCGGCAGTCAAAACAGCCCTCACGAAAGCGCAAGTGCTGGGTAGCCGTAGTAGGTAGCCCAGTGACCAATCCAGCGGATATCGCTGCATCGAACGTTCTAGCCACAGCCGCGGTTCGCTAGCAATCGATTCGCCATCGGCGCTACCACTTGCTGGCCACAACCGCCGCCCAGATCCAGCCGTGTGGATCACCGCAACGCCCGCTAACCGAAGCGCGGTTGATGGGCCAAGACGCGCGCCACCTTGCGACCGACGGCGCGCGCCAGCCTGCGTCGCTGTCGCGTCGTCAACTCCGGCTGGTAGCAGCACAGGAATCGCAGCGCGACTCGTATCGGCACCGGCACCGGTGACGACGCCAGCAACGACGCCAACTCTTTGACCACCCAGCGCCGCCAACGCCAGCGCGGGCGGAACATACGTTCGACGTCGATGACCGCGGGCCGCCCCGCCGACCTCGGGTCCGTCACAAACAAGTGCGCGCAATTCAGGTCGCGATGGATCAAACCTTGGTCGTGCAGGCGCCTTGAGAACGGGGCGACCTCGCGGCAGGCATAGTCGAAGACTTCGCCGAGCCAATCCTCTGCCGCCGCGTCCACGAGCCACGCGTCGAGCGAACGCCCCTTAACAGCAGAGGTCACAATTAAGCTCGCGCGCCGATCGGCCAGCCATGCAATCGGCTGAGCGGATTCGATGCCCAGCAACGGCAGCATGTGCAGCCAGTGCCATTCCGCAGCTGCAGTTCGCTTGCGGCGCCTGTAGAGCTTCGCGTAGAGCGTTTCAGAGCCAACAACCGCGAACATTGTGCGCCGCCAAGGCACGCAGCGAACGGTCTGTCCTAGGCGTCCAAACCAAAAGCCGCGGACCGTTGGAGCGTGTTCTCCAATAACAATCGACAGATCCGGGTCATCTGGAGTCGCAGCTGTGTTGATAGCGTGCTTCACTACACATACGTTCCGGCACCTCGCAACGCTACGCAAGCGCCCTCTCCAGGCATGAAACCTCAAGTCGCCAGCGAAGACAATCCCTATCACGCGATGGAAGCCAGACTCGATCTGGCCTCCGCCCGCCTCGGCCTCGAACCCAACCTGATCTCGATTTTGCGCACCTGTGAGCGCGAGATCAGGATCAGCATGCCCGTCGTCATGGACGACGGGTCGGTCGAAGTGTTTGAAGGTTTCCGTGTGCAACACTCGACATCGCGCGGGCCCGCCAAGGGCGGCATCCGCTTTGCGATGAACGTCAACCGCCAGGAAGTGCGGGCACTTGCCGCGTGGATGACGTGGAAGTGTGCGGTCGTCAACGTGCCGTTTGGAGGTGGTAAGGGCGGTGTCGTTTGCGATCCGTTCAAGATGTCGAAGGGCGAGCTCGAGCGCCTCACGCGTCGCTACGTCACCGGCATCATGGACTTCATCGGTCCGGACCGTGACGTGCCCGCGCCCGACATGGGCACGGATGGGCAGATCATGGCGTGGTTCATGGACACGTATTCCATGCACAGCCGCGCCTACCTACCGGCGTCGGTCACCGGCAAGCCCATCAGCCTCGGTGGTTCGCTTGGTCGGATCGAAGCGACTGGTCGTGGCGTGATGCTGTGTGCGCGCGAAGCGCTCAGGCACCTCGGCATGAACCCGAAGGAGTGCACCGTTGCCGTTCAAGGTTCGGGCAACGTCGGCATGATCTCGGCTCTGCAACTCGCGAGCATCGGCGTCAAGGTCGTTGCGATGAGTGACGTGCACGGTGCGCTCTACAACGAAAACGGCCTCGACCTCGCCGGCTTGCGCGAGCACATGAAGGTGCAACGCAAGCTCGACGGCTTCAAGGGCGGCGATCGACTGAGCAACAACGAGCTGCTCGAGCTGCCGGTCGACATCCTCGTTCCAGCCGCGACCGAGAACGTCATCAACAGCAAAAACGCGTCGAAGATTCAGGCCAAGATCATCGTCGAAGGCGCCAACGGTCCGGTGACCGCCAACGCAGACAAGATCCTGGATGACAAGGGCGTGTTCGTCGTGCCCGACATCCTGGCCAACGCCGGCGGCGTCACGGTCAGCTACTTCGAGTGGGTGCAGGACCGCATGTCGTTCTTCTGGACCCAGCGCGAAGTCGAAGAGCGCATGGAGCGCATCATGGTCGACTCGTTCGCAGCAACCGTCGACATGGCGCAACGCTTCGGCGAATCCAACCGCATCGCTGCCTACATGCTGGGCGTCGACCGGGTCGCCGAGACCACCCGCATGCGCGGGATCTACGCGTAGACAGGGTCCTGGGCGCGGACTGGGTTCTGGGCGCGGGCTAGGTCCTGGGCGCGGGCTGGGTTCTGGGCGCGGGCTGGGTCCTGGGCGTAGACAGGGTTCTGGGCGTAGACTGGGTTCTGGGCGCGGGCTAGGTCCTGGGCGCGGGCATCGCACAACAGCATACCTCAGTCGCGTTCGGGCTTGCTCTGACGACCCTTCTTGATGTTACCGCGACGCTTCTTTTCGTCGAGGCGGCGCATCTTGCTGCCGCGCGTCGGCTTGGTCTTGATGCGGCGTTTCTGCCGAACCAACGCCTGCGCGATCCAGGCGATCATGCGCTCGACGGCAGCGCGGTAGTTCTGGAACTGGCTCTTGTGCTCGCTCGAGACTGCCATCAACCGGCCATCGGCATCGAGACGCAAGGCCAGCGCCCGTTTGATCCGGGTGACGTCGTAGTCCCCCAACACCTCACGCGCTGCTTCGAAGTCGAGGCGCAGGTCAACGCGGCTCTCGGTCTTGTTGACGTGTTGGCCGCCAGCACCACCGCTGCGTGAGAACGTCGCGGCGAGGCACTCCTTCGGAATGACGCGGCCGTCCTTGAGAACCATGTCAGAGCGAGACACGTTCGACCCACTCCTTGGCAACGGCGTCGCCTTGGTGCCAGGCAGACGCCAATTGCGCCGTGGCCAGTGCTGCTGCATTCGACGGCAATGGTCGCAGGTCGAGTTCACCGCCAAACGAAGCCTGCAGGGTGCGCTCGAGGCCATCGCGGATGACCGGGTTGTGTTCGAGCACGCCGCCGCCGAAGGCAACGCGGGTGCCAGCGACAGCAGAACTGCCGACTCGCTTGAGAGCCGCGATGCCAAGCTGGGTCAGCTGGAACATGGCGTTCTGCAAGACATCAGCTGCCGTCCAGTCATCCTGCTCGTAGGCCTCAAGAATCACCGGCAGGCGACTCGCGACGTCACGCGGCCGCAAGCGTTGCACCACGCCACCAAGCCGTTGCGGCGAGCCCGCGCCGAAGGCCTTGGTCAGAGTGTCGACCAACAGCGTCTCGCGACCCCGGCCATCGATCGCATGCAGCACAGCCACCACCGCCCTGCGCACCAGGTCATAGCCGCTGCCTTCGTCGCTGAACGCGAACCCGCGGCCGCCAACCCTGGCGAGCTGACCGTCTTGGCCGCGCGCGATGGCGAACGATCCGGTGCCCGACCACAGCAAGAGCCCTGGCTCTTCACGCAGACCGGCGGCAGCGGCGGCGGCAATGGTGTCCTCGACGATGGCGACCGGATAGCTAATGCCATGGTTCGGCAACTGCTCGCGCAGAGTCTGCTTGGCCGACGCGTCGACTCCCGCCATGGCAATGACGACGGCCTGCGGCGCGGTGGCGGTGATGGCATGCAATGTCTGCGCCAGCTTCTCGGCGACATTGTCGTCGACGGCAGGATGCACCGGGTTGGTCACGCCGCTGTCGACGCTGCCTTCCGGCCACCATTCGTAGCGACACTTACTGCCGCCGATATCGAGTCCAAGGTAGCTCACGGTCACGACGTTGGCGTGCGGGGAGGTTGCCGTCAACGCCCAGTCCGGTCGCACCGCCCGGAAGTCCGAATCACTGCGCGAACGGCTAACGAATCGCGCGCTCTAGGAGTCTGCGTCACGGGAGGCGAATCGACCAGGTGCGTGACGTTCGCACCGGGTTGGTTCGCCGAAACGCAGTCGAATCGGTGGCTTCGGCGAGGATTTGGCGGGCCGACATGGTGTGAAGGGT
>JBNMNW010000073.1:0-21092 GCA_051278165.1 Planctomycetota bacterium | reverse complement strand
TGGCGGCTGCCCGGGCCGGGGCGTCACCATGCAAGTTGTTTTCCCGTTCGCCTACCTCTGGACCGGCGACCTCGACGAATCGATAGCCACTACCGACGACCGTCTCGATCCGGCGCTTCGCCGGACTACAGTCAATCTTGCGACGCAAACTCGAAACGTAGACGTCGATCACGTTGCTGCCCGATTCGTAGTTCATGTCCCAGACGCTCTCGCTGATCATCGTGCGAGTCAGCAGCTTGCCAGGACTGCGCATCATGTATTCGAGCAGAGCAAACTCCTTGGCCGAGAGGTTGAGCTCGACACCGCCGAGGGACACCCGGTGCTGCTGCAGGTCCATGACGAGGTCGCCAGATTGCATCACCGCGCCCTCGGTTGCCTGCGACCGGCGGAGCAAGCTGCGCAATCGCGCCAAGAGTTCCTCGGTCTGGAACGGTTTGCTGAGGTAGTCGTCGGCGCCGGCATCGAGGCCGTCGATCTTCTGCTGCGTCGAGCCGAGCGCGGACAACATGAGGATTGGCGTTGCAACGTTCTGGCGGCGCAACTGTCGGCACAGTTGCACGCCGTCGCCGTCGGGCAGCATCACGTCGATCACGATCGCGTCGTGGCGATCGATCACTGCTGCTTCATCACCGTCCTGAACCGTGCCGACGACATCGACGCAGTAGCCCTGCTCCTCCAAGCTTACCTTGATCGATTGTGCAAGCTTGGTGTTGTCTTCAATGAGCAGGATGCGCATGGCGTCTCCAGGTGACTTCATCAGTATAGGGACAACACCACCGGCAACGGTCGCGAATTGGCCCTTCGGGTCAAATCCTCGTAGATCTGCGACTGCATGTGGTTGGCCACTGGCGAAGCCAAGGCGGGACGTTCGCACTGCGTGATTCATGCGACGCTGGTCCGACCACTGCCAAAGAACGCCAACAGCCCACCTACAACAGCCACAACCGAGCCGCCAACGATGTACCAGGTGGTCTTATCGGTGTAATGACCGGTGATGCCCTCCGTGATGGTTTCGCCGATCGTATTCGTAGCACCCAACCCGAAGCAAAGGAGGAACAAGCCGACGCACAGCATGGCGACGCCGAGTAGGCGATGCGTGTTCATGAAACGTGACTCGCAAAATGCGCAGGGTATGCCGGCAAACGGTGCGTTGGTACCTGCTGCGCCACGGCCGACATGGTTGTCGAAGCCGATCTTCTCCGAGGGTGCCGATAACGCTTAGCGCCATGAGACCCGCGATCGAGGACCGGCGTCATGACACCAAACCCAGCGTACAACGCCAATGCGTGCGCGCCGTGCGCAACAGGTGCATCATGAGGCGCCGAGATCTACCGGCTTCGTCGAACATGCTGTGTTCGTCGTAGAAATCGTAGAGATTGCGTTGGGCACGGGCCAATCGACGCAGGCGGAACGCCTCCCGCACGTTCGTCATCTGCTGGCGCAGATTCCGATCGGTGGGCGGCGTCGACCGGGCTCTCCCGATCCGGCCGACCCTCTCGAAAGCGCGCGTGGCCTCAGAACTCATGACAGCACCCCTTGACCAGCAACCAGGCCGATCACGAAGATGACCAGGTAGCCGAGGAATAGGAGAGTGAGAGCTGTATCGGGCATTTTGGACTCCGGGGGTCGCAGTGGGTGATCGCAAGATCGCCGTGATTGGCAACCTACGACAAGGACATGAGCGCCAAGTGAAATCGGCGTGAGACACACCTGAATCCGCGCGGCGCCGTGACTCGGTAAGGCCGTCAAGTCAGCTCCCAATCACTCCTGCGGCGTAGGCGTTGGGCGCTGCCATGATGCTGGGCTTGGAGCAATGAGCGTGCCGCGACTGGGGTCCGACCTCGGAGTGACTTGCAAACCTGCGGTAACTTCGATTCAGCATGCTCCGTTGCGTGCCAAGCGTCGGGTTGTGCGGCCGTCTAATGAAGCTGGCAGCCGTCGCATCGGTGCCGTCACACGATACGAGGCAACGTTGTATTCTTGGCGACCGCACATTCGTCCCATCACCGGCACGCAGGTTGCTCCAAGGCACTCAACATGACCCTTACTACCCGTTGTGCGCACCTGCACTGCAACTGCGATGTGCCATCGATGTCCGCCGACCACTACTGCTGCAAGCATTGCCGCGAAGAGGGATCGAGTGTGACGCATGCCGCCGTACCCGAAGCCTTCAACATGGGGGCGCCAGGTGAAAGCGTCTGTCACTGCGGTCACACCGAGTGTGCGCTGTCTCAGAGCAAGAGGCGCTTGTCGCGAATCACGTGATCGCTGACGCACAACCGACGACCGTCAATTGTAGAAACCGGGTTGCCGCCGCCACGGCAACGAACCGACCGGCGATTCGCGGTCAGACAAAGCGCGGGATGCGGTAGCCCGTCGCGAATGCCGGAGCCGTGGCGTGGCAATTGCATCGCACCCCGAGTCATGAACACAATGATAACTGGCATTTTTGGCGACCGGCACGCTGCGACCACCGCGATGGCATCCTTGGCCAAAGCGGGCTTCCGCAACCAGCAGGTTCGCATCATCGACGCCCGGACCCACAATCGTCACGAGCTCATCGCCGACAGAGTCGCCGGTACGAAGCGTGCCGTGCTGCTGGGATTGGTAGTTGGCGCTGTGGGCGGAGTCGTGGTGGCAGGCGTTCTCATCATGGCTCTCGGCACCGTTTCGACCGGCGTCATCGCGAGTCTCGGCATGACAGCCGGCGGCGCGGTGATCGGGCTCGCGATCGGTAGCGTGACGAACAGCCAGATCCGGGAGGAGTTGGAACACCAGGTCGACTCTGGCACCGTTTTGGTCAGCGTGACCACCAACGAAGCGGGCAGCGATATCGCGACCGCCCTTCTGCCCCACGACGGCGGATCGAGCATCATCGCCACCGCCATGACGTTCACTGCCGGCGTTCTGCCAACCACTGCGTCGCGGTAAGGCATTCGCCGCTCTGCTGCCCATTCGCATCGATCGCCACGTCAAGTCACGTGTACTCGCACCACCACTGCTAGGCCGTTCTTCATCCAATCCCCGAACCGAATCATGAGACACCTTCTTCCCAGCTTCGTCGCACTCACGCTGAGTTGCATGTCCGTGGCCCAAAGGCCCGAACCGGCACCGCAACAGCCCACGGCACCGGTCCTGGTGTCCATGTCGGCGTGGCTCGGCCAAAAGCTCCACGTTCGCGAGCCACTGCGCAGCGCAGCCGGGCTGCAAACGAACATCTTGCGTCCGGTGGCAATCGTCGATGATCTCGAGATCGATACCCAAGGCCGCGTGACGAAGTTCGTACTGCGTCCCCTCACCGCCGAGCCCGCCAACGCGAAGATCCGAAAGCGCACGCAACTCGTGGCCAAGGACGTCACCTGGTTGCATGCCGAGAAGGCACTCGTAACTGGACTCGGTCCGTCTGCCGTCGTGGGGCTTGGCAAATGGAAACAACAACAGCCGTCGAAAACCGGTGCGTGCGCGTCCGTACTCGCCACGCAATTGCTCGCGATCACGCGGCTGCATCGCGTCGCGGGCCGCGTCAGCTTGCCGCGCGATGGCGCCTGGATCCACTCGGCCACGAAGCGCGTGCTCTGGCTTACGGTCAAGACCGTGCGCAAGCCGGTAGGTCGTGCGCAACTTCTGCCATGGGCTGCATGCACCGTCGTTCGCCCACCCAGGTTCTTGCGACTCCAAGACCCAACCAAGCTCGCTAGCGCCCCGATCCTTGACAAGGCCGCGATCCCTCCGATCAAGGCGAAGCAGGTGCAAGCGGCCGAACACTTCGGCGTGAACGCGAATCAGATCTTGTGATCCGGAAAGACACCCAATGACAATACGAACGCTAACGAATGCTCGCCTCGGCAATCCTGATCCCCCGCCCGACCCCGGGCCCGAGGTCCCAGTGCCGCCGAATCCAGTACCGGCAACGCCAGTGCCCTCGGACCCAGTGCCCTCAGACCCAGTGCCGAGAACACCCAAGCCCGATGGCCCACAGGCCCCACGTCCGCCTGGGGACCCGCCACCATGGGATCCGACTCCGGGCCCTAATGGGCCAGCACGTCCACAAGGCCGCTAGAACAATGGCACGCAATCCCTTGAGGTTGCTGCCAAGGCACCCCTCCCCTTTGGTCACACCGACGACCCAACGACCCATCCGGACAGTCAGTCTTTGTCAGCCCTAAGGTCCGCAAACGGCGGCCCGCACAGTCGCGTCGCATCCGGCGGATCCTGCCTCAAGCGAACGTCGTCAGGGTGCTCGGGGTCCAGACCCGCGGGAACGCGTACTACGATTGCCGTAATGTTGTCGCTCCCGCCTGCGTCATTGGCTGCTTCGATCAGGCGCATCGTTGCTTCGCATGCATCTTTGGCGGCCTCGAGAATGTCCCCGATCGCCGCATCCTCAAGGTGGTTCGTCAGTCCATCGCTGCAGAGCAAGATGGTGTCCCCGGCGCGCAGCTCGTGCTTGGCAATCTCGACGTAGGGCGCGCTCCCGCTCTGGCCGATGGCGTTCCACAGCGCGTGCCGCAACGGAGAGTTCTGCGCTTCGGCGACCGACACCGTGCCCGAGTCGATGAGCCGTTGCACGATCGTGTGGTCGGTGGATATCTGCCGCAAGCCATCGCGAAGCAGGTAGCACCGACTGTCGCCAACGTGCACCAGATGCAGCCATGGCCACTGCACGAACGCGAGCGTCAGCGTCGTGCCCATCCCGCGCAGTTCCTGATCGTGCGCCATCTGTAGCCTCAATTCGCTCTGGGCCTGCTGAAAGGCTGTAGTCAATTGCTTTCGCAATTCGTCATCGCACAGACTGCGCGCTCGGAAGAAGCACGGCATGGTGTGCAAGAGATAGTGCATGGTGCTGTCGACGGCCGCCGCACTCGCTCGCTCGCCAGCGACATGGCCCCCGAGACCATCTGCCACGCACAGGACCTGCCCTTCTGGCGCGCCAATGAGTCGACGTGGACCGCCGGCAGGCAAGCTGGTTTGGGTTACGAACAGGGACTTGTCCAACTGCCCAATCAAGAAGTGGTCTTCATTGAACCTGCGAACGCGCCCGCGGTCGGTCCTGCCACTCGCGTCGAGATTTTGCGCCTCGGACATGATGGAGCTCATCGGTCGCCCATCAAACGCAGTGTGATGAGTGCGACGAGCGCTGCCGTTCGCCGGTTGGTGAAGATGACTGTCTCCTTGGTTTTCATGATCTGGTCTCCGTCGGAAGCTCGGCGCTGCCAGGAGTGTTGCCGGTCACAGTTGGACGGCGATCCGGGACAGCGAGCGCTGCTCGCCGGCGTGCCGGAACGTGAGAGTGACGCGCGAGGAGGGCGCGAGCTGATCGAACGTTGCCGGAGCATCACCGTGCGTGATCGCCACGCCGTCACCCGCGTGCAGGGCGATCGCCTCGGCGCCGACCATCACGACGAAGCTACGAGTCTTCGGTTCGACTTCGGTAACGGTGCCCGTGAGGTCGCTCTTGTCTGCGCTCACCCTGCGAGCTACGGACTTCACTGCGGTTGCAGCCTTATCCGAGAGCCGACTCAACTGTGCGACCGCACCCTGCGCGTCGTGGTCGAGTGTGTCCTTGTCGACGGTGACGCTGATACTGCTCTTGTTGCCGGCCTTGACCGCCGTGACCACGAACCAGCCGCGGAACCAACCGACGGCAGCCAGGGTCAGAATGACCAGGAACAGATAGCCGAGCAGCTTCATGGGTGTCCTCTAGACGAATGGGTAACGTTGCCGTCGCGCGGGCTGCGATGTCAGTCACATGCGTCTCGTCATATTCCAGATGCAAAACTCGATCGCGACGGCAACACCAGCCACTAAGCAAACGCCGGGCCAACGGCCGTATCCATGCAACCAAGGCGGGGCTCAGCCCCGATAGTTCTGCTGCAGATGTCGTTCGAGACCTGCGGGGAAGGCGATTCTACAATTGGGAGCGACCGCCCGGACGCCCGACCTAGAGCCACGTGTTCGCCAACGCAGGGGCCCGAATCGTGCCGGCTCGCCCACCCTTGCGACCCAGCCAGGCTCGCGCGGATGCGGCCCGCCCATAGCTGCGTTAGTGCGCGCGCAGCACGGCCATCGCTGCGTCCGCGGCTACGGTAACCGCTGCGATTGGCTGCTCGTCAAGCAACGCTGTAGCGACGGGCGCAACCGCCGCGTGAACTGCCGCGGCCTCCATATGTCGCAGTGCGTGGTGTGCCGAGCTACGCACGCCCTGCGAATCGGGATGTTGCAACAGTTGTTGCAGCGCGGCAACTGCTCCCTCGCGACCTAGCTGCTTGACCCCTTCCGCGGCGGCCCAGCCGATTTCCAGTGAGTCGTCAAACTGCCCTGCCAGCACGGCGACGGACGACGGATCCGCGATCGCTGCAAGGGTCCGCGTCGCCTCAAGCCGCAGCTGCCGTGACCCGCCCTGAGCCGCACCGAATAGATGCGCCGCGACCGATGGCCCCATATCGACCAACTTACCGCGCGCCACCTTGCGTGCGCTCCCGTCCTGGCCAGCCAGGATGTTCAGTAGCTCGGCTATCGGTACTGGCACATCATCGATATCGAACGTCGGCATCGCACCCGACTGCGCATTCGACTGGCGCAACCAGTCAAGCGCCGCCTCGACCTTCTGGGTATCAGAGAAATAACGGATGCGGGCCATCGTGAACGGCCTGCAAAACACCGCCATCCCTTTCTGCCAGGGCTTCTCGCCGACGATCGCGATGCGATCAATTTTTGTGAAGTGTCGGAAGCCAAACTTCAGATCATCCCAGAGCGCGCCGGCCGTCCAGCCGTGAAAGTCGCTCATTTCGAACAGGATGCTAACGTTGCCGTGAGTCTCAACTTGCGCGTCGAGTGCGGGCACCCAATGTGCGTAGTCATCGCGCGTCAGCTTGCCGGTAGCGCGGATGTGGAAGATCGAGCCAGTGGCTTCGCGTTGGATGTCTACCGTCATGTTTGCAGTACTACGCTTCAGACCTCACGACGTGCACCGCCACTTTCTAATACTAAGAAAAAGTGCCTGCGACGACCGCCGGCGCCTGGGCGAATCATCCGATGGGCTAAATAAAAATCCGCAGCGACCACAACGAAACGCCGGGGAAACTCGCGGATCAATTAGGTGTTGGCGACGAGAAGATCACCGACTGTTTGAAGTTCGATGACTTCATGCTCGAACGCCGGCCGACTCGCAAACTGAGCACCCACAGACATAATTCGTCGGCAACGAGCATTTTGAGCCGATCGTGCGCGGCTTATAGGACAAGGCAGGTGACGCGACAACTGCGCGCCTTGCCGCTACCCGGCGGCGCTTGTTCCGCGGTGACCGCGCGCGAACCAGTTCTGGCCTCGGCCTGGGATTGATTGTGGTACTCGCAATTGTCGAGGCTCACGGTGGGCGCACCAATGCAACGAGCACTCCTGGCTGCTCAGTGATCGCGCTGGAGTTCCCTGGCCGTTCGCAAATGCTAGACCACTGAGTCGCCAGCTGTGTCCGCCCCAGCCGCGGCTCGACTGCAGCGCCAACCAAAATGATGGCGAGTTCAAGCATAAGAGTGACTTAGTCAAGCACACCCGTGGAGCGGATGACTAGGTGCCGGGTTCCGTCGCGCTCCCACTCGCAAGTATTAAATGCATTGTAAGCACTCGGTAGACGAACACTGCGTAGCAACCGGTCAAGAGGACAACCATGAGAACAATCCTGATCGCACGTTTTTTCGCTTTCAGCCTGAGTGCCTGCACACTCATGCCATTTGGTTTGTGCCAGGGTCCCGCCCGGATTCTGCCGTACGATGGCAGCGGCACGATGCAGGCCGTAGCGAAACTTCTCGAAGAGGGCCACGTTTCGCGTCATGCCGTGGATGACACGGTTTCGAACCACGCGTTCGACGCGATGTTCCACGCCCTCGATCCCCAGAGGCTGATCTTTCTGCAGTCCGACCTTGACCAGCTGGGTAGCGAACGCAACCAACTCGATAACTACTTGCGAGCTGGCGACCTCAACTTCGCCTTGCGCGTGCAGAAGCTGTTCGACCAGCGGCTTCGCGAGGCTTCCGAGCGCGCGCTGCAATGGCTAGCGATCGAACCAAACTTCAGCGTAGACGAATCCTTGTCGACGGATTTCAAGGCCAGCGGGTTCGCGTCATCAACTGACTCGCTCAACGATCGTTGGCGTCGCCGCGTAAAGCTCGACCGCCTCAGACTTGACTACGACAAGGTGCCAGTCGACAAGGCTAAGCAGCGGCTCACGAGCCGTTACCGCAGGATGGCCATCTCGGAGTCGTCGCCGGTATTGGCGACCAGCCAGTTCCTAGCCGCGATCGTCAGCGGCTACGACCCCCACACGACGTACTTTGCGCCGCGGGCCGCCGAAGAATTCGCAATCCGGACCCGCCTCAACTACGAGGGCATTGGTGCCGTGCTCAGCGATGAGAATGGGCGAGCGATCATCAAGTCGCTGATGGACGGGTCGGCTCGGTTTTCGAAGGAGGTCCAAGCCGGGGACGTGATCCTTGCAGTCGGCAAGGACGATGGCTCCGCGATGGAACCGGTTGAGGGCTGGCCGCTCGGCGACATCGTCGACCGAATCCGCGGACCGCGCGGCACGTTTGTTCGCCTGCAACTGGCGGCCGACGGCAAGCCACCTAGGATCGTGACACTTGAGCGCCTAAAAACGCAGCTCGCCGACGAGTTTGCCACCGGCAATATCTTCGACGAGGGGTCAGAACGAATCGGGTGGATCGATCTTCCAGGCTTCTACGCGGACCCGGAGGGCGGCCACTCGTCGACAAGCGATGTCGCCCGGTTGCTCGCGGACTTTCGCAGGCGAGGCGTCACGTCCGTCGTGCTCGATCTACGTGCCAACGGGGGCGGCCTACTGTCCGAGTCGGTGTCTCTGACCGGGTTGTTCCTGGCTAGTGGCAACGTCGTGCGAGTAGAGGACTCTGAAGGTCAAATCAACCGCCACGATGATCGTGATCGGCGCTTGGCATGGCAAGGCCCTTTGCTTGTGCTCACGAGCAGGCTCAGCGCAAGTGCCAGCGAGATCCTCGCGGGCGCGATCCAAGACCATGGTCGGGGCCTCGTCATTGGCGATACCACGACGCACGGTAAGGGCACGGTTCAGGCCGTCATCGACGTTGCCAACTATCCCCTTCGCCGAGGAGATCGTCCGAGCGGCGCGCTGAAGTTGACCATCCAACAATTCTACCGACCCGGCGGCGACTCGACTCAGCTTCGCGGCGTTCACGCCGACGTGGTAGTGCCGGCATGGACCGAGTCCGTCACGAAAGGCGAGTCTGCCGATGATACGGCACTGCCGTTTCGCTCGATCCGACCACTCGTGAAGGGGGAAACCGTGGCACGCAATGCCGCCTTGGTAATCCAACTTGCGCATGCGTCGGCAGCCCGCGTCGAGAAGAGCCCTGAGTTCGCGACCGTCCTGCGTGCCAATGAGGCGCGGCTGAAGCAACAGGGGCGCTATGAGATCCCACTCAAGCGATCGACGTACGCTGCATACCGTACAGCCACGAAGATCGCGTTGATCGACGACGATGTCGCGGCGGAACCTGAGCACTATCGAGTCGAGGTCTGCAGAATCGCTCGCGACTACACCCAAGCGATGCGGGCTGGGCAGCTTGGATCCGCTGATTTGCCCGCCGGTTAGCGTTGGTGGTCGGGAAACGGCTACCTCACGGCCTGCACCAATCGAACGCTGTCTTGCTTGTCGCTGCGATGACAAACGGCACACGACTACGCGCCAGTGGCTGCGGTGTTCGACTGCTGTGCAATCAACGAAACGCAAGCGAATGCAAACGACGTGAGGGGGAACTCACACGGCCTTCATGCCTACCTCAGCACCAAGGTCGAAGATACGGCTCAAGCGATGGTGGTCGATCCGATCTGCCACACGCAACAAGGAACGAGTGCATTACCTCCCGCTCGGGGGAAGCCCCAGCGTCGCGCGCTCGCGACTAGCAAACACAGACTAGCCATGAACCAAACAATGAACGTTGAAGAAGGAATGACCACCATCGTGCAGCATTGCTCGCCGAAGGACTCTCTGGCAGACGCAGCGCGCGTACTTTGGGACCACGACTGCGGCTGTGCCCCAGTACTCGACGACAACGGCGATCTTTGCGGCATTCTCACCGATCGCGACATCTGCATGGCGGCCTACACAAGCGGCCGCAGCCTGCACGAATTGAACGTCGGGAGCATCATGACGAGGGATGTGGCGACTATCGGTCCCAAGCAGTCACTTCGGGCAGCGGAAGAAACGATGCGGACGCGTGGCGTTCGGCGCTTACTAGTGCTTGACGAAGTGCGCCAAGTTGTGGGCGTGCTCGGCTGTAACGATCTGCTTCGCTGGGTAGACGACGGCGGCTCGAACGATACTCGCCACCACGATGCAACGCACCTCGTGCGCACGCTGGCGAAGATTGGTGAGCGTCGGAACTCAAACTCGGTGACGCGCACGGTCGTCGCACCAACAGCGTCACCACAGGCCGCATTCGTGCAACCCACTGACCCAGTAACGACACCGATGGCGGGCAAGTAACAGCAATCCATACGCAAGGACTGAGCCCGCCAGTCACGCCCCCATCGATCACCTTATAAGCCCAGAGACTCCCGCCATGACTACCGTAGTGACTGCACTGTTCCGGGACCTACCCTCTGTCGATTCGGTCGTCGACAAGCTCGTTGCCGCGGGCTTCGAGCCAAAGACCATCAACATCATTGCCGAGAACACGTCGAACCGAGAGGACCTGCTGAAGGAAGAGACCGACGACTCTGAGCGTGGCATCGTCACCGGTGCGGTGACCGGCGGCATTCTGGCAACCCTTGGGTTTGGCGCAATGACGATGTCAGGCTTCGGCATCGTGATCGCGGGCCCACTCGTGATGTCACTCGCAGCCGGCGCAGCAGGCACTGTCGCTGGAGGACTTGTCGGAGCTCTTACAGGGCACGGAGTCTCCTCGATGACGGCGCAAAGCTACGAAACATCCATTCGGAACGGGAGCATCCTCGTAGCCGTTCACACGACCCACGGCCAACTGAAGCGTGCATCCAAGACGCTGCAGCAAAGCGGCGGTGAACAAGTATCCGACAGCGTTCACCGTGACCCCACCATGGATGCGAGCTGATTGCGACGGCAACCGAAATCCGCCAAGTCCAAGGGTGCTGACTTCTCTCCGCCATCACTAGATGCTCTGCGCACGAAGGCCGCTGCTTTTGCTCAGACACTGACTTCGGGTCTTCACCTCATCAACGCCGTTGCTCATAGGATCGGCGCAAACAGCGCCGCCGCGTTCTCGAGTAAGCGCTGGGTGAAAGGTGGGCGCTGACAGAACTCGGTGGCATCGAGCTCTGAAGAAACTGCAAAGTCATCGTCGAACGAAGCCCGCAGTCGACGCGCAAATGCCGCGTCTACGATCTCGAGGTTGAGTTCGAAGTTGAGTGCCATCGAGCGGGCATCGAAGTTGACGCTCCCGACGGTCGCCCAAGCATCGTCGACCACGATTGCCTTGCTGTGCAAGAAAGGCATCGGTCGCAGCCAGACACGCACGCCAGCTTTCATCAAGCCGCGATAACAGGTCCTCGCCGCCAAGTCGATCGTTCGACGGTCGCTGTTCAGTGGCGCCAACACCCTTACGTCGACGCCGCTCAGAGCAGCCAGGCGCAGCGCGTCGTACACACGTGGCTCGGGAGCGAAGTATGGCGTGACAATCAGGATGCTGTGCCGAGCCCCGCGAAACGCCCCGCCAAGCACGGTGGCCATGTCATCGCTGGGCTCGTCAAGTCCCCCGGGCAACGCCCGGATCGCCATATTGCCGCCTGTGACGGGACGGATACCGGCGATGCCTTTGATCTGCGGCGGCTCGGTTGCACCGTCAGCGAGAGCCCAATCCTCGTAGAACACGCGCCGCATGGCGGTCAGCACCGGCCCGCGAACTTCGAAGCTCGTGTCGCAAAACGTGCTGCCGGGAGCGCACGAGTAGTAGTCGTCGCTCCAGTTTCGGCCGCCGGTGAACGCCACCTGGCCGTCGATCAACAGGGTCTTACGATGGTTGCGGAAGTTGATCTGTATGCGCCCCCGCAGCGGGTTGGGCTGCTGGAAGAAGCGCCATTCCGCGCCGCTCTGGCCAAGCTCCCGCAGCACGCGCAGCGTCAAGCGGTACGACCCAAACCCGTCGACGAGCAACCGAACCACAACCCCACGCCGTGCCGCGCCAGCCAGTGCCTCGAACAACATTCGTTGGATCTGTCCGGGAGCGAGAATATAGGTCGACAACACGACTTCACGCTTAGCGTCAGCGATGCACTCCATCTGGCGAGCCAAGGCAACCGAGTCGACATCCAATAGCGTGATTGCATTGCCCCTGCTCATTTGGAACGCACAGGTTCGGGTCATCAGCGCCGCGAAGCCAGGTCGATCGAAACCTCGCCGATAAATCGCTTCGGCGCTTTCTGAGTGCTGTTCACGGTTGCGGCGCATTGCCCGGGCGCGCCGGCGATGACGGCGAATCTTGTGCGTGCCTCGATACACGCCAAACGCCAGATACACCGTCACGCCGATCACCGGCAAGGTTGCGACGGTGTACAGCCAGGCCACCGCCGAAGTCGGCCGCCGATAGTGCAGCAGAATGTCCAAGCAAGCAGCAACTGTCAGCAACCCGTGAAGTGCGAGGAAGACTAGCCAGTACATTCGAATCCTCGAACGCTAGAAGCAGTTTGGATCCGATGGGCATCGCCCACCCGGAATCGTTGCATTGGCAGCGCGCATGACGCATGCGGTCTGCGCATCAGGCTTTGACGCTGCACTGCGCCCAATTCAGCTTCGCCTCGAGCAGCTGTCGCCTGAGTCAAAATACGAGACTGTGATCATGAACTGTTCTGCCCCCCATCGCCATCGCCGTCGGCCAGCTTGGGAAGGGTTGCCCATAGAAAGACCAAGCCAGCCAGGCCAGCAACAAGACTGCCTCCCAGCACACCGATTCGAATGGGAACCGCGAAGTCGCGGGGGGCATCTTCGAACGCGAGCATTCCAATGAACAAACTCATCGTAAAGCCGATGCCGGAGAGCATGCTCACGCCGAGTATGTGCCGCATGCGCGTGCCATCGGGGAGCTTCGCAAGCTTCAGACGCACAAGTAGCCACGTTGTTCCAAAGACGCCGACCGGCTTGCCAAGCACAAGGCCAAGCCCGACACCGAGCGTGACTGGGTGGGCAATCGCATCAAGTCCAAGACCGCGAAGCGCCACACCGGCGTTCACAAACGCAAACGTCGGCAGAATGACGAACACGACCCACGGCCGCAGCACGTGCTCCAATTGGCGCAGCGGCGAATGCCCCAGAGTGTTCTCTGCCCGAAGCGGGATCGTCATGCCAAGAATGACCCCGGCGAGCGTGGCGTGGATCCCTGACTTGAGAACGCAGATCCATAGCACGACTCCGATCACGAGATAGACCCCGTATCGAGTCACACGAAGTCGGTTGAGCACGACGAGCACAGCGACCACCGCAAGTGCCAGCGCTCTGGCGTCACCGGAGATCTTATCCGTGTAGTAGATCGCAATGATGACGATGGCCACGATGTCATCGAGAACTGCGAGCGACAACAAGAACAAGCGAAGTGAGGGTGCGACTCGCTTGCCGAGCAGCGCCAAGACGCCCAATGCGAACGCGATGTCCGTTGCCGTTGGGATCGCCCACCCTTCCGACTGCACCCCACTTCCTGCGTTGCAAGCGAGGTAGATCAGCGCCGGAACCAGAACACCTCCCGCGGCGGCGGCCAACGGCAGCACGATTCGGCGCCGATCGGCCAACTCGCCTTCGAGCAAGTCTCCCTTCAACTCGAGTCCCACGAGCAGGAAGAAGACGGCCATCAGGCCGTCGTTGATCCAAAGCAGGAGAGGCTTGCTCAGGGAGGCGTCCCCCAGTCGAACCTCGAAGAGAACATCTAGCAGGTCATCGTAGAGACCGGACCACGGAGAGTTCGCCAGCACGATGGCCATCGTCGCGGCGACAACAAGAAAAATGCCTCCGACAAGCTCGGTGCGCTGTGTATTGGGTGCGTCGCTCATTGTCTGTGCGCCTATGTCAACAAGTCCGTGCAGCGACTCGCGGCGCCTAAGACGACCAAGAAGCCGCACATGTCGGTAAGCGTCGTGAGGATCGGGCTGGAAGCGATGGCAGGGTCTTTGCCAAAGCGCTGCAATACCAGAGGCACAAGCCCACCAACCGAAACAGCCACGAGTGTGTTAACCCAGAGTGCTCCCCCAACCACCACACCCAACGTCACGTTTTCTTTCCATAGCCACGCTACGACACCGACCAGGCAACCGAGTGCCAGGCCGTTCACAAACCCCACCGCCAATTCCTTGCGCAACACCCAAAGAAAGTTGTCGGTCGAATTCGTTCGAGTGACAACTCTCGGATACTCACGGCAACCGCCTGGTTGCCCGAGCAACCGTTCATGTCCGAGATGATCGGAAGGAAGGCCGCGAGAGCGATGACTTCTTGCAGAGTCTCTTCGTAGAAAACGATGACGCTCGCTGCAGCGACATTCAGCAGCACATTCACACTCAGCCAAGAAAGCCGGTGCGATGCGCGCCGCCGCAGTGGCATGTCTCGAAACTCATCACCACCTGCGATGCCAGCAAGGCGAAGCATCTCTTCGTCGGCATCTTCTTCCGAGAACTGCAACGCATCATTTTGCGTGACCACACCAAGCATGACGTTGTTCGTGTCCACGACGGGCACGGCCAGCATGTGGTACCGCCGAAACAGCTTCAGCAAGCCGACACCCGGAAGGTCCGGTGGCGCACTGACGACCTTGGCAGCTGCGACCGTCGCGACCGGCGTGCTTCTGTTGCACAACAGAATAGACCGGAGACTCGCAACGCCCAACAGCCTGCCGTCGCCATCCACGATGTACACGTAGAACGCTGGGTAGTCTGCGTATTCCTCTGCTCGCTCCCGCAACTGCCCGACGACATCGCCGACAACCATTCCCTCTGCAATGGCGACGAACTCCGTCTGCATCAAACCACCGGCCGTGTGATCGCCGTAGACGATCAGCGAGCGTGCAGCCGCAGCCTCGGCCGGTTCGAGTTCGGCGAGAATGGCCTCGGCATGTGACGGCGAAACATCCTGGAGAAGGTCCGTCTGCTCGTCGCTCCTCATCTCGCGGACCATCCCGGTAGCTATGCCAGGCTGCATCTCCATCACAGCCGCAGCCGCAATGTCGTCGGGTAGATCCTCAAGAACGTCCGCCGCCACACTGGTCGGCAACGCGAGAAGCGCGATGTGCCTTACCGCCTGAGGGAGGGCCCGAACGAATTCCGCCGCTTCACTTGGTTGCAGAGCGACAAGTTTCGCAACGACCTGCTCTGTGTCGCCCTGCTCCAGAGACCTTGCGAACGTCTCGAGGTCCGCGGTGGTCAATTCCATGCACGCCCCCCGAAACTCGAAGGGCAACACTGGCAGAGCATTTGCACACATCCCGCGCCGAGCCCGGATCGCTCGGTGAAGCCCTTCTTCTCGGCCATGTGCATCACTCGTGCGGGGTGGCCATCGACGATGGTCGCACCCAGGAGTCGAATTGTTCCGCGGAAACCGTGCCAAGCTCGATTGCGGCCTCGCGCAGCGTGGCACCATTCACGAGGGCGTGGTGTGCGACGGCCTCCGCCGCCTTCTCGGTCGCCACGCCAACCCTGCGGTCAAGACGGCCAAGCGCGACGTTGACCCGGGCCGCTGCCTGCTTCAAGACACCAAGCGCATGGATCAGAGGCGGCGGCATTCGCTCGGTTCCGATTGCGAACTGCTCCAAGCAACGCTGCGCCTGCGCACCCCAGTAGCGAGTGGCAGGTACTGCGATCGCCCCTAGGGAGTCGCGTTCGGTTCGGGTCCGTGGCTTCATACCGCTCGCTCAAGAGGCTTCACACTGCTCGCCAACTTCGCCTTCGCGATTGGCGACAATCGCCCGCTCGAGGGCGTTCGATCTTCTTCCGTGCACCAGGTCGATAGCAGTCTGGACGGGTCCATGCCCAATGCGGGCAGAGGGAACTCATCCATATCGTAGGTCATCGTGTGCTTGACCCGGCCACTTCTTCGCGTTTCGCGAGATGAGTCTCTGCGTTGTAGTCAACAACTCGAGTTTCCCGAGTCGTGTTGACCGGTGCCTTGGGGTCGAAGACGGGTGAGGACCGCACGGCTTCTTTGTCGACCAGTAGCTTCACTTGCTTTGTGGCCCAGTCGATCGCAATGGCCCACTGGGGAGCTAATGCACGGAGGGTCCCGAACAACCGGCCCTCGCGAACGACGAGTTCGTGCACTCTCCACGCCTTGGTATCAACGATAATATCGCAGACCTTGCCAACTCCGCCGTCGGTCGCTTCGGCACGGTAGCCGATGACTACCGAGGTGTTTCTAAGGTGTGTCGACTCCACTTGCGCCTGCGAAGGCGACGCGTCGGATCGGCCACTTTGCAGCCGTTCTTCCAGCTTGTGGACTGGCGGGTTGCTGTCGATTGCAGCCTGGTTGCGGAGCCCTTCCTTCGTCAGGTCGAAGAAGATTCGCTTCTTCGCGCCGTCAACCATCTTGACCGACTTCGAGTCGACCATCACAACGTGACCGGGGAACCACCCAGCACGAACGATGACGCACGACACCTCCCATGTCTGGTCGTCAAAGCCAAAGCCGAGAACCTTGCCGAGCTCCCCGTCGGTAGCTGTTGCTCGAAATCCAGTGATTGCGTCTGTGCTGTAGTACATGTTGTTCCTTAATTGGTGGTAGTGAATCAGAAGTGCGGCGGCCCTTATCTCGGGCTCGACGCTTGCTTCCCGGGCATCGGCGCCGCAACTGGCAACGGCAAACTGCTGACGGTGTCCGGGACCTCGATCGCTGCTGTCGCCTCCTGCCGCGCAGGCAGTTCCGCGGCCTTCACCAACTCCTGCACCTCTGCTTCGAAATGAGCCATCGCGACCGTCACGTCATCGTGACCGGCGACGCTCGTTACCATGCCCATCAAGTCTTCGCAGGCCTCTTGTGCGGATGGCTTGGAGTCAACGACGTGTCGAATCGAATCTGCGTTGAGGTAACTCGAGAGACCATCCGAACAGAGCAGCAACGAGTCCCCGCTCTTCAGAGTCTTCATCGTGAGTTCCGGGCTTACGTTGCTGTCGCCACCGACTGCATTCCAAAGCATGTTGACGAAGTGAGAGTTCTCGACCTTCTCAACATCGAGGTCGCCGGCTTCCACCATCTGCTGCGCGAACGTGTGGTCGGTCGTCAACTGCTCGATCTCTCCATCACGAATGAGGTAGGCACGGCTGTCGCCAGCGTGCACGATGAACGCAGATGGCCAGCGCACAAACGCCATCGTGAGAGTTGACGCCATGTTGGACTTCTCCGGCGCCTTCCCCGCGGCATCTGTGATCTGGTCGTTGCATCGCACGACCGTTTGCTTCAGTTCCTTGCGCAGATCCGCCTCCGCGTCGATGTTGAGCTCCTGGGTCCACGGAACAGCATTCAAGATGCTCTCCATGACCTCATCCACGACCAGAGTGCTGGCGCTCTTGGCGCCAGCCTGACCGCTGACGCCGTCCGCGACGAGGAGCACGTGGGCCTGGTTGTCGCCGAGGAAACGACTGTCATCCAGGTTCGACTTACTGGCGTGACGAACTCGCGCGGCACGCTTCAACTCGGCAACCATGAACTGGTCGCCGTTTTCGTCACGGCCCTTCCCGATGTGGGAGCAACCGAAGGTGTCGACGTGGTTGAGTTGGGAGTTGTTGGTTTTGGCTGTCATAGCAAACGAGGTACTGCAACCGCCATGCCAGCCCCATAAACCGCGCTTGCTCCATTGTTTGCGACCCCTCAGTCCAAGTATCGGAAGCACTACTACCGGTTGGTTCAGCGGCATACCTACCAAACGACCGAACTGTCAGAACCAGAGTCACGGGCCATCGCCCGCGGCCTTCACGAGCCTTTGAAGTATTCCTTCTTCAGGTCATAGCGCTTCATCTTCTGATAGAGAGCGCGCGCACTGAGCCCAACGACCTTCGCCGCGTCACCGAGATGCCCGTTCGCGTTCTTGAGGATCGCGCGAAGGTAAGCGCTCTCGGCCCTCTGCACCGCAATCTCACGCACCTCCTTGATGGACAACGCGAGCCCGTGCTATCCGAAAACTCGGCCGCGCCGGCTTGGTATCGAATTGGTCACTCAGGACTCTTCGGTGACCAACTAGTGTCGCCGCCTGGCCAGCATTCATGCGGTCGGCGTAACTCTCGCTGCCGAAGCGCGATCCAGTTTCCGGATACCACGCGCTTGGCACTCGCGCATCACGTCGAAGCATTGATCGCGGGCGGCGAACTCGCGGGGTTGGCTGACGCGGCCAAGCGGCTCGGATTGACACGGGCGCGGATGACGCAGATCGCGGACCTAGCGTTGCTGACACCGGAGATTCAGTCATCGATCGCACTGGGCGAAGTCAGTACCAACGATCGGCAACTGCGCGAGGTGCTGAAGCACACAACTTGGCGCAATCAAAGACGAGCCTTCGAACACCTGTCAGGCTGAGCGAGCTACTCGCAGCTATCGCCGCACGGCCTGACGGCCTGGCTCCTCGTTGACAGGCTGGTTTCCGACTTCGAATCGCGCCACCGGTCTGTCGACTCGGCCGAAACCGACCACTACTCTTTGGTCATCGGCGTGTTTCGAATGGCCAATTGGCGCCCAAATCGCGTCGGCTTACTTTGTGGATAGCACGAACCTGGTCAGCCATTGCTGGTCGAGGTCGAGCGCGACACGAAGAAGGTTGCGTGGCAGCTGGATCAGTTTGACCTGCTGGGCAATTCTGTGCCTAATTCGGTGCTGCTAGATGCAGTGCAAAGCACTCGTTGATTGAGGGGGACCGGAGAATACTTTCACTCCAACGGAACATTAAGGCACCTTGCTAACGTCACCCCCAACTAGCGATAAGAACATGGAATCAAGACACTTCGATGCCTTGACACGGCCACCTACACCCGGAAGATAGTCCCTGTCGCGAACAACACACACCGGGGAATCTGCCATGCATCTGAAGCCTGTTTACCTACTAGCCCCGAAGCCGGAGCCACCAACCGTTCCAAGCCGCCGCGCGTTCATGATCGCCGGCGGGACGTTCTTGGCTGGTGCGGCGTTGGGGGGTGCTTGTGGGTATGCGGCTGGGTCTTCGGCGGTTGTTGAGGAGCACGACGATCCAAAGCCGCTTCAGCCATCTGGTAATGCGGAGCTCGACGAGTTGCGACGACTGGCGCTGGCGGCACCGATCGATGAATTGGTAAAACACTGGCCTTACTTCGCGGACACCTTCGCGACGAGCTACAGGAAAGACGAACACTTGCCAAACGGAATCGAGCGATTGATCCACTACGTCAAGAACAACGAGAACATCGATCGCCGCCGCGTTTTTGCACGCGTCCTCGCGCAAACAATTGAGCTAGGCGAACCCAGCCTTCAAAAGAAACTGGGACACTATCTCCCGGCGCTGGCCAGGATCCGCTGATGCAGCAAGGCGAGGGGATCCGAGTAACGACGACCGCCGCTCCCGGCGGAAGTATCACAGTCAATGTCGGAAGTGCCGATGATGTGATCGATATTGGAATCTCAGGGTCACCGAACAAGACCTCGTTCCAAGGTTCGGCAAACAAGGACACAAGCATCCCGGTTCCCCTCGCGCCGCCGGGAAGCGTGCTGGTCATCCGCGTAGGCAAGGGCAAACGAAGACGAATTTTCTTCGTGACCGTCGTCGCCCCCTCACCCTAAGCCGACGCCACACAATCGATTCAATCAACCAGTCATGATCAAACTCGCTCTTCTGCTATCTCTGTGCTCAGCCATCAATTTGGTCAGTGCGCAGCAGTACTCGGTTGTTCCAGCCAACCGCACCAGCACCAACGCTCCCGCATACGGCTGGATCGCAGGCGCTAGTCGCGACGTCCGCCAACAAACCCTGATCGGAGCAAGCCACCTAACTGCACTTATTGGCAAGTCGATCTCGGCAATCGAACTCCGTCGCCACTCTGCAAACGAGCAGTATCTGGGGGGAACGGCAGACTTGACGGTGACACTAAGTATCTCGCCGCTCCTACCGATCGAGTGCTCACCCATCTACACCAACAACACTGGGCCCCAAGGCTCAGCCGCCTTCTCGGGTCTAGTCCTTCTCCCAACTTCGCCCGCACCTAGCGGCGGCCCGATTGGTTGGTCTTCTACCGAGACCGTCAAAATTCAATTAGCGAACTCATTCACCTACACCGGCGGCACACTTTGCATCGACATCATCGGGCGAGCCGTCACTGGCCAAAATGCGAACTGGTGGATGGCCAACCTAGAGCTTGAAGACATCGGCGGCACACTAACGGACCTCGGCGGCGGGTGCGGCATCTACGGCGGTATCAATAAACAGTGGAGCAGCGTCTCGCGCCGATCACTACTGGCAGGTAGCCACGCGCGCTTCTACGCGAATGGAACTCCAGGAGCCCCAGGCCTCGCAGTATTCGGAAATGCCGCACTTTTCGGCATCCCCTTGTCGGTCACAGGTATCCCATCGGGACCGAGTTGCAACATTTGGTTGGCAAGCCTCGATGTCCTCGTTCCTATCACGTTCTCAGTCCCAACAGACCCAATCGACATCCCATACGGCGGCGAGGCCGAAGTGATGTTCCAAGTCCCAAACAGCCCTACGATGCTCGGGGTAACCATGACCACTCAGTGGATCGACTGGGGACAGCTTGCTACTAGCAACGCCATCGAATGGAGCATTGCTTCCTCGATGCCAACCATCGACATGGCACTGATTGAAGGCGATGCGGACGAAGCATCGGGCTTGGCGGCACCCTACATGGGGCACGTCATGAGATTCACGTATCTGTAAGCAAACCTCAGCACTGCAAACAGAGCTGCAGAGCCAAACGGCGAGTCCTCGCTGACCAACAACGACGCCGCCCACCGACGGTGATGTTTGGTGCCGGTCATCGCCGGCAGAGCGAGAACTGACTGTGGGCAAGCCGCCCAAATATTCGGCGTATCGACGCCCGTTCCGCCCCCCCCTTCGCCCACTCCT
>JBNMNW010000072.1:0-21491 GCA_051278165.1 Planctomycetota bacterium | reverse complement strand
TTCTTGCGGTCCTTGCTCTTCTCGACGATGGCCTTGACAGCGACTTCGATGCGCAACTTGTCACCCGACTGCAGCTCGTCGCGCTGGTTGGAATCGATCTGGTAGTAGGCAGCCCACGCATCGATCCACGCTTGTTCGCGAACCGGCGCGTCCTTGCTGCGCTGCACCGCGTTGGCGGCAAAGCCAGCGGCGCGCTCGGCGTGTTCGTCATTGGCGCGCGCCATGCCCCAGTAGGCCATCGCGCACTCCGGATGCAGCAAGGCAACCTGACGGAAGCTGCGCTCGGCTTCGAAGTGCCAAAAGCCATGCTGCTGGGTGATGCCCTGGTTGAAGAACTTCTGCGCCTCAGCGCTGAGTCCCTCGACCGGAAAGTTCACCGCGTCGCCGAGATCGGCCATCAGGTAAGCAGCCGACCGCGGACCTTCATTGAAGGTCTCGCCGTGGCGGGAGTGGCCATAGGTCTCCTGCTGCTCTTCGCCCTCTTCAGGCAGAACGGCGCCCTCTTGGGCACGAACAACAGCCGACAACAATACGGCCGAAGCCAGGAACGGAACGAGGCGGACTACGCGCATGGCCCCAATCCTAGCGACCTCCCGCAGATCGCCTCAAGAACAACCGACCGTCATCGGTGACGACGATGTATCGCCTGCGGTTGCGACCGGTCTGTGCCATCAGTTTCGGGCCGTCGTGCGTATGTTGGCACCATGATTCGCGGCATCACTGTTTGTTCCTTATTGCTCAGCATCCTGACGGCGCAAGCAACGCCCCCACCGATCGATAAGGTCGAATTGGCACAGCGACGCGAACAACTCGCCAGCGACATCGCCAAGAAGTATGCGGGCCAGCCCGTGATCGTGGTCTTACGCGGCGGCGCCAAGCAGAGCGACATGGGCCCGTTCGCCCAGGATCAGGACTTCTTCTACCTAACCGGGGTCAGCGAACCAGACCTTGCGATGCTGATGGTCATCGATCGTGACGGCTTGCTGGTTCGCGATGAAATCATGGTGCCGCCGCACTCGGTATTCTCAGCCAAATGGGACGGCCGTTTTCTCGCACCCGGCGACCGGGCCGCGAAGCACACGGGCTTTCGCACCGCCGGCAACGTGCGTTCGCTGCAACGCGTGCTGTTCGGCTTGATCACCGCTAGCGACACTGCAGATAACGGCGCTGTAGATGACGGGACGGCAGAGGAGCAAACCAAGACCATCGTGCTCACCAACCTCAAGCCCGCCGCCCGCCTTGGCAACACCCCAAGCAAGGCGGCAGCCGCTGCCAAGGATCGCAAGCAGGATCACTTCGACGGCCGTGACTCGCGCGAACAGATGTTTGTCGCAAACCTGCGCGCCGCCGCTCCGGCGGTGACCATCAACAGCTTGGAAACGTTCGTGCACGCGATGCGGCACCACAAGTCACCGGCCGAGACCGCCTTGCTGCGCCGCGTCACCGAAATCGCGGCCGAAGGCATTGGCCAAGCCATGCGCAGCGTCAAACCCGGCGCCTTCGAATACCAACTCGCCGCCGTCGCGCGCTGCGTGTTCTCCCTCAACGGCTGCGGCCCCGACGCCTACGCCGCCATTGTCGGCGGCGGTCCGAACGGTTGCATCCTGCACTACAACGAAGGCCAGCGGCAACTGCGTGATGACGACCTGATCGTGATGGACTACGCCGGCACCTTGCACGGCTACTGCAGCGATGTGACCCGCACGTTCCCGGCGTCGGGCAAGTTCACCCCCGAGCAGCGGCAGTTGGTCACCGACGTCTACGAAATCCAGCAGGAGCTACTGTGCCACGTGAAGCCGGGCGCCAGTTTGGAGGCGCTCAGCTCGATGTGCGCCAAACTGCTGGTCGCGCGCGGCTACCGCAACGACCACGGACCGTGCCACCATGTCGGCCTCGCCGTGCACGATCCCTCGATCAACCGCCTCGAAGCCGGCATGGTGATTACCGTCGAACCTGGTGCGTATCTGCCCAAGAAGGGTTACGGCTGCCGTATCGAAGACTGCGTCTTGGTCACCGCCGATGGCTGCGAAGTGATGTCCAAGAACGTGCCGTCGCACCCCGACGCGATTGAGGCGTGGATGCAGAAGGCGCCGCGCATCCCGATCAACATCACGGCCAGGTAACGAGATTGCGGTGCAGAGACTGCTGATCCGCCGGTGGCTGCGGTTCAAACGCAACGCGGCTCTGAGGCAACCACCCTACGGCAGCTGTTCGCCGATCGCCAAGCGACGTGCCCGGCGTAAGAACAGGTCGACGCGTTCATAGTCCGGGCGTTCGGGCAACGCCGTCGCGGCTGCCGCAGCTTCAAAGTCGCGATGCAGATCTTGGCGCAGCGCTTCGATCTCCGGCCACGCAACCTGGCCCCGGCGCACTGCCAGTAGGTAGTCACGATGCGCGCCGACATGCACCGGCACTTCGCCGGTCGACAAGACGCCAACACCGGCGTGCATCAAGCGAACCAGGTGCATGACGTGCTTCCACTTGGGTTCACCGTGCTGCCGCACGTCCGCTTCGATCTTGCGGAACTGCGACGCGACATAGCCGGAGTAGGTTTGGAACACGAGCTGCGACAAAAACGCGTCGCGCATCGCCAACAGTTCGTTACCGAGTGGCGTGGCATGTTCGACCAACGGCGACCACAAACACTCGAGCACGTTCGGGTTGGCCTTCAGACCGAGCACGCACAGCTTCTGCAATTCCCAGTAGGTCTCCTGCGCCGGGTCGTCATCAATTTGCTGGGGCACGCCATATAGCGACCAATGCTGCTCGGCCGTCGGCAAGAACACGCCGCGCCGGTCGGTGTCGCTGCCAGGTTCCTCGAGTCCGTAGGCACGCGAACCGATCACGACCTTGAGGATGACCCGGTCGAACAGTGACCAACCGGTCGGCTCACGATTCAATTCGCGATCCTTGTAGCGCGCCAACATCACCAACTGCCCCCGTCGCAGCGACACTTCGCCGCCCTCGACCAGCCGCACGCGATAGGCGTGGGTAGCATCGCTTGGCGACTTCAGGATCGAACCAACCGCGCCGCGCGGGACCCGCACGCCACCGTGCTCGCTACGCACGTCGACCACCGTCACGATCTTCGTGCCGGGCGACAGAATCGCGGGTTCGGGTGGCTGCATGCCCGCAGTATGCGAGGCATCGGGGTTGGGCGCGACCGGTAGCGGGAATCTGGTCGCGAGATCCCATTTGGCAACCGACGGCGACTTCAACGTCGGCATTCGCTCGGCGAACGCGCTCGAGACGTTCATCACTGAGAAGAAGCAGCTCGGTGTGTTCTTGAGCGTGCTCGGCTTTGGCACCGGCAATTTGAAAGACGACCGGCTCGAGCGCCTCGCCAACCGCGGCGATGGTGTCTACAGCTACATCGCCGACCTGCCGACGGCACGACGCGTGCTGGTCGAGCAGTTTGGCGCCTCGATGATGACGATCGCCAAGGACGTCAAGTTGCAGACCGAGTGGAACAAGAACCAGGTCGCGCGCTTCCGCTTGCTGGGCTACGAGAACCGGGTACTGGCAACGAAGGACTTCACCGATGACAAGAAGGACGGCGGCGAAGTTGGCGCCGGCCACTCGGTGACCGCGCTCTACGAGATCGAACGAGTCGCAAAGCCTGCCGACGCTAGCGAGCCGCTGGCGACGCTGCGCATTCGTTACAAGCCGCCACAAGGCGATACCAGCCGCGAGGTCTCACGGCAGGTCCTCCCGGCGACGAGCCTGACCGCACCGCTCTCGAAGAACGGCCACCTCGCCGCAACCGCTGCCGCGATGGCGTTGCACCTGCGCGGCGACGAGCACTGCGGTTCGATCACCAAGGCGTGCGTTCTACAGATGGCCGCAAGTATCAGTCGCGACCGCAACCCAGAACTGCGGGCGATGGCAGACGCGCTAGCAGCGCTGGCAGAGCCAGCCGCCGTCGAAGCTACGGCAGCTGCGCCCGATGGCAACAGCGCTGGCAACGGCGACACTCCTCGCTAGTCGCCAAGCCACCAGGCGGGTGACTACTCGCCGCTCTCGAGGATCTTCTTGACGACATTGGTGGTCGAGCGGCCCGCGACCAACGGCACCAGCATGACCTGGCCGCCGTGGTCCTCGACCCATTCGCGGCCGACGACACCCTTGTCGCGCCAGTCCTCGCCCTTGGCGAGCACTTGTGGGGTGATCGCTTCGATGACGGCCTTCGGCGTGTCATCGCCAAACGGCACCACGTAGTCCACCGCCTCGAGCGCCGCCAACACGGCCATGCGATCTTCGAGCGCATTGAACGGCCGCCCCTTGCCCTTCTCCTGACGCTGCACCGACTCGTTGGTGTTGACGGCGACCATCAACGCATCACCATACGAGCGGGACTTCTGCAGGTAGTCGCAGTGGCCGGCATGCAGGATGTCGAAGCAACCGTTGGTGAACACCAAACGACGGCCTTCGGCACGCAGGCGAGCACCGACCTCGACCGCTTGCTCGTGACTGAGCACTTTGCCGATGCTCTCTGGCGACGTATCGCCGAGACGCGCCAACACTTCGCGACGCGACGGCGCCCAGGTGCCGTGCTTGGCCACCGTGATGCCGGCGGCGTGGTTGGCCAACTTCAACGAATCATCGAGTGGCACACCGGCGGCGCGACAGTAGGTCAGCACCGAGACGACCGTGTCGCCAGCGCCCGTCACATCAAACACCTGACGCGCTTCGGTCGGGATGATGCGGTGCGAACCGTCTCCCGTTTCGAAGAAGATGCCATCCTTGCCAAGCGTGATGACGGCCGTCTGGACACCGGTGATCTCGCGCAGGCGCTGCGCGACACGGTGCATATCCTCGGTCGATTCGATCGAAATGCCGGTTGCCGATTCGGCTTCCGAACGATTCGGCGTCAGCAAATCGACGCCTTCGTAGATCGAGTAGTCGTTGCCCTTCGGATCCACCACCGTGACGCCGCCGACGCTCTTCGCGGCAGCAACGGCTGCCTGGATCACCGGACGCGTCAACACACCCTTGCCGTAGTCACTGAGCAGCACGCTCTGCCACGGGAACGGACGCTGGTTGAGCAGTTCGAGCATGCGTTGCTCGGCGACGCCACAAACCGGCGCACGGGATTCTTGGTCAACGCGCAACACCTGTAGCGTCTTGGCGACGTAGCGCGTCTTGCGCGTCGTTGGCCGTGACGCATCGACAACGAGTGCCCGCGTATCGATGTCGGCATCGCTCAGCAGTGAACGCAACCGTTCGCCCGGCTCATCGTCGCCAATGACACCGAGCACGGAAGCCGAAGCTCCCAACGTGCTGAGGTTGGCGCCAACGTTGCAAGCGCCGCCAAGCAGGTAGCGATCGCGCTCGAAGTCGAAGACCAGCACCGGCGCTTCTGGCGAAACGCGCAACGCCTTGCCGTCGGCGTAGCGGTCGAGGATCAAGTCCCCCACGACCAGAATCCGAGTCGGCGGCAGCCCCGACAGCACCTCGGCTAGGCGCCGATTTTCTTCACCAAGCGAAGCAGTCATTAGCGCGCCTCCTGCAAGCAACCGCGACTGTTGGCGGTGCAGATCAATGCTTGGTGCAACAGCGGTAGCACGATCTCGTGCATCGCGAGGATCGAGCGACCGTTCTTAGGCGGCCGCTGCACGACGTTGGTAAACGCTCGGTATTGCTGCAGCATATCGAAGTTGCAGGTCATGAAGTCGTCGGTCAGCTGGCCGCGGTTGCGGGCAATCGACACTGCCTTGAGGAACACCTCCGGCATGATCACCGCCGAGCCGACGTTCAGCCACACGCCCTTCTCGAGCCGGCCGATGCTGTCGGCGAACGTCCAGAAATCCTTCTGTGTCGCGGCGCCAAGCGCGGCGCCATCGAGGTCCGGATCCATGTGCGTGATGTCACAACCGAACGCCACATGAACCGTCGCCGGAATGCCGAGGCGCGCGGCCTCGGCAAACACCGACAGGTGACTGTATGGCAGTTCGTCTTCGAGGATCTGCTTGCCGACAGCTTCGCCGTAGCCCTCGCCGTTGTCCTGCGCGCGCTTAGCGGCACCGTTGAGTGCCACCATCGTTTCGCGCCAGAAGCCAAATGATCCGTCCGGCAGGTTCTCGCCGACGTCCTCGCTGGTCGCGCCTTGGTAGGCCATCTCCCAGTCGTGAATTGCCGACGCGCCATTGGTGGCGATGTGCGTAATCAGGCCGCGACGCATCAAGTCGATGATCAGTGGTGACAGGCCGACCTTGAGCACGTGGGCGCCGAGTTGCACGCCGACTTCCCGACCGTTCTGGCGGGCGGTCACGATCTCGGCAACGACCTCCTTCAGGGACTTGCTGCCGTAGATGTCCGGCAACGCTTCGAACCACGTCAGGAAGCCCTCCACCGGCGGCAGCACCTTGGCGAAGTCTTCCTTCTGCACAAGGTTGCGGCGCTCGGCAAGCGGGCGGATGTGGAGCGGACGCGGATCGGCTTCTGGGGTCTGGTCGGGCATTGTGCGGCGACCAACATCGTGCCGGTGCGCAGTGGTCCGGTCCAGATTGGATCCCAAACAGGTCACTTGAAAGGCCACCCGAGTGGCGCCCCCACCCCCCGTTTTAGATCGACCAAGTCCTAAACAAAGCCTTCTGGTGCATGGCCAGAAAAGCCAATCTCAGCCGCGAGCGGCGCCTGGAGTCACGGCTTCGAAGGTTCTCAGGGCGCGCTGACTAGGAGCTAATGTCCCATCTGTCCGCACCCGATCTCCTCTGCCGCACGAAAGGAATCGGCAGGAATCCACTCACCATCAGGGCAACGGATGGTGGCCAGCTGACCCGACTGCAAAACGGCCGCAACCGCGCCAAGCGATCGAGGCCGTTTTTACCAGGGACCCGAGTTCAGGTGCTCAGGTGATTACAGATTGCCAACCCTGCCCTTGAGACCGTTCGTCGTCAGGAAGCCAAACGGATTCGGTGACGGGGTCAAGGCGAGCGCTGACTGCGTGTGCAGATCGAAACCAAGCAAAGATGCTGGCGTGGCGGGGATGGCGAAGCTGTAGCTGTAGGTCGGGCCGGTTGGCACCCATGGACCGACGAGATAGTCGGGGTTCGCGTAGAGGCCGCAACCTGGCATGCCGAGGAAGGTCAAGTCCGCGATGTTCGGGTTCGTCGCACTGAACCAGTTGACGCCAAAGACGGTTCCTGCCGGGACCTCAACTTCTAGATCCCAGCTGGTGCCAAGGGTCGGCAGAGTGGTCGCACTCAAGGCACCGCTGCACGAGCTGCCAGTCGTTCGAACCGAGCTCCCGTAACCGATATTGAGGTTATCGAGCGCATACGCGGCCCCCTCGAAGTGGAGCCAGACGGCATCCCATAGCAGCGGGTTGGTAGCGTCTGTAGCCACCAGATCCAGCGCCAGCGGGATATCGAGCAGCCCCGACACAGCAGAGAATGCGGGGTCGCCGTGCGTCAGGTTCTTGACGAAGACCGAGCCAAGACCCGTTCCGCCGACGGCTGGAAGATCCATGATGACTCGCACCCGCAGCCAGTCGCCGCTGCTTGCTTGCGCGGCGCTCGACAGCGGCACCTGCACGAAGGTTTGATCGGCTGAATAGAGCCTGAACTGCGCGCCACTGCTGCCGCCAACCGCGAAACGAACACCGCGTTCGCCCGGCTGGTTGCCGCGAATCAACGTGTCCCCGTTGGTGTCGTGGGCCATCCCAAAGGAACCTCCCCACCAGCCAACCTTGATGTCGACCTCGAACATGGCATTGAATCCCAAGCCCGCAAACGGGGCGAACGTGGCAACGCTGATTCGCGATGCATCGCAGCCATAGCCGGGGCCAGCTTCCTGAAACCACAGGCACTTGGTGCCGTCGTGCGACATGGTCGCAGTCACGCCACAGTCATTGTTCGCGTTGAAGGTTTGCTCGGTCCAGTTGTCTTGGCCACCCAGCGACGTGAACGGATGCGTGTCGGAACCGTTCAAGGCGTTGAAGTCGTAGCGGAACTGGGCGCACGCAGCAGAAACCGGCAGAAGCGTCACCAAGAAGCCAATGGCTAGTGTTCGGGTCTTCATGCGATCAAGCATAGCGCGAGGACCTAGCCCTGCCCTCCCCGAAGAACGTTGCCCGACACCGCGCAAGAGCCGCAACGTCGCATCGCTCCCCTCAGCCGTGTCGGCATCGCATGCCGACTCGCGGTCTTGGCCTGCGCAGGAGAAGAAAACGCCCCAGCGGCCGGGGCAGGCAAGCGAATGACCGCCGGGGCTAGGCAGCCGCGAACGACTGCCTTGGCTGATCATGCCGCCTAACACCGCTTGGCGCCAGATGGGAGTGAGGTGGCTGGCAGCCGCCACAGCGCCGGACAGATCCAGCGCCAGACAGCCCCAGCACCAGGCTGGTCTCAGCGCCAGACAGGTCTCAACGCCAAACGATGCGCATTTCAAGCACCTGGACGGCGCCAGCGGACTTGTTCATCACCATGTCGAAGCGCACGGCTTCGGCACGGTCAGCATTCAGCGAGCCAACGCCACCACCGACCGCGGTTCGCCACGGACCTTCGGTTCCCGCTTGGGCAGTGCCGGTGATCGCGTCGACGCGCGCACCTTGGAAGCGCACCAGCACGGCACCGTTAGGATCGTTGGCCGCCAACGGCGAGACGTCCGGGTCATCGCTGTAGAGCACCGGCAGGCCACCGATATCGACGAGCAATTCGTAGCGCACGTAGAGCGGCAAGCCGAGGCTGGCCGGCAGCAGCCACTTCGACCGCGAGCCGGTCAGGGCGTCCGTGTCGTTCATCTGCCCGCCCTGCACCGCAAAGTTGTAGGGAGGCACTGCGACGCCGGTCATGAGTATCGATGCGGCCTCAAGACGGAAGTTGCCCGTCGAACCGTTGCCCGCCTGGCCATCCATGCTCTGCAAAGGATTGGCAATCAACCCAACTCGGCCGCCGATACCGCCGCGGGTATCAATCGCACCGCTCACCGTAGTGTTCGTGGCGCTCTGCAGCACGATCGAGCCACCCGAACCACCGCCACCAGGTGAACTGATGCCAAGCATTTCTCCGGTGATCCAAGGGGCGTCTCCGCCGCGGGAGCTGAGTTCCCCGCTGACCTGCAAACCGGAACCCGAGCGGATCACCAACACGCCACCGCCGCCGGAACCGCCGTGACCGGCAATGAACTTAATGAACGGGTTGACGATCGCGATGATGCCGTAGCCGTGGGTGCCGCCGCCACCGCCACCCGAACCGCCTACTGAGTAGTGCTCGAGCGACGAATAGCCGGGCGACGGCGGGAACGGCTGCAAGTTGAAGTCGAGACCAGGGAGGGCAATCCCGCCAGCGGCGATCGAACCAAGACCTACGCCGGTGTAGACCGGCTGAGCTGCAACGCCACCAACGGATTGGTAACCGCCACCACTACCACCGGGACTGAAGTAGGCGCAGTAAATGATTCCGCCGACCGTCGGCGTCGGAGTGCCCCAGATCCCAGTCACTGGCGTGATCGGGCTACCGCGGCCACCGGTCTCGTCGGTCGCACTCAGATACGCGTGACCCGCCGAGACCTGAACGCTCTCGCCAGGCTGGCCATCGGTCAGAGCGACACCGCCCACGATGATCGGTCCAAGGTTGTTGCCGCGGTTCGCACCATTGCCACCGCGAGCGCCACCAGGACCACTGCTACCACCGGGCTGGCCGTTGATACTGGCGAGGGCAGCAAACGTGGTCACGTTCTGCCCAATCGCCGAGCCGGCCGTCGCAACGGCGAATGGCATCGCTGCGGCATCGACCGAGACCGTGCCCATCACAGACGTCTGGCCACGCACGAAGATCTGCGCCGACACCGAACCGACAAATCGAACCGTCGCGCCCGCGGGCACGATGAAGTCGGTGAAGTAGAAGCGACCATCGGTCACCACTTCCTCCTGATTGGTCAGCGTGTTGCTGGCGGGAATGACGGTCGAATCGGTGTCAAAGAGCACCACACCACCGCCAAGCTGCTGGCCGAGATCGACCGAGAACGAGCCGTGCCGACCGTCGCCACCGATCATGGTCGACGAGACAGAGCCGTTCATCCACAGGTCGCCGGAGGCCGTGTCATCACGATTGCTCGTGCTGGCAAACGACTCAATCAACTCGCGCTCGAGCAGCGGAAGTCCGATTTGCACCTCCAAACCATTGGACGCCCCAGCGACGCCTGACGCGTCGATCAGTAGAAGCTGTGCGTTGTAGCGCTCGGCCAACAATGCTGCCGAGTTCGGGATCGCGATCAGCTGTGCGGTTTGCGTAGACGTTCCTAGCACCGTCACGACGGCGGGGTCGACGAGCAATTCACAGCCGGCGGGACTGATCGGGATCACCAGCGGCAACGACACGCCGCTAGCGACGGTGTGCGAGAAACCAAGCACGGACAGGGTCACACCAACGCTCGCGTGCGAGCCTTCGATGCGATGGCTAATACCTGGTTCGGGCGACGCCCCGGGTGCAAGCCGCAGGACCGGGCTAGGCCCACCGCAACCGGGCCCGAACGAAATGGCTCCAGGCGACGCGTCCGCGCTGTGGCGCCAGGTTTCGATGCCGTTGCCATAGTTGGCGACGAGCACCGCTTCCGACCGGCGCGCGTGGTAGCTCATGGCGGTCGCGACCGGCGGGACAAACTGCCCCGCTGGCGACATGGTCACGCCAAAGCTGAGACCGTCCCATTCGACGGTCTCCTGCGAATCAAACGGCTGGATCAGCACGACGCGGCCGCGCCGTTCGTCGAAGGTAACCTCGCCCAATGCTAGTCCTTGCTGACTGACACCAAGTGCCTGCCAGCTGGAGTCCTCAAGGCAAGACACCGAAACCGACGGGAAGCCGCCTTCGAACAGCAGCACTTCGCCGCGGACGGTATCGGTAACGATGCGCGCTGCCGCCGCCGCGAACGTTGGTCCTGCCGACCAGGCCACTCCCTTCGTGTAGAACCAGGTCGCGTAGAGGCCTTGCAGCGTCTGGCCAATCATGACCATGCGTAGCGAAACCGGATCGAACGCCATCGAAGTGTCGGTCAGGATGCCCGGCTGGGCTCCGCTCGTCTCCTGAATCCAGCTGACGCCGTCGAAGGATCGCCACGTGTCGGTCAGGAAGGATCCGCCGCTGGTTCCGCCATAGAGGATCAACCCGCCATTGCCGACCTTGCCGAGCGCAGGGTTGTCACGACGCGGCACCGAGTTCGCCGTATATGGATGCCAATCGATTCCGTCCCACCGCCATTCGGTGGCACTGGGGTTGGATGCCTCGCCGCCGAATAGCAGCATGTCGCCGAGCGGCAACTCCGCCAGCGCGAAGCCGACGCGGGCGGGAGGCGTGGTGACCGAGGGCACGGGTCGCCAGTCGCCGACGGCCTGGGCCATCATGGGCGCTGTCAGCAGCGCGGGAAGGGAAACGCAAAGAACTCGTGCCAGGGACATTGGCGCGATCATGGGACGATCCATTCAGACACTCCTTGGGGTCAAAGGAAGTCGACACGGGAACCGAGCTTCAGCCGATTCCGACACGCGAGCGCGAAAGAAAAGGGCTGAGTCTCCCGTGACGTCGACGATCCCTACCTTCCCGGCAGTCACGAGTCACCCGCTATGGCCTGCAATTAGTCTGGAAATCGGCGGACGCCGAACCCACACCCGCCGACGCCATGGAGACGAGGCGGTGATGCCCTTCCCGGCTAGCAGGCGCTCTGGCGGTCTGCGTTGGTAAGTGGGTAGATGCCCTTCTCTTGCAGCATCGCGACCAATTTGTCTTGGTCCTGATTACGGGCGAGTTCAACCTCGGAATCGGTTGCTCCGACCAGGTGGAACAAGTCGACACGGCCCGCGGCAATCTCGAACGACGACGGGTAGTGCTTCGGCTGGTCAACCAACAACCAGCGAATCGCGCTTTCAAACGTCGGCGTGATCGAGTCGTTGAGCGGGATGCGGTTGCCGTATTCGAACAGCTCGGCGCCTTCATATTTGCCAACAGCAACCAGAAGTTCATACGCCATCAGATTATGCAGCAACGGCACGGCCCAGTCTGATTCGTTGGTCGATTCGATGACCAACTCGAAACCGAGGCCCGCGAAGCCGCTCGGATCCTTGCCAGGCTTGTCGAGATTCCACGGGTTGCTGAGTCCCGAGGTGACATACAGCCAGGTCGCGCGTTCTTCGTGGGGCGGGCACGCAAAGACCCCGTGATTGAGCCAGCCCGGATGCGCCTCCTTGCCGTAGCGCTCATAGACCTTTTCTCCGGCGGTAAAGACGCCGGGACCGAGGTCTCCAAAGAGGGAGCGGTAGACACGATCTTCGCGATCTGTCCACATAGCTTCGAACCAATCACTAAACGCCTGATCACTCATTATGGGCGTGCCAAAACTACCACAGGTTGGAACGAGGACTACAACGCGGTATCGGTGACAGCGATGAAACGGCAGGACAAGGCAGCGCGCATCCAGGCGATCCTCGACGAGCGCTTCCCCAAGCCGCCGATCCCGCTCGACCACGACGACCCGTTCACCTTGCTGATAGCGGTGCTGCTGTCGGCCCAATGCACCGATGTCCGGGTCAACCAGGTGACGCCGGCGCTATTCGCGAGGGCGCACACTCCTGGCTTGATGGTCGATGTGCCGGTGGCAGAAATCCGGCAAATCATTCGTCCCTGTGGGCTCTCGCCGCAGAAAGCCAAGGCAATCTCCGGCCTGTCGCGCCTCCTGCTCGACAACCACGACGGCAACGTGCCCAAGACCCTGACAGAACTGGAGAAGCTACCGGGCGTCGGCCACAAGACGGCGAGCGTGGTCATGGCGCAGGCATTCGGCGTGCCCTCGATGCCGGTCGACACGCACATCCATCGCTGCGCGTGGCGCTGGGGATTGAGCAACGGCAAAAGTGTCGAGCAGACCGAACGCGACTTGGTGCGCACGTTCCCGAAGGAGCGATGGAACGAACTGCACCTGCAGATCATCTGGTTCGGGCGCATGACATGCCCGGCGATGCGTCACGATCCGGAAGTGTGCACGATCTGCTCGTGGGCCATGAGCAAGGCACGGCGAGCGGCAGAGAAGCGCAAGCGTGCGCGCTAGGAGTCTGCGACCAGCGTGCCGGCTTTGATCGCTTGCAACGGCCGGTCGTAGTAATCCGCCAAACGTGCCGCCGGCGAGCGGCGAACGCCGGGAGTCGTCAGGCGAGCGAAGGTGGCCAAGACGAACTGTTGTTGGTCGCGAAACACGACGCTCAGTTGGCGGTAGGGCGCGAGGCGGTTGCCGTTGCGCATGAGGCCACGCAGCGCCACAAATCGAACGATGTGATCACTCTCCACCACGTGGTCCGAGTGCGGCAAGGTCATCTGGCGGGTGTGCTTGTCGATCACAACGCCCGGCGCACGCATCTCTGTGGCGCGCGCCGCACGCGTCAGGATCCATGCGGCGGCCGGCACCAGCACCAGCCACAAGCAGCCGATCACCGCGTAGTAGATCGTGGGTTCGACCTTGCTTGGCCGATCAAACAGCCACGGGAACAGCCACGGCCAGATGGTGATCATCAGACACATGAAAATCACCGCCGAGATCGAACGCCCAAACGATAGGCGTTTCGACTCGATGCGAATGCACCGGTCATCCTCGAGCCATCGCATGCGAGTCGTGGTGAAGTCAGGCCCGACGATCTGCGTCAACTCGGCATCACTTGGATCGTGATCCCAGACGAGATGCGTCGGGTGACTCGAACCGCGACTCATGCGCGCTGCGACTTGGAAGAGGACTTCTTAGCCTTCTTGGCAGGCTTCCGAGCGGGCTTCTTCGTGACCTTCTTCGCGGGTTTGCTAGCGGGCGCCTTACGTGCTGGCACCTTGGCCTTGCTCGCAGCTGGTCTCTTTGCAGCCTTCTTGGCGATCTTCTTCGCCGGCTTCTTCGCCGGCTTCTTCTTTACTGGCTTCTTCTTCGCCGGCTTCTTCTTTACTGGCTTCTTCTTCGCCGGCTTCTTCACGGCGGGCCTTGCAACGCGTCGCCGCGTCGTCGAGCGCGGTGCACTCCCACCACCGAAGACGAGGTCGAAGACATCATCGAAGTGCTCGACGAAGTAGATCTTCAAACCGCGCACCAACTCGCGCTTCAGTTCCTTGGCATCCGGCTCATTCTCCTTCGGCAGCAACACTCGCTGCAAACCGAAGTTCTTCGCCGCGAGCACCTTCTCACGCACGCCGCCGATCGGCAGCACTTCGCCAACGACCGTCAACTCCCCGGTCATCGCGATATCGGTCGGCACTGGCTGATCGGTCAACGACGACAAGAACGCGCAAGCGATCGCAATGCCGGCTGACGGCCCATCCTTCGGGATCGCACCGCTCGGGAAGTGCAGGTGCAGGTTGCTGTTATCGAGGCGCGCAAGGTCGATGCCGAAACGCTTGTGACGACTGCGCAGATAGCTCAAGGCCACACGCGCCGATTCACTCATGACATCGCCAAGGCTGCCGGTCAGCTGCAACGTGGGCTTGCCCTGACTTCGCACCGCCTCGATGTAGAGCACATCGCCACCGAAAGGCGTCCACGCCAAGCCTTGCACAACGCCAGGCAAGCGCTTCTTACGGCGTTCGTCCGCCTTAAAGCGTGCCCGACCGAGCAAGTGCTCCATCTCCGACAGGCTCAAGCGGCCTGGGCCCTTCTTGCCACTGGCGACTTGGCGCGCAACCTTGCGGCACAAACGGCTAATGATCTTATCGAGTCCGCGCACGCCCGCTTCGCGCGTGTAGTTCGGCACCATGCGCTGCCAGACAGGCAGGGTGATCGACAGGTTGCTGCTGGTCAGTCCGTGCCGTTCGATCTGCTTAGGCAACAGGTGACGACGAGCAATCTCGACCTTCTCCTCGATCAAGTAGCCGGGGATCTCGAGGATCTCCATGCGATCCCGCAGCGGCTCAGGAATCGCCGACAATACGTTCGCGGTCGCCAAGAACATGACCTTCGACAAGTCGAACGGCACGTCGAGGTAGTGGTCTTGAAAGTTGTGGTTCTGCTCAGGGTCGAGCACCTCAAGCAACGCCGAACTCGGGTCACCGCGGAAGTCGCTGCCGAGCTTGTCGATCTCGTCGAGCAGCATCACCGGGTTGTTGCTGCCGCAAGTCTTCAGGCCTTGCAGGATGCGACCCGGCAACGCCCCTACATAGGTGCGCCGATGCCCCTTGATCTCCGCTTCGTCGCGCATGCCGCCCAACGAGAAGCGGAAGAACTTGCGCCCCATCGCGCGCGCAATGCTACGGCCGAGACTGGTCTTGCCGACACCGGGAGGACCGCTGAAGCACAGGATCGATCCGCCCTGGCCCGGACGCAACTTGCGCACTGCGAGGAACTCGAGAATGCGTTCTTTGACCTCATCGAGGCCGTAGTGATCGTCGCGCAGGACGCGGCTCGCGCGGGCTAGGTCGGAATGATCCCGGGTCGACTTCGACCATGGCAATACCACCAGCCAATCGAGGTAGTTGCGAATGACGCTGTATTCCCCTGATTCCACCGGGGTCGTTTGCAAACGAGTCAGCTCTTCATCGGCCCGACGCTTGGCGTCTTCTGGCATGTTGGCGTCGTCAACGGCCTTGGTAAGACGCGCCAACTCCAACGCACGCGGATCCTCTTCTTCGCCAAGCTCGCGGCGAATGATCTTCAGCTGCTCGCGCAGGAAGTAGTCCTTCTGCGCCTTCTCGGCCTTCTGACGCATCTCCTCTTGGATCTTCTGATCGAGCGCTGCCAACTCGCTCTCGGCCATCGCAAATTGCAGCGCGAGTTCGCACCGCTTGCTGATATCCGCTTCCGCCAGCAGACGTTGACGATCCACGACCTTGCGCACAATGCCCGCCGTGAAGTCCGCGAGCTGGCCAGGGTCTTCGACATTGAGCAACGCCGTCTGGAAGCCCGGGTCGACGTGATCTTGCATCGCCGCGAGTTGTTGCAGCTGCTTCTGTAGCAAGCGAAACAACGACTCCGAGCGCTTGCCCTGCGCCGGGATCTCCACCAACTGCTTCACGCGTACGACGAGGTGCGGCTGCTCACGCACGACCTTGACGCGTTTGGCGCGCCGCGCCCCCTGCGTCATCGCCGACATGGTGCCGTCCGGCAGCTTCAAGGTCTTGACGATGCGCGTGATCACGCCAACCTCATGCAGATCGGCGACCTTCTTGACCTCGGCCTCTGCGTCACGCTGCAGCACCAAAAAGACGTAGCCGTTGTGTGCTTCGGCCTTGGCGACAATGTCCTTCGACTGCTGCGAGTCGAGCAACAGCGGCATCATCAGGTTGGGGAACGGCACCGACTTCTGCAGTGGGAACGCGAACATCGTGTCCGGCATCGTGTCTCGCACGACCACGGAGTGGTTACCCTTGCCGTCATCGATCACCAACGACGGTCCATCGTGATCGCTAACCTGCTCGCCGAAGAGAATCTCTTCGTCGGGAACCGGCCCGCCAGAATCACCATCGCCAGAGTCACCATCGCCAGAATCACCATCACCAGAGTCACCATCGCTAGCGCTACCCGCACCAGCGTCACCAAAGTCACTGGCGTCACTGGCGTCAGCACCCCCTTCGTCGAGGACATCGGTGGCACCATCGCCAAACGCATCGCCAGAGCCAGCTGCGGCTTCGCTGGCTACGTCCGAGTGGTCTGCGTCAGATGGCACGCCGTCGACCGAGGCAACATCAACGGGAATACCGTCGGGATCAATACCGTCGGGATCTGGATCACGATCTTTGGGGCCGCCGTCAAGCATGCTGACGTTGTAGACGACGCTCGGCAAAAAACGAGAGCATCCGCGAGAGTGCTCGGCTGCGACCGCCTTTGTGCTAGCACTAAGAGAGCCCTGCGCAGGCCTGCTACGAACAGCGAGAGAACCCGTAGCGGCTAGATAGAGCACCTGTGGCTGCTAGCCACTGCACACCGTTAGCTGCTTGCCCAGCACAAACGCTGGCTACAAAAAATGGGGGCGCATGGATCATTCGCGTGACACCACGCGTTCCACACCATCGTTCCTGCCTGCCCCAAGTATTCGGAACGACGGCACGGGACAAAACGACCCATGCGCCCTGTAAAGTTGCGGATGCATGGCCCGCGCAACACACGCGGAAGGCTCAGATCGGTCCTGCCTGCCCCAAGTAAATGGACCGGTCCGAGACTGTTTGACACCCATGCACCCGCGGCAAGGAGACGACGCCGAAGCACCGATCCTCACCATAGGCTGTTGAACTGTTAAAGAGCGTGTGCTGCTACGAGCGGAAGGTGTCGGGCTACACAAGCCCGCCACACTTTCATTTCGATGACAACACCCGGATGCGCACCACGGCACCGCCTACCTGACTGTCGGTGTCGAGGTAACCGATATGACGCTTCGGAAGAGAAGCAAGATCGACACCATGCAGTGCCGACGTGATGCGTTGGAAAAGCGGCTCGAGATCGAGGTCAAACAGACCTGCGACCCGGTCACCGCCAATCGCTTTGATTGCTTTGCCCGCGCGTTGATCGCGACGACTGCGCGGCTTGTTGCGACGCAGTTCTTGATGCACTTGCACGAGCGTGTCTTGGTCTTCGGCAAGCAAGATGGTGTCGTCGCTAACGCACACGTAAGCGGACAACTGGCCCTTCTTGCCGTGCAGATGGATGACGTCCGTTAGACGCTTACCTTTCGCATCCTTGACCGTTAGGAACTCACCAAACTCAGTCTTGGTGATCACGCGACGCATGTCGCTAAACAGGTCTTCGGCGGCGGTGCGGCTTTTAGCGCGCACGCTGTATACGGGAGAGATCGAAGCAACGGCAATGTCGCCACCGGCCTGCGCTTCGCCAGTAGCAACAGGATCAGTGCCCGCAGGATCGGTGCTCGCAGGATCAGTGCCCGCAGGACCAGAGTTGCCAGCAGGATCGAAGTGCAACTGCACCGTGCCACGTGAAGCCAAGCGAGCGAGCACATTGCGCTCGTAGCTCAAGCCAAATGTGCTGTAGGCATCGCGGAGGTCCCAGACCATGCACGCGCTACGCGAGCAACTGCTCGCAACGGCCGCAAGGTCCACCGAAAGCACCATTCCACCGAGCCCCGAGCGCGGTAGTTCGCGCAGCAAGGTCTTTGCGGAAACCGGTTCGGTCGCCGCAAACCAACCATCGATACCAGTCTTCGAACGGCCATTTTTCGAACGGCCGTTACTCGAACGATCACTGCCAAACTCGAAGTCGAGCAACAGCGTGGCAGCGAAATCTTGCTTGGCGGGCGCCAACGTCATCATCACGGCGCGAGCGGAACCAAGTCCACTCGAGCTCAACAACTGTGCTGGCACACCACCGAGGTAGGACTCCAAGCGACGGCCAAGTCGTTGCCAATCGCCGTAGGCGAGCAACGAACCTGCCGGGACGTCGAGACGCTTGCGCAGAGCATTGAAACGCGGGTCGGCCGACAGCACCTTCCGGGTCGGCTCAACGCCAGTCTGGTTGGGCAGTGGCACAAGCACTTCGCGCATTGCGGAGCTGTCGTTGGCAACCACCAAGTCGTTGCCAACCAGCGCGATCTCGACGATGTCGCCGGCACCGCGTCGCCGCGTGCTGCTGCTCGACGGCATCGTATACGTTTGATGACCGCCGAGTTTACGGCTCGGTACCGCAACGCTGGCGGCGCCTTCAAGGCTGAGGCGTAACGCGTTGGCTGCGTCTCTGCGCAAGCGAGCACGAAGCACCAACAACGGCTGGCCCTTACGAGCCACGATGCCCGTCATCGCCAACTCGAGTTCGCTAGCACCGCGGCGCAACATGCTGCGCACCAACGACAGCGACTGACGCGAGCTGCTTTGAGCCGCGGCATCATCATCGCCACCAAAGATCGCATCGAGCGAAGGGTCAGAGAGCAACTTCTGAACGGTGCTGCTGTGCTTGCCCTTGCCTTCGAGTACCGCGCCGTCCAGCGCGACGTAAGCGTAGGGAGCCTCAATGCAGTCGATCAACTTAGGCGCACCCTGCACATGCTGCTCGGATGCAGACTGAGATGGCGGACCTGATGCCTGACCCGACGATGCCTGATCCGACGATGCCTGATCCGACGATGCCTGACCCGAAGATGCCTGACCCGAAGATGCCTGCCCCAGTAACGGCAACGCCAGTAGCTGGACCAACAGGCCCGCTCCAAGCATTCGCATCGTTGTGGTAAGTCGCATCATCGTTGTGAGGACTAGAGCAAGCGTGATGCCAAACTGAGACATATCTTTAAATCCTTATTCAAAAAACACTTAGCGACAACGCCACGTAAGCCAGGGCGTGCGCTGACCGCCCACGTGTGCGGATTCTGCACACATCTACCGCAAGCAGGCAGCCCTACGGCCGCTGACGATTGGCCAGCCTGTCGTAGAGCGTGCGCCGGCCGATTCCCAACAACCGCGCCGCCTCTGCCTTGTTGCCACCAGCCTGCTTGAGCGCCCGATCGATCGCCCACTGCTCCAACTGGGCCAGATCGGTTGGCGCTGCCTGCGTGGCTGGCAGCTCATCTGGCGGCGACAACCACTGCGGCTGCAGCGCGGCCCCATCGGCCAACGCCCACACCCGCTGCAACTCATTGCGCAGCTGACGGACGTTGCCGGGCCACGAACGCGCGCGCAGCGCCGCCAAAAAGTCAACGGAGAGATCCGGCGTCGGCACGTTCTGCTCCGCTGCGAACTGACTCACAAAGTGGCGCGCCAACTCGACCAGGTCGTCGCTGCGCTCGCGCAACGGCGGTAGATGAACGGTAACCACGGCAAGTCGGAAGTAGAGGTCCTCTCGCAAGCGACCATCGGCAATCGCTTCGCGGGGCTCTCGATTGCTCGCCGCGATCACCCGCACATCAATCGAGAACTCACGGTCGCTGCCGACCGGGCGCACCTTGCGTTCTTCGAGTGCGCGCAACAGCTTGGCCTGCAGCTCCAAATCCATCTCGGTGACTTCGTCCAAGAACAACGTGCCGCCAGCTGCCTTGCGCAACAACCCAGGCCGCTCGCGATCGGCACCGGTGAACGCACCCTTGACGTGGCCAAACAACTCGCTGGCCAGCAACTCGCCCTGAATCGCTGCGACGTTGATGGCAACGAATTGACCTCGCCGGCGCGCGCTCGACATGTGCAGCGTGCGCGCGGCAACCTCCTTGCCGGTGCCGCTCTCGCCGGTCAACAACACTGGCAGGTCGGTATCGGCAACGCGATCCAAGACATGCATCGTGCGTAGCAACGCCACGGAGCTGCCGATCATCGCCGGCATGGCGTTGCGCAACTCGCTCCGGCCAGGAACTGGCTCAGCGTCTGATAACACGCGCGCCTGCGCTTCGACCGTGGCCCGCAAACCGGCGTTTTGCTCCGTCAACTGCTCCGCTTGCTGCCGGTTCTCAGCCACTAGTCCGTGTAAGTGCAGCACGATCGCACCTTGATCGGCAAACGCCATCAGCCATGGCAGGTCATCTTCGCCAAAGGCACCCGACTGGAAGCGGTGATCGAGATACAGCAGCCCGAGCACTTGATCACCAACGCGCAACGGCATGCATAGAACCGAACGCAAGCGCAGGTCCGCAACGCTCTGGGATGCGGTCAGACTGTCGGTCTGCGCGTCTTCGCTATAGAGGCCTTCGCCTTGTTCCAGCACTCGCTGCGCGATCGTCACGGACAATTTGCGTTCGGGATTGGCAACCGGTTCGCGATCGAGACTGCGCGCAACTTCGACCCGAAAGCCCGGCGCCTGTTCGGTGCGCGCGATCAAGAAACCGCGCTCAGCGCCGAACAGTCGAACCGCCTCATCAACGAGCACCGTCAACACCGCAGCGCGACTGTTGGCCGTCGCCAACTGACGATTCAATCCGAGGATCGCGAGCCAGCGTTGGCGTTCACCATCGTGCGCGTCACCGCGCAACTTGGCCAAGAAATCCGTCCAACGTGCCATGCGTGATTAGCCCTCGAGGGCCTCTTGCAAGGCGCGCACAACCATCTTCTCGGCGTGATGTTCATGACGGGCAAGGCCGCCGCGGGTTGCAATCGCTTGATGCAAGACGGCAGCCATGTTGGTCGCAGGAACATCGACGAGCACTTCGGCAGCCAACGCAGCAATCGCCATCGATGCCGGGCAACCGTCGGCGCGCCAACGCACCGCATGCACGACACCGTCCGCATGCTGCACACTCAACTGCACGCGGTCACCACAGATGGGGTGCTCGGCAAAGCCGCTGCCGACATCCTCACCCGTGAGTTCGCCAACGCCAAAGCCGCGCTCAAGCACGGCCTTCAGGGCTTCCGTCACCATGACGTGGCGAGTTAGCCGCGATCCAAGATCGGCGACGGTGGCAGGTCCTGCGGCTCGGCAACCGGACCGGCGCGGTTGAGCCAGGTGAACTCATCCGCCAAGAAGGTGCAGGAACCGAGTGAAAGAGCGACCAGCAGGAGTGCGGCCCGGCCTAACAGTCGCGGGCCTAACAGTCGCGGGCCTTTCAGTCTCGGGCCTAACTCTCTCGGGCCTAACTCTCTCAGGCCTAACTCTCTCAGGGAGGATACCGCCGGGGACAA
>JBNMNW010000071.1:0-21563 GCA_051278165.1 Planctomycetota bacterium | reverse complement strand
GGTACAAACCACAGGGTTGGGGCTGCATTAGTTCTCTCGTAGGCGGTAGCCGACGCCGTGCACGGTTAGTAGCCATTTGGGTTTTGATGGGTCTTGTTCGAGCTTTTGGTGGAGTTGGAAGATGTGGGGGGCGACGGTTCGGGTGGTGGGGGTGGCGTCGTAGCCCCAGACGGCGCGTAGTAGATCGTCGCGGGTGCAGGCTTGGCCGCGGTGGCGAAGAAGGTGGCTAAGTAGTTCGGCTTCTTTTGGGAGTAGGCGGTGTTCGGCGCGACCAGTGAAGACCTTGCTTGGAAGTGTCTTCGTAGTAGCTGCCTCAGCCACCACATCTTGGCTTACGGCTTGGGGCGTGAACGTTGCGGCTGCGAATACGATCGCTAGCAACGACGGGATTTGGGGGCGTCGACTCATGCTTCTCCTTGGCGCTAAAGCCAAGCAGAACCTGACTCAGTCCTTGGCGACTCTAGGTGATCGCCGTTTGGTGACGACCACATGGCCGATGGCCGTTGCGGCAATGGCGACTAGCGGCAGCAGCAGTAAGGACAGCTCGGGGTATCGAAACGGCGCGGGCAGAGCGCCAGCCGTGACGAGCCCAAATGCGGCGGTTGTGACTATCACACAGATCTTCCCGCGCAGCAGCGGCGCCATCAGGATCAACAGCAACGCCGTGTGGAAGATAACGAATCCTGGCAGGCTCTTGTCGAGCATGAGGGTCAGGCTCCAGTCGAACCGCAGCCCCCAAATGCATGCGACATGCGCCGTGACAACAGTGGCGGTGACGATGGCAAGCCCGCGAGTTTCGCGTTTGGCGTGCACGCGCGCAAATTGAATTGCCAGCAGCGCATAGCCGATCAAGGCGAGGCCGAACGTGACGTCGTCCGCGGTCATGTTCGTTAGTTGAGGCGGAAGCGACTCAGTAGTCGATCGTCACGCGCACAATGTTGCTGGTCGCGGCACCCGGCAGCACCGGGCAGCCGACGTAGAGCACGTTGAATGACAAGAACTGGAAGTCGAAGGCGAAGCCAATCAGACCAGGGTCGCCTGGAATCGCTAGCACCGTGGTGGCCGTGCCGGCAGTGTTCGGCACGAACCATGCATTGAGCGGGTCGACGAAATCGCAGACCCCACAACTGATGCGTTGGTTGCTCAGGCCCAACAGCACGAACGGCACTGCGAGTGGTTCTGCGCCGTAGAGTTCAAGTGGCAACAGGCTGTTGCCGAGTGCTGCCGGTCCGGGTGAGACGGCGAGGCCGCCGGGGCCACAACCGCCACCGAGGTCGGTGATCGGGCCACCGTTGCCCATCGCTTCGAGTGCCTGCAGGCCAACATCGCTATCAAATGTCGCCGACGTGTTCTGGTCGGCGAACACCACCAGGCCTTCGTCCGACGTGCTGGCGGGATCGCCATCGCGTTTGCTAATCAGGCGTGGCGCATGCTCGTATGGGTAGTTGATGCCCGGCACGAGATCGAGCCGCAGTTCGTTGCCGATTGGCGCGCCGGCCGGGCCAAGCACACGCACGTAGCTGTCGTCGTCAAAGATCGCCGCCGGATCCGCAACCATATAGGCCAAGCCGAAGTTGTCGCCCAGCAGAGCGACGTCTGGGGCGTAGTCGATCATGTTGGCGCGCGTTGACAGCGGCAGGACACCGCCGATTGAGGTGATGCCGCTAGCGCCGACGGTCAGGATCTTGCCGAACACATCGGTCGTCGATGGGTTGCCTACTTCCTGTTCTTCCCAAGCGACCAAGAACTTGAAGCCGTCGCCATCAACCGCGGAGAAGCCAGCGTTCTGCGTCGTGCTCTGCACGTACGCGGCAGGGCCAAGCAGATTCATGTCGTGGTCGACGACCTGCGCGCGAATCCATCCGGGTGAGCCAAGTGGTCGGTAGGTCCACGTGATCAGGTGGTTGCCGATGTTGCCGCCTTGCTTACTGATGGCGGCCTCACTGATGTCCCCGCTAGCGATCGACGTGAGCGGGGCGATGGTCTCGAGTAGTTGGCCATCGAGGGTGACCGAGGTGCCAAGCAATCCGAGCGAAGAGTCCTGCCAAACGACCAAGCAGTCGTCATCGAGCACGGTTGCCTCGCCAGATACGACCGGCGAAAAGACGTCGTAGGGTCCGTCGATCAAGAAGACATTGCTCGCTTGTCCCTGCACGGGTTCGAGCGCCATGCCGCTGATCCAATTGCCGGCGGATTCGTAGTTGACCCAAACCAGCACAAACACGCCCAGTCCCGCGATGTTGGTGACGCGGATGCTGTCTTCGTCGCCGGCTTGGTTGATCGCGAATGCATAGCCGGGCGACAGCGGGCTCGCTAGCCAGACACTGCCGATGTTGTCGCTTTGGCCGCCGCCGAGGAACTGCGTCCAAACCACGCAGTAGCTGTCGGATGCGGCGTCATACGCAACATCAGGGAAGTCGATGTCGTAGCCGGCGAGGCCGTCGACGGCAGTGCTGATCAGCGGGTCGAGTTCGAGTGGGTATTGCGCGTTGTCGACGAACGAAGCTGGCAGGCGGAGTTCAAGGCCATTGCCGTGCAGTCGCTTGGACCCGATGCAGCGCGTGCCGTTCTTGTCGATACCGATGACGTCGCCAATCGTGATCCCGTATTCATCGCGGTCGAGCCAGTGCGAACCACTGATGTCCGCGTGCAGCGTCGTATCGATCGCGAGCTGCACAATCAGGTCGCCTTCGCCGGCAGGGCGTTGTGCGAACACGAAGCTGTGCTTCAAACCATCGGTTCGCGTCGTGAACCGTTCTTGCACGTGTGGCCACGCGTAGGTGACTGCGGTGCGCGTGTGTTGCCGAAGCGGTGCCTGTTGGCTGCTCTGCAACGCGAATTGACCGCCGCGACGGATGTGCTCCGTCTTGATCGTCATCGTATGCGCACGCGGCGCCTCGCTGCCGAGGGCCGGCTGGAAGGTGACGGAACGCTTCTCAAACGTGACGCGGTAGCTCTGCGCAACGCCGAGCAGCCCGCCGTTGTTGGCGTGTACACCAGCGATCTGCCCGGCCGAGATGGCTGGGTGGCTTGCGTCGGAGTTCGGCGCGATCGGTTGTGGAGCTTGTGCTTGGCAATGAGCACACCACAACACGACCGCCGCCGGCAACAGGTGTTGGGCGAGTAGGGTCATGGGGGGAGAACTTCGTGCAGAAGCCTACCCCGAGATGTTTGCCCCGGTGGCGCGGTTGGCGTGTGGCGACCGTGTCATGGCCGCTTGGCGTCACACTTCGGCGAAGGTCGCTACGAGTGACAACAACACCAGGCTGGTGATCGGCGCCAACAACAGCGAAGTACTGCCCCACGTCACGATCTGGTTGTCGCGATTGAGGCGCAGTTTTGGGAACACGCCCCACGGTGTGTCTGGCGACCGCACGGCTAGGTAGCTGCAAATGGCTTCGGAGCGGCCGCGCAAGCCAGTGACGCGCTTCAACGTCCAGGCGACGCATGCAAAGAACAGCGCCACACCAATGACCAACGTTATGCCAGAGAGGTATCGCGTGGTGGTTCCGACGATGCGTGCGTTGCGCGGTGCTGCGATGACGTATTCGACATCGACTTGACTGAGTTCCTCGAGCACGTCTGTGGTGAAAGCCTTGCCTGACAGCGTCTGCGCACCGAGTTCGTAGCGGAAGTCATACGCATAGCGCAACGTGTCTGCCCGTCCCGTGTGGTGCATCGTGTGCGCCTGCACATTCGTGATCGTGCCCATCGTGTGGGCCGTTTCCGTTTCGAACGTCAGGAAGTCGAAGTGCATCGATCCTACCGAAAACGTGCTGAGCAGCATGATGGACATGCAGCACCACCATGCCGCTTGGCAGTAGCCGCCAAGCACGATCGCCAGCTTGACTTTGACGGCGAGGTGCTCGGAGTCGACCCGATTGTGGGTTCGCGCACTCACCAGGTCAGCCGCTTGTCGCCCTTGCCGAGTTGTCCAGCCGGACGAATGCCGTTGCCCTTGACCTTCGTTAGCTTGTCGCCGAGATCCTTGCGCGCGGCGTCCGCAAGCGCCTGCAGCCTGGCGACGACGTCCGGATTCTCCTTTGCGACGTCGGTGCTCTCGCTCGGATCGTTGTCGAGGTCGAACAGCTCCAAACCGATCTTGCCCTGTGAATATGGCGTCGGACTGCCGTTTTTGCCGCCAGGCTTGCCAGCCATCGTGCGGTACTGATGCGGGAAGTGCAGCTTCCAGCGCGCATCGCGAATCGCCTGTAGTTGGCCGCCGCCGTAGTAGTTGAGGAACGCCTTGTGCGGCGACACCGCGTCGTCTTCGTTGAACATCAGCGGCGCGATGTCGTGGCCGTCAATCTTGTGGTTGGGCAACTTGGCGCCGATCAACTTGGCGAACGTCGGCAAGATGTCGATGGTCGAGGCGAACTCGGAGCACGTGCCCGAGGGGATGCGGCCAGGCCAACGCATGATGGTTGGTTCGCGGATGCCGCCTTCGAACATCGTGCCCTTGCCTTCGCGGTATTGGCCGCTCGAGCCGGCGTGGTCGCCGTAGCTCAGCCACGGACCGTTGTCCGCCGTGAATATGACCAGCGTGTTGTCATCGACGCCGGCGCGCTTGACCGCGTCGAGGATCTGGCCAACCGACCAGTCGATCTCCATGACGACGTCGCCAAACAAGCCATGGCCGCTCTTGCCCTTGAACTTGTTCGAGACAAACAGGGGCACGTGCACCATCGAGTGCGGCACGTAGCAGAAGAACGGCTTGTCCTTGTTCTTCTCGATGAAGCCAACCGCGCGCTCGGTGTATTGCGTCGTCAGCTGCTCTTGGTCTGCGCCGCTAACCGACTTGTCTACGACGGTCACGCCTTCAATCAACGGCAGGTCGGGGTAGCCGCGCTTGCGACGTTCTGCCGCGGTTGGTAAGTGCGCATAGGCCGGGTGCAGCGGCCACATGTCATTGGAGTAGGGCAGGCCGTAGAACTCGTCGAAGCCGTGGCTAGTCGGCAAGAACTTCGGATGGTGGCCGAGGTGCCACTTGCCGAAGCACGCAGTCGCGTAGTCCTTCTGCTTGCACACTTCTGCCAGCGTCATCTCGCGTTCGTGCAGGCCGTGCTTGGCGTTCGGGCCAAGGGCACCCGAGATGCCAACCCGGCGGTGGTAGCAGCCGGTCAGCAGGGCGGCGCGCGATGCAGAGCACACGGCGGTCGCGGCGCTGAAGTCCGTGAAGCGCATGCCTTCCGTCGCCATGCGGTCGAGGTTCGGCGTAGGAATCTTGCCGCCAAACGGCCCGATGTCTGCATACGCCATGTCATCGATGAAGATGACGACGAGGTTTGGGGTGCGCTTCTGTGCCGGCAAGGACGCAGCGGCCAACAAGGCCAGCAGTGCGAGAATGAGCAATTTGGTGCGGTGCATCGGCGCAAGATTCTAGTGGCACGGGCAACCTAGTGCGGCTGGATTGCGGTGCTCTGTCGTCTAGCCAGCGACAAATCGCACCTGCGATACATGGCGGGGCCCGTGCTGCTCCGTGCCTTGTGGTTGGCTGTGTCATGCCGCTTAGCAGGGTGAGCAGGGCGCGCAGTTGCCGGCTGAACCGTCGTTCTGCGGCCGCGATTCATGATCGCCGTTCCGCTGCTCCACCGTCGTCGCTACGCTCGTTCGCCATTATGCGCCTTAGCCAGATCCTGATTCAGACCCTCCGCGAAGACCCTGCGGACGCGGAGATTCCCAGCCACAGGTTGCTCGCTCGCGCGGGCTTCATCGTCAAGACGGCCGCCGGCATCTACTCGTACTCGCCAATGATGTGGCGCGTCATGAAGAAGTTCGCGCAGATCGTTCGTGACGAACTCGATCGCGAAGGCGCCAATGAAGTGATGCTGCCGATGATGCAGCCGAAGGAATTGTGGCAGGCGAGCGGTCGTTGGGATCGCTACGTGAACGAAGGCATCATGTTCACGTTGAAGGATCGCAAGGGCAGTGACATGTGCCTCGGCCCGACGCACGAAGAGGTCATGACCGACTACGTGAGTTCGCAGGTCAACAGCTACAAGCAGATGCCGGTCAACTGCTATCAGATCCAAGACAAGTTCCGCGATGAGATTCGGCCGCGCTTCGGTCTGATGCGCGGTCGCGAGTTCATCATGATGGACGCCTACTCGTTCGACGCCGACACCAAGGCGTTGGATGTGGCCTACCAGAAGATGCGCGACGCCTACTGCCGCATCTTCGATCGTTGTGGCGTGGACTACACGGTCGTGCAAGCAGACTCGGGTGCGATCGGTGGTGCCGGTAGCGAAGAGTTCATGGTTATCGCCGACACTGGCGAGGATGCGATTCTGTTCTGTCGCGAGAGTGGCTACGCCGCCAACGTGGAGAAGGCGACGAGTCGTTTGCCGGCAGCGCCGGACGGTGGCGAAGTGGCGGCGATGGAGAAGCACGAGACGCCCGACGTGAAGACGGTGGCGCAGCTCGAAGCGTTCTTCCCGACGTGGCAGGCTGGCCGCATGGCCAAGACGATTCTCTACAAAGCCACCTGGGCTGAGGAAGAGAAGATCGTTGCGGTAATGATGCGCGGTGACCTCGACGTCAACGAAACCAAGTTGATCAATGCTCTCGATGCCTTGAGTGTCGAGCTTGCGACCGAAGAAGAACTCAAGAAGGCAACTGGCGCCGAGGTTGGCTTCGCTGGCCCGGTTGGCTTGCCCGAAGAGATCATGCTGCTGGCTGACAAGTCGTTGAAGGATCGCAGCAACCTGCTGTGCGGTTGCAACGAGACCAACTACCACAGCCTCAACGTCAACCTCGGTCGCGATACCCGCATGCCGGAGTTCCACGAACTGCGCACGGCCCGCGCTGGCGAATTGGATCCGAAGTCCGGCGCCCCGCTCGAAGAAGCGCGCGGCATCGAAGTCGGCCACATCTTCAAGCTGGGCACGAAATACTCGGAAGCGATGGGCGCGACGTTCATGGGCCAGAATGGCAAGCCGACGCCGTTCGTCATGGGTTGCTACGGTATCGGAGTCTCGCGCACGCCGGCCTCGGCCGTCGAGCAGCATCACGACGAGAAGGGCATCGTTTGGCCGATCGCGATCGCGCCGTTCGAGTGCGTCGTCGCGTTCCTCGATAAGAAGCGTGACGAGCAGAAGGAGTTGGCCGCGAAGCTTTACGAGGACCTGAAGCAGGCCGGAGTCGACGTGTGCTTCGATGACCGGCCGATGTCGCCGGGCGCCAAGTTTAAGGACCACGAACTGATGGGCATGCCGGTGCAGGTGTTCGTGGGCCGCAACGCTGGCGAAGGCCGGGTCGAACTGTTGGTGCGCAAGGGCATGGACAAGATCGAGTGCGGTGCCGACGAAGTGCTCGCGAAGGTGCTGGCGGCGCTCGGCCGCTAGCTTCGGCTGAGCAGCGGGCGCATCGGCGCTGGCTGAAGTCGGCGATCGCCGTCAGGTTGGCCCGTTGTTGCGGGTGCTAGTCGATACGTCTCGAAGTGCGGTGACGCGTGCCGGCGCGGCGCGAGCGCTCGGCGGCATTGCCGACACGCGCAGCTTGCGTTGGAGCACGCCGCTGCGCAGCAACACCAATTATCGTGCGAACGTCGCAACGCTGACCGACAGCTACTCGGGGGTTCTTGATCTGAAGTAGGTCGGCGGTGCAGCACTGTCGCTGGCCATTAGAGAGCCAGCGACAGGGGCAGAGCCGCCGGCCATGTCCATGGCGCCGCAGCCAGCAGCGGCGGTTACCGTGGGCGTCGCTGCGGGAACAGGCGCCCGAAGTCTGGTTCGTTCGACGCGGTTACGTCGATTGCCTCGGCGCTGCTTGGGTGCGCAAATTGGATGCGCTTGCTGTGCAGCAGGGCGCGATGCACTCCGAACGTGGCGCGGGCGTGGTCGTTTGCTTGCGGATCTCCGTATCGAGCGTCGCCCAGAATCGGGTGGCCCATCTTTTGGAGGTGCGCGCGGATCTGGTGCGAGTGACCCGTCTCGGTCGAGATGCTGAGGTGGGTCGCGCCTTCGCGCCGCCCCAATACCGTCAGCCGCGCCGGACTCGGTTGCTCTTCATCGTCATCGTCGTCAGAGTCAGCATCCGGCGCGAGCACGACCGGCAAAGACACAGTCTGCTCGTCTTCGGTGACGGAGCCACTGACGATGGCTTCGAAGGTGCGCTGGATTTCGGCGCGCGCCATGGCAATGTCGAGGTGCATCAATGCATCGGCGTGGCGGGCGACCAGCAGCAGGCCGGACGCATCGCGATCGAGGCGGTGCACGAACTCGCAGCCAGGCATCTCGCGATCCAGGGCGTCGGCTAGCGACGGGTCGCCTTGCGGCACTGCAAGCACGGCCAAGCCGGGCGGCTTTTGCAGTACGAGCACGTCGTCGTCGGCATAGGCGACTGGCAGCCCGAGCTTCAGCATCAAGTCGAGATGCTCAGCTTGGAACGAGACCTCGGCGCCTTCGCGGACGCGCGCGGTGCCAGCCGCACAGGCGCCGTCGACGAAGATTCCGCCGAGTGCGCACAACAGTTTGGCCTTCTTCTGTGACAGCGAACCAAGCTCGCGCACCAGGGCGTCGAGTCGTGTTTTGGCTTGCTCTGCGGTTACGACGAACGTGCTCAAATGGTCTTTACTCAAACTCTGGTGCCCGTGCCTTCAAGCATCTCTACGAAGCGCTTGAACAGGTAGAGCGAATCATGGGGGCCTGGAGCGGCCTCCGGATGGTATTGCACTGAGAACACAGGCAGTTCCTTGTGGCGTAGACCTTCGACGGTGTCGTCGTTGAGGTTCTTGTGCGTAACTACGACGCTGTCGGGAAGCGATGCAGCATCGACCGAGTAGCTGTGGTTCTGTGACGTGATCTCGACCTTGTCGGTAGTCAGGTCGATCACCGGTTGGTTGCCGCCATGGTGGCCGAAACCCATCTTGTAGGTCTTGCCGCCGAACACATGGGCGAGCAGCTGGTGGCCGAGGCAGATGCCAAACACCGGCACGGCTTGCACAAGCCGCTTGGCTGCTTCGATGCCGTAAGTGCACCTTTCGGGGTCGCCAGGGCCATTGCTCAAGAACACGCCATCGGGCTTCTGCTCGAGCACGGCTTCGGCTGGCGTGTTGGCCGGCACGACGGTGACGTCGAGGCCGCACGCGGCGAGCGACCGCAGGATGTTGCGCTTGGCGCCGAAGTCATACGCGATGATGCGATGCTTCTTTTGGCCGGTCATCAGGTGCGGCGGTGGCGCACTGAACTCCGACTCGTAGCCCTTTTGCCAGGCATACTGCGTGTCGGTCGTGACCTTGAGCACGTGGTCGTTGTCGGCAACGCGCGGTGACTGCTTGACTCGCTCGATCAGCGAGGCCTCGCTCGACTCCATGTCGCGCGTGATCAGCATGCGTTGCTCGCCGTGATCGCGAACGCGCCGCGTCAGCATGCGCGTGTCGACACCTTCGATGCCGGGCACGTTGTGTTGCGCCAGGTAGTCGTGCAGTTCGCTGCCTGAGCGGAAGTTGCTGGCGCGCTTGCAGGCTTCGCGAACGACCAAGCCAGACATCCACAGCTTGGAAGATTCTTCGTCCTCACTGCAAACCCCGTAGTTGCCAATGTGCGGCTGAGTTAGCAGCACGACCTGACCACGGTAGGAAGGATCCGTCAGGATCTCCTGGTAGCCGGTCATCGACGTGTTGAAGACCAGTTCGCCAAAGCCATCGGCTTCCGAACCAAAGCCGCGGCCAATCAACACGGTGCCATCCTCAAGAACGAGGCGGGCGGGCGGGCGAGGTGATCTAGCGGTGTCGGTCAAGGCTTTGGGGGGCGTTCGGTAGTGGTGCGGAGGTTGATTTGAGAAGCTAGGTAGCCCGCGCCGAAACCATTGTCAATGTTGACGACGCCGATGCCGGCTGCGCAACTGTTGAGCATCGTCAACAGGGCGGACAGGCCAGCGAACGACGCACCGTAGCCGACACTGGTCGGAACTGCGATTACTGGTTTATCCACAAGTCCGGCAACCACGGACGGCAGGGCGCCCTCCATGCCCGCAACGACCACAATGACGCTCGCAGTGCGGATTTCAGGCATGCGTTCGAGCAGCCGGTGCAGGCCGGCGACGCCGATATCTGTGAACTCGCTGACGCGATTGCCGGCGATTCGCAGGGTCGTCGCGGCTTCGTTGGCCACCGGGAGGTCGGTGGTGCCGGCGCAGATCACGGCGGCGTGGCCCGATTGGGCCAGTTCGTCGAGGGTCTGCCCTGAGGGGGTGACCGTCAGGCAGCGGGCGCGTTCGTGATACTCGGCGCGAGGAATCACCTGCTGCACGGCCGCGGCGTGTTCGGCGTTGGCGCGGGTCAGCAGCACGCGGTCCGACCGAGTCAGGATCTCGACCGCGATGGCGGCGGTGTCGCTCGCGGTCTTGCCTTGGCAAAAGACAACCTCGGGGAAGCCGCAGCGGCGACTGCGATCGTGATCGACGGTGGCGAAGCCGAGTCTGGCGGCGGCCGACTCAGCGGTGCCGGCGACTTGCAGCGCCTGCATCGCGTCATCGATCGAGCGTTCGCCGCTCTGCACTTTGGCGAGCAGATCGCGAAGTTGCTGTTCGTGGTTGGTGTGTTCGTTGCTCACGTCTTGGCTGGTCACTTGTTTACGCGTCACGTTTTCGCCGGGCGCTTTTTGCCTCGGCGCATCTTGATCTTGCCGCCGGACTGCGCGGTGGCAACTGCGTCGATGTCGATCGGCGACGTCTTGCCTTGGCGGAACAGGATCGAGCCGAGGCCGGCAATCATCGCGCCGTTATCGGCGCACAAGTCGAGAGGCGGCAGCACGAGGTGCAGCTGGTTTAGCACCGGGTCCTGCGCGATGCGTTCGCGCAGGCGCGTGTTCTTGGCGACGCCACCGCCGATGCACAGCGAACGCATCTCGTGTCGTTCGGCCGCGCGTCGCAGCTTCTTGACCAAGACGTCGACGATCGCTTCCTGATACGAGGCCGCGAGGTCTTTGAGCTGTTGGCCGCTCGGCAGATGCTCGGGTTTCGGCTTGTCTGGTGGTTGCACCGTGTAGAGCAGCGCCGTCTTCATGCCGGAGAACGAGAAGTCGAGTGACTCCTTGTCGAGCATCGTGCGCGGCAGCTTGAACGCCGTGCGATCGCCGTCCTTGCCTTCGTTCTCAATTGCGGGGCCACCTGGATACGTCAGGCCAAGCAGCGTCGCGCCCTTGTCGAATGCTTCGCCGGCGGCATCATCGCGCGTGGTGCCGAGTCGTTCGCTCTTGCCAGGCTCGATCAACTTATAGAGTGCGGTATGACCGCCGGATGCAACCAAACACAGGGCTGGCAACGGCATGGTGGGGTCGGTGAGCAGCCCTGTATGCACATGCGCTTGCACGTGGTCGACACCGACGAGCGGTCGGTTGAAGCGCCACGCAAGCGCCTTCGCTGCCGCCATGCCGACTAACAAACACCCGACCATTCCCGGCCGATGCGTCACCGCGATCGCCGTCAGGTCGCTAGGCGTGAGCTTCGCATCGCTCAGCGCCTGGCTAACGATCGGCAGAATCCGTTCGGTATGCGAGCGGCTGGCCACCTCCGGCACGACCCCTCGAAACCGCTGATGCAAACTGATCTGCGAATGCACAACGTTCGAAAGCACCTCGTGCCCATCACGAACCACCGAAGCCGCCGTCTCATCACAAGACGTCTCAATACCAAGAATCAGTTCCACCCACCCAGCATGTCAGTACGGTGCCTGGACAAAAAACAACAAACTCGATCGCGCCCGAACTGTGGGGCGGCGGAGTTGGCATGTTCTTGGGGACGATTGCTCGGGAACGTCAACTCGGGAACGTCGACTCGGGAACGCGGACGCCGGTTCCCCGTGTTCCTTGGGTGATGAACTCCCTGCCCGTTCGATCCTGCGAGGTTGATGTCGCATTGGACTTGCTTCGAAGCCTGGCGGTGGCCACTGGTGCAGGCGAGATTCCGGTGTCGATCAGCAAATATTCTGGTCACCGCGCGGCGCTGAGTTTGTTGTTTTTTGTCCAGGCACCGTACTAACTAGGCGAGGATTTGGCGGACTACTTTGGCGGGCTCTACGCCGGTTAGGCGTTGGTCTAGGCCTTGGTGGGGGAAGGTTAGGCGTTCGTGGTCTAGGCCTAGTAGGTGCAGGATGGTGGCGTTTAGGTCGCGGATGTGGACGCCGCCGTCTAGCACGTTCCAGCCGTATTCGTCGGTGGTGCCGTGCTCGAAGCCGGCTTTGACGCCGCCGCCTGCTAGCCATGTGGTGAAGCAGCGGCCGTGGTGGTCGCGGCCGCTGCCGGGGGCGCCTAGGCGGCCTTGGCTGTAGACCGTGCGGCCAAATTCGCCGCCCCAGATGACCAGCGTGTCGTCGAGCAGGCCGCGCCGTTTCAGGTCGATGATCAGGGCGGCGGAGGCTTGGTCGGTGTCGCGGCTTTGGGCGCGCAGTTCTTTGACCAGGTTGAGATGTTGGTCCCAGCCGCGATGGAACAGTTGCGTGAAGCGCACGCCGCGTTCGGCCATGCGACGCGCGAGCAGGCAGTTGGCGGCGAACGTGCCTGGGATGCGCGCGTCTGGGCCGTAGAGCTCGAACGTGCTCTCTGGTTCGTCCGACAGGTCGGTCAGGTCAGGCACCGACGTCTGCATTCGAAACGCCATCTCATACTGCGCGATGCGCGTTGCGGCTTCGGGATCGCCAGTCGTCTCAGCGCGCATCTCGTTGAGGCGCGCAAGGTCGTCGAGCATGTTGCGCCGAGCCTTCGCATCGATGCCGTCTGGATTGGCAAGATAGAGAACTGGGTTCTTGCCGGGACGCATCTGCACGCCTTGGTGGTTGCTCGGCAGATAGCCGCTGCCCCACAGACGTGAGAACAGTGGTTGGCCCGGATTCTTGCCGGTGCCTTGCGACAGCATCACGACGTAGCTCGGCAAGTCACTGTTCTCGCTGCCGAGGCCGTAGCTCAGCCACGAACCGAGACTCGCCTTGCCCGGTTGTTGATCGCCAGTGTTGATGAACGTGATGCCGGGGTCGTGGTTGATCGCTTCGGTGTGCATGCCCTTGAGCATGCAAATCTCGTCGGCAACGCCGGCGGTGTGTGGCATCAGTTCGCTGACCCACATGCCGCTCTTGCCGTGACGCGCAAACTTGAACGGTGGCGCGAGCACCGGGAACGTGGATTGGCCGGCAGTCATGCCGGTGACGCGTTGGCCGCCGCGAACGGAGTCCGGTAGCTCGGTGCCGTGCAGGTGCCGGTAGCCGGGCTTGTAGTCGAACAGGTCGATCTGGGATGGACCGCCCGATTGGAACAGGTAGATGACGCGCTTCGCTTTTGGTGCGAAGTGCGGTCCGAGCCCGGTTGGGTCGGTGGCCGCGCGCAGCTTCGTATCGACGGACGTGTTGAGCGACGCGAGCGCCGCTGCGCCAACGCCTCCAGCCATCTGGCCAAGGAATGTGCGCCGCGTCAGAGCTTGCAGGAAATCGTGATCTGGTCGCACAGTTTAGCCCTTGGTGACCGTTTCGCTGAGGTTGAGCAACACGCTGGCGACCATGGTCCACGCCGCGTGTTCGGCGGCGTCCAGGGTCTCGTCGCGCGGCGATTCACCGATCGCAAGCAGCTTGTCGGCGGCTTCTCGATCGAGGGTGAAGCGCATGTATTCGCGTGTGAATGTGGCCATCAGAACGTCGCGTTCCTCAGTTGTCGGCTTGCGACAGGTAGTCAGTTCGAAGCCGAAGTTGATGCGCGTCGCGAGGTAGCCGCCACCCTCCTTCAGTATGCGTTGCGCCATCTGGCGCGCGGCTTCGACGAACCCGGTCTCGTTGAGCAGCACCAGCGCTTGCAGTGGCGTGTTGGTGCGTCCGCGGCGCGGTGTGCACAACTCGCGGCTGGGCGCGTCGAACGCGAGCATCGTTGGCGGTGGCACGGTGCGCTTCCAAATCGTGTAGAGGCTACGGCGGTAGAGCTTGTCGCCACTGTCTTGCACGTAGACCTGTTCGGTAGCAGGCGTGCTGCCGAAGTGGCTCATCTCACGCCACAAACCATCCGGTTGGTATGGGCGAACACTTGGTCCGCCAAGCTTGCCGTTGAGTAGGCCGCTGACGGCGAGTGCTTGGTCGCGGATCAGTTCGGCTGCGAGGCGGAACGATGGGCCGCGCGCCAGCAGGCGGTTGTCGGGATCCTTCGCCAGCAACTCCGGCGAGGCATGCGAGGCCTGGCGATAGGTGGCAGATCTGACCATGCGACGCAGCAGCGCTTTTTGATCCCAGCCCGATTGCACGAACTCAGTCGCCAGCCAGTCGAGGAGCTCGGGGTGACTCGGTCGTCCCCCTTGGGTGCCGAAGTCGCCGCTGGTCTTGACGAGTCCGGTGCCGAATAGCATCTGCCATAGGCCGTTGACGGCGACGCGCGCCGTCAGTGGGTGCTTGGGATCGACGAGCCACTGCGCGAGTCCCAGGCGGTTCTGTGGTGCGCCTTCCGGAAGTGGTGGCAAAAACTCCGGCGTGCCGGCAGTGACGCGATCGCCGCGCACGTCGTAGCGGCCGCGAACCAAGACGAACGTATCGCGCGGCATCGCCTGTTCTGCCATGACCATCGCGGTCGTGCGCGGCTTCGCATTGATGGCTGCGATGCCGGCGTTGGCCGTTGCGATCGACCCACGCACCGGTTCGAGCTTGGCCACCGTGGAACGGAAGTAGCGCAGCAGTGCGTTGTGATCCGTTTCGGTGCGGTCGACTTCGCTGCGTTCCAGGGCAGTGATGACCTCGGCTGGCAGGCCGCTGCGCAGCACCTTGAAGTAGACGCCACCAGGGCCGCCGTCATTGATGATCTTGACGAGCAGTTGGTTCTCGCCGACTTGCAGCGGCAGCGTGATCAGCTCTTGGCCTGCCTTGACGCCACGACGAACGTTTTTGTCTACGACCAAGGCGCCGTTGTGCCAGGCGCGGATTGCATCATCGCTGCCGAGCGACAGGTCAATCGACGTTGCGTGCGCTGTCGTGATCGTGCGGTGCAGGTAGTAGGCCGAACGCTGTGCCGGTAATGCGTGGGGCTTGCCGTCGACGAGATCTTCGCGCAATTGCCACAGCGGTTTGCCGTCCGGATCTTTGCCGTCGAGGTTGAGTGCTGCCTCTGGTCCGAAGTCTTTCGCGAACGCATCGTTAGCTGTTGCCGCCGAGTTCGGGCCCATGACTCGCCACGGGCCGAGAACGGGCTCGGTGTGGTCGATGCCCACTTGCGCTTGCTGCCACGCGCGCTGCGCGGCCAGCAGTTCGTCGTCGGGGGCCAGCAGTTGCGATTCTAGCGCAATGATCTCGCCGCGAAGCCGCAGCAGTGAGGCCTTCTGTCCGTCGTCGAACACCGGTACGAACGGCACCGAGTTGACGCCGGCGTTGCCGTCATTGCCCTTGTCGGTGATCGTGTTGAAATAGGCGAAGAACCGGTAGTAGTCGCGCTGCGAGATGGGGTCGTATTTGTGGTCGTGGCACTGCGCACAACCAACCGTTAAGCCCAGCCACGTGACGGCCGTCGTTTTGACGCGGTCGGCAACGTAGGCGACACGGCACTCTTCGAGGATCGTGCCGCCCTCGTGGGTGTTCATATGGTTGCGGTTGAAGCCAGACGCGATGCGTTGGCTCTCGGTCGCACCCGGCAGCAAATCGCCAGCGATCTGTTCGATCGTGAACTGATCGAACGGCATGTTGTCGTTGTAGGCGGCGATCACCCAATCGCGCCAAGCCCACATGTGGCGACCGCCATCGATCGAGTAGCCGTTGGTGTCGGCGTAGCGCGCCAGGTCGAGCCAGCGCAGCGCCATGCGTTCGCCGAATTGCGGTCGGCTGAGCAGTTCTGCGACGAGCAGTTCGTAGGCGGCGGGGCGTTCGTCGGCCACAAACGCTGCGACTTCAGCTGGCGTTGGCGGCAGTCCTGTCAGGTCGAGTGACAAGCGGCGAATCAGCGTGCGGCGGTCGGCGGCTGGCGACATCGCGAGGTCTTCGCGCGCGAGTCGGTTGGCGACGAAGGCGTCGATGACCGAGTCTGTTTGGCCGCCTGCTGGCATCGGGATGCCCGGACGATTTGCAGCGGCGAATGACCAGTGCGTATCCTGTGCCAAAGCAGTCGTTGTCGCCACCACGCATAACGCGATGTTGGTAGCCATTCGTCGCAGCAAGGCGCTATGCATCTGAGCAATCTACTGCGATCGCATTCGAGACCCAATGCCCGTTGCGAACAGGTTCGTGATTAGCCGGCCTCGCGTGCGGTCGGGTGCTGAGGCTGGTTGTTGCGACTGGTCGGTGCCGCCACTCGACCACGAATATACTGTCGCGCCTGCTGTGGGGCTAAGCCGTGGGCGAGATGGCGAACGCGTCGGCATACTTGCCCTGGACCGTCTTCTCGATGGCGCCGCACCCGCCGGCCTCAGGTGCAGCGCACGTCGTCGATGTGCTTCGCGCCGGTCGCGACCATCAGCAGGCGGTCGAATCCGAGCGCGACTCCGGCGCAGGCTGGGAAGCCGTTCTGCAGCGACGTGATCAGTGGTTCGTCGATCGGCAGTGCGTCGCGGCCACTCGCTTCGCGGTCGCGGTTGGCTTGTTCGAACCGTCGGCGTTGCTCAGCGGCATCGGCCAGTTCGTGGTAGCCGTTAGCCAATTCGAGTCCGTCGATGTAGAGCTCAAACCGCTGCGCAACCGCGTGGCCTTGGTCGCACGTGTGGACCTGTGCAAGCGCTGCTTGCGATGCCGGGTAAGCGTGCACGAACGTCGGTGCGGGCGAACCGAGGGTTGGCTCGATGTGGCTGACGAGCAACAGGTCGAGCGCATCATCGAGTGAGCCTTGCTCGAAGTTCGGCGGCATTGGCACGCCGATGCGTTCACATGCCGCGCGTAGCTCTGGGAGCGAGGTCGCGAACGGGTCGACGCTGGCGCCTTCGATAAAGATCTCGCGGTAGGTTCGCCGCCGGAAGGTTGTCTCAGCAACGCGTGGCACGAGCGCCTGCACGAGTGCCTCAACCTCGGCCATCAGTTCGTGGTGGTCAAAACCAGGTCGATACCACTCGAGCATCGTGAACTCAGTCGCGTGGCGGCGGCCCTGTTCGCCATCGCGGAAGGCGTGCGCGAACTGGTAGATCGGGCCCGATCCAGCCGCGAGCAGGCGCTTCATTGGGCCTTCGGGCGACGTCAGTAAATGGCGTGGTTGTGGCCTGCCGGATCCCGAGCGCACCTGGCACGGAATGGGGTCGATGTGCGATTCGACCACGAGGCCGTCGCCAAGGATCGGCGTGTCGACTTCCAGCACGGCGCGCACTGCGAAGAACTCGCGGGCGCTGCTGAGCATGCGCGCCCGTGCTTGCAGCATCGCAAAGCCTGGGGCGGCATCGCCAGGGACGGTATCGCCGGGCATGGTGTCGTTGGGGAAGGCGACCGTCGGGGAAGCGACCGTCGGGGAAGTGACCGTCGGGGAATCGACCGCCGGGGAAGCTACCGTCGGGGAAGCTACCGCCGGGGAAGCTCCCGCAACTGACTACGACTTGGTGACGCGCTCGACGTATTCGCCGGTGCGCGTGTCGATGCGAACGGTGTCGTCGAGGTTGATGAACACCGGTACCATCAGTTCGGCGCCCGTCGAAACCGTCGCCGGCTTCTGCACGTTGCCGGTCGAGTTGCCCTTGGCACCCGGCTCGGTGTAGGTGACTATGAGGTCGACGTGGTTTGGCGGCGAGCAGGTGATCGGGCTACCGTTGTAGAACACGACTTCACACTGCATCTCTTCGACCAGCCACTTGCCGGAATCCCCGACCTGCGCCGGCGTCAGTTCGAACTGCTCGAAGCTCTCGCCGTCCATAAAGTGGTAGTTGATGCCGTCCTTGTAGAGGAACTGCATCATCTTGTCTTCGACGTCGGCGCCGTCGATCGAGTCACCGCTGCGGTAGCTCTTGTCGAGCACGCGACCGCTGATCATGTTTTTGACCTTGATGCGGTAGACGGCCTGGCCCTTGCCGGGCTTCATGAAGTCGAGGTCGACGATCAGGTAGGGCTCGCCATCGAGTTGAACCTTCAGACCCTTCTTGAAATCACTTGTGCCGTATGACGCCATCGATGCCGCTTACTTTGTGTTCGTGCCGCGCGCTCAGTGGCGCGCAAAAACGCTCCCGCTCTTCGTGAACGGAATACTCATGCGAATCCTCTAGCTATACGGCACGATCTTCGTCAGTGGAACGCCGAATCAGTGAGCAACCGAGTGAGATTGAGGCCCCGACTGCTGGTCCGATCGTCAACGGTTGGCGAGATCAGTTGCGCCAGGCGGTGCGAGATCCGGACATCTTGATCGACATGCTCGAGTTGCCCGCGGAGCTGCGCCCAGGGGCGCGAGCGGCCGCTGAGCTGTTCCCGCTGGTGGTGCCGCACGCCTTCTTGAGCCGGATGCGTCGGGGTGACCCGAATGACCCGTTGCTAAGGCAGGTTCTGCCGATTGACGCAGAGACTGGCCCGGCGCCGGAGGGGTTCTCAGCGGATCCCGTCGGTGAGGCGGGGGCCGGCAAGGCCTCGGGCATGCTGCAGAAATATCATGGCCGGGCGCTGCTAATTGTGGCCGGGGTCTGCGCCGTGGCGTGCCGCTACTGCTTCCGCCGCCACTATCCCTACGACGAAACTCCGTCTGGTCTCGCCGAATGGCAGCCGGCGTTGAAGGTCATTGCCGAGAGCCCCGACATCGAGGAAATCATTCTGTCGGGTGGCGATCCGTTGATGCGAAGCGACGAGTGGCTGGCCGAGTTGGTGCATCAGCTCGAGGCCATCCCGCACGTTCGCCGGCTGCGTTTTCACACCCGGCTGCCGATCGTGATCCCAGATCGCGTCACCGATGGCCTGTTGACGTTGCTGTCGACGACTCGGTTTGCACCGACCGTTGTCGTGCATGCAAACCATCCGGCCGAGATTGACGAAGCATGTGGCGCCGCGTTGTTGCGGCTCGTCAAGGCGGGCGTGCCGGTGCTCAATCAATGTGTGCTGTTGGGCGGGATTAACGATGATGTCTCGGTGCTCGCGGGTTTGTCGCGTGCGCTGCTCGATGTTCGCGTGATGCCATACTACATGAGTCAGCTCGACCCGGTCGCGGGTGCGGCGCACTTCGAAGTCGACACGAAACGCGGCCTCGAAATCATCGCCGAGTTGCGCAAGCAGCTACCCGGATTTGGTGTGCCTCGTTACGTGCAAGAAGTCATCGGCGCCGAGCACAAAGTCGAAGTCCAGGGCGACTGATCTCAGTGTGATGACATCAGAGCTTCGCCCGATCACCAGCAAGCTTGGCGCGACGCCGCGTCTCAACGCGCTCGCGTCGTACGTGCCGAAGGCGACAAGGGTGTTTGTCGATGTTGGCACCAACCATGCGATCCTACCGATCTTGGTGGCGCGGCGAACGCGTGCGAAGCTCAGCATTGGCATCGATCGTTCGCCGCAAGCACTCGATGAAGCGGAGCGGCGCGTGCGCCGAAGTCACTGCGCGCGGCGCATTGAGTTGCGTTTGGCTGATGGCCTGTGCGGTCTCGCATCTGACGAAATCGAAGTCATCTGCCTCGCGGGTTTGTCCCCAGTCAACATGGTCAAGATCCTCACCGATGGCTTGGCAGTCATGCAGGGTCATGCGGTGCGCTTACTGCTGCACCCGCTTGGTAGCAGTGCGCAGCCGCGTGCGTTCTTGGCTGCGAATGGTTTCGAATTGACTACCGATACCACCGTGATGAGTCGTGGGCGGGATTGCACCTTGATGGTTGCGGACCGGCCGGTGTAGGTGCTGGTTCGACAGCCTGTGCCGTTGGCGCGAGTCCGTGGCCGTTCGATCGCGACCAAGGTCGGCGCTGCAAGGTCAAACCTGCGGTCGCAGTGGGTGACAAGGTGTCTGCGAAACTATGACGTTCTATTCCCTGCGTTGGTGTCGTCGGCTTGTGGTTGTGGGCCTCGGTTTGCTTGCAAGTGGTTGTTGCTCGACTGAATTGGCCATGGCTAAGGAACAGCTTGCGGATCTTGAACAGGAGATGCAGATGTTGCAGCGAGACCTGCAACACGCGCGGTCTACTCATTCGCTGATCGAGAAGATGCGTGCGCCAGTTGATACGACGTGGGGCATTCCGGCTCCTCGATTTGCCGGTGTCGTCACGTCAGTGAATGGCTACTCCTGCACCCTCGAAGTTCGCGAGAATCGATTCGGCAAGGGTGTGGCCGCAGTGGTCGCGGAGGCGCCGTTTCGAGTGGCGATCTACGACGATAGTGGCTTTAAGGCCGAAGCGATCGCGGTGTTCCTCGATCCTGAGACGGGCGGCGTCGTGTGCCGCCTGATGTTCACGAAGGGCGAGGCAGACATCGCCAAGGGCGACTTGGCGTCGGGGCTGTAGCCGCGAATTTGGTAAGGCCTTTCGACGGTCGTTCGAAAGCAGCACGCGACGTGCATGGTGCGTCAATCTCTTCATGTGGTCGTTTTGAGGCGTTTCGAGTGTCGTGTGGAGCTGTCCCTGACGGGGCGTTCTAGAGAAGAGTCGGTACCGCAGTGGACGCACCGCCTGCAGTGCCCGACAACACCAGCATGTCCGAACTGACTCGAATCGTGACGCACCCCGGTGGCGCGCACAAAGATGACTTGCTCGCTTGCTGCGTGCTGATTGCCAAGTATGGCTGCCCGATTGTGCGCCGCGACCCGACGGAAGAGGAGTTGGCGGACGCGTCGATAGCGATTGTTGATGTCGGTGGCTCGCACGAACCCGCGCTACAGAACTTCGACCACCATCACTTTCCGCGCGAGCATCCGCCGACGTGTTCGCTGAGCCTGGTGCTCGGTGCACTGGGCCTCTACGAAGACGCGATGAAGTTCTGTGACTGGTTGGAACCAGCGGAATGGTTTGATTCGCGCGGTCCGAACAAAACGGCGGAATGGTTGGGGGTGCCGCGCCGCGCGGTTTCGCAGTTGAACTCACCGATCGACATGACGTTGCTGCGTCGCTTCGCAGCGCAGCCAGAACATGTCGCTGGAGAGACGCTGTATGAGTACATGCGATTCGTTGGGCAGGACCTGATTGACTACCTTCGCGATGTCCGCGTTGGCATCGAGCAGGTGACGAAGGTGAGCGAACGCTGGTCGGTGGCCGTTGGCGGCGACGTCATTGAGACCGTGTTCTTGCCCCGCAACGATGACATGCCTGATGAGCCGTCGGGCAGCGTCTTCCGCTTCATTCGTGCGACGGGCATCGAGGATCTGATCGGCGCGACCGTCTATCCCGACCGTCGCGGCGAGGGCTACGGCATCAGCCGCTACGAAGACGATCCACGCCTCGATTTCTCCCAGCTCGATGGCCTGCCGGACGTGCGGTTCGCGCACAAGAGCGGCTTCATGTGCAAGACGTCGGCGACCGATCCAGAACGCCTCAAAGAGCTAATCAAGGCCGCCGTCAAGCGCTAGGCGAGACGCTCCTTTAGCAGCGAGAGAGGCTCCTCTCACCGCGAGGTCTTGGCAAGAGTGTGCTTGCCCTGCGTACTGTCGCCTTGCGTATCGCGCCCTGCGTATCGCGCCCTGCGTATCGCGCCCTGCGTATCGCGCCCTGCGTACTGTACCCGGTTCAAACCACAGGCTGCGCGAATGCGCAGC
>JBNMNW010000070.1:0-21619 GCA_051278165.1 Planctomycetota bacterium | reverse complement strand
GGTCGGTGCCGGCGGTCAACACTTCGGTCGGGAACGAGCGGCCGCTCGCGTTCCAAGCGCGTACCCGATACGAGGCCCATGCATGGTGGGGCAGTGGCCCGGTTGACCAGCTGTTGGCGGCGACGTCTGCTACTTCGAGGAAGCCTTTGCCATCTTGTGATTGCTCAATCGTGTAGTGCGTGGCCCCGCTCGCAGGGTCCCAGGCAATGCGCAACCCGCGGGCTCCGTCTTGTTCGATTCGCAGTGCCGGCGGCGCTTCCGGTGGGAACGACGCTAGCGGCGAGAAGTAGCGCAACACGCCACGGGCATAGGCGCGCGCTACTAGGTAGCGCCACTTTGGATCGTGCAGCGATTGCATGTCGGATGATCCAGGTGTGTCGTGAAACGCCAGCTCGACCAGGATGCCTGGCATCGAGCTCAGTAGTCGCAGTTCGCCGAAGTTCGCTTGGAATTGGCCGCGATCGTTCCAGCTCGGATCCCACTGGCTTCGTAGGTCACTGATGATCTGCGTGTGCACCGCGTTGCTCAGCGATGTCGAGCCAGCCGTCGCGCCGCCGCTGTAGGTGAACGTCGAAGTTCCGGCGCCGCCGCCAGCATTGGTGTGCACTGACAAGAACGCATCCGCGCCACGCCATTCGGCAAAGCGGGGCCTAGCGGTGACATCGTCACTATTGTCCTGACCCGTTGACACGCTGTCGTAAATGCTGCTTGGGGCGCCTGCGAACTGCGTCCAGTAGCGCGCACATTCGCGCCACCTCGCTTGGTTGCTCGTTGCGCCCCCGCGCTGGATCGAGCCAACTCCGCCACCGAGCCGCATTGCGTCCGCAATGACGACGCCTGGACTTGGCGAGAAGTTGCTGAGCTCGATGTGGGCGCCCGTCGCGGCTGCAAACCAGAAGTTGCCGAGGTGAGCCCAGGTCAGGTTGTCGCGGGTTTGGTCGACGACGACCGTCTCGGTGCCGCCTGAATGGTGGACGCGGTAGTTGGCTTCTGGCGTGCGGTTGCCACTGGCGCGGAACCACGCGAAGACTGGGTAGAGTCCGTCCTTCGTGATGGGGATCTGCCAGTGCGCCGTGGCAGATTCGGTTGACGAGTTCGTCGTCGCAAACCGGTAGCCCGAGTTTTGGTAGCCCGACGATGCAGACGTCGACCAGCCGCCGGTTTCGCTATACGCCGGCGCGCCGACATCGTTGTCGATGATGCCGTCGACATCGCGCTCGCCATGTTCGCGGCACATGACAATGTCTGCGCCCATGTTCTGCAGCAATGGGATCAGGTAGCGGTTACTGATTTCGGCCGTGTGAATGTCCTCGATCAAGCCATCGATGACACCGCGCTGCGTGGTCCAGCCAAGGCTGCTGTGCCAGTAGTAACCATGACCCGGTGAGACCGCGATACGCTTGCCTTGCAGCGAGCCAAACGACGCCACGAGTGTCGTTGGTGTCGAACCGCCGCCGGCGCTCGCAACCGGGACGAGACCTTGCTTGAGCACCATGCCGAGTTCGCGCCGCAACCCGTTGGCATCCTCGATGTAGATCGTGACGCGATGCACTCCCGGGGCCGCCAGCGCGGTTTTGTCGATCTGTTCAATCGCGTCTTCGATGTTTGGGGACGCCAGCAAGTGATCCGTCAACACGATGTTGGCCGTGTTGGCTTGGATCGTTGCCGCCAAGCAGCGTGTGTGACTTGGCAAATGGCTTATGCAGCCTTGCGCGGTCGCGCTCGCAGATGGCCCGGCGCACAGGTGCTGCATGGCGGCGGCCAGCGTCGCATGGGTCGGGGCGACGCGAGTCAGGTTGCGATCGCGGAACCATCGCACTTCTTGACTTGGTAGTTGGGCGACGCTCAACACAGCGGCGATCGCGATGATGGTGACGGAGGTCTGCGAACTCATCGCAACAGGATAACCTGTAACTGCCCTGGCGTTGTTCTTTGCTGGCTGTGTATCCCTGCCAAGCGCTGCTGCTTTCGTCCACATACTTCCTCCACGCCGAACGGGATCGAGTTGCTAGACTCATTGCCATGGACTCACTGCGCGAACGCTTTGATCTTGTTGGGTTCGTCGGCCCCGTCGATGTGCTTTCGGCCGACGAAGTTCGCCAGGTTCGCGATGCCGTCGCCGACGTCATCGCCAATCTCGCGCAGCACCGTGACCGGCTCTATGAAGTGGAGCAGTCGTTCACCGAGCGACCCGACGAAGCCGTGTGCCACTTCCTCGGTGGCTTTCGTGTCCATGACACGTTGCGCCGGTTGATCAGTCACAAAGCCATCACTAAGCGATGTGCTGAGCTACTTGGTGTCGATAGCCTGCGTTTTTGGCACGACCAAGTGTTCGCCAAGCCGCCTGGTCACCCCGGTGTTGTGCCATGGCATCAGGACTATTCGTACTGGTCGCGCACCGAGCCGGCGTGCCACATCACCTGCAACCTGCTGCTCGATGACAGCGACGAACAGAGCGGTTGCTTACAGTTCGTTCCGGGCAGTCATCGCTGGCCACTATTGCCTTCGCTGCCCTTCGATTCGCCATTGGAAGCGATCCGCGAACACCTCCCCGAAGGCGCGACGTTCGAACCTGTTGCCGTGCCGGTGCGCGCCGGCCAAGCGACGTTCCACCACAGCCACACACTGCACGGCAGTGATCAGAACCGGAGCACCCGATGGCGCCGCGCCGTTGTCTGCAACTACATGGGAGCCCATGTGCGCGTCGCAGACGGCAGCCAGCCATTGCTACGCGGCGTGCCATTGCTCAAGACCGGCGAACTCATCACCGGCAAAGACTTCCCGATCGTCTTCGAACAACCCAGCAACTAACAGATTCTGTTAGCCCGGCGATTTGTTAGTACGGTGCCTGGACAAAAAACAACAAACTGCGAACGCTCATGCCTTTGATCTGCGATCCGTTCTCAGTGCTTCGGTGATGCGACGAGCTCGCGGGACGCCACGAACACCGTGCCCAAGATGGTCGCGAGTGCAGCTTCCGGCAATCCGTTCGGCGGCAGGTTGCGCAGCAGCGCCTTGAGCATGGCCTGCTCGCGAACGGCATCGACGACCGACAGCCCTTCCCTCTGTTTGTGTGAACCGATGCATCGTGATAGGCGAGCACGTTCGTGTAGCACGTCCACTAGTCGTTGGTTGACGTCGTCCATCTGCTCGCGCAAGTGGTTGAGTTCTGGGTCCGTGCTCATGGCTACTTACTCAATACGCCGCGGGTGATCAGCCAACGTTGACACAGCTCAGGCCACTTCTCGGCCGCATAGCCTTTGGCTAGTCCAATGCCGTGTCGACCCTTTTCGAACAGGTGCATCTCGCATGGCACCTTGTGCTTCCGCAAGGCCAAGTAGTAGGCAATGCTATTTTCCGGGGGCACGACGCCATCTTCGGTTGTATGCCACAAGAAGGCGGGCGGGGTCTTGGCTGTGACTTGGCGATCGCTCGACATCTTCGCGACCAACTCGGCGGTCGGCTGCTTGCCTAGCAAATTGCGCTGCGACCCCTTGTGCGTGAACGGCTGCCCGAAGCCGAGCACGGCATAGCACAGCACCGAGAAGTCTGGCCGGCAGGACTGCCGTTCGATCGCATCTGCCGCTGTGGCGTCGCCGCCGTCGTAATGCACGCTGACGCTCGAGGCGAGGTGTCCACCTGCTGAGAACCCAATCACGCCGACCTTGCTTGGCTCGACATGCCAGTCACTCGCGTGATGACGCACGAGGCGCAGCGCGCGTTGAACATCTTGCAGAGGTACCGGATGGCCATAGCCTTTGCCGCGGTGACGGTATTCGAGGATGACGCCGGTCACGCCGATGCTGTTCAGCCAAGCCGCGATCTGGTGGCCTTCGTGGTCCAGGGCGAGATGGCCATAGCCACCGCCTGGGCAGATCACGATCGCGGGCGTCGCTGCTGAGTCCTCGCGCGTTGCTCGGTAGGCAATGACGCGCGGCTGGTCTTTGGCTTCGTTGCCGAGGGCGCCGGGCGCTCCCTCTGGCCACAGCAAGATCGTCTCTGGCTGCTGCTTGGTAGTTGTGGTTTCGGCCTGCGGCGTCTGCACGGAACTGAGCGGCACTAAGACCAACAGCAATAGGCTTGCGAGCATGTGCTAAGGATTCCGTTCGGTGGCGCGCGCCGCAAGCCTTAGACGCTCGACTGCTACACTTGCTCGACTACTGCGACTACTGCTACCGCTGCGGCAGGTGACCCGTCTTGACGAAGATGATGGTCTCTTCGGTGACAAACGGGTGGTGAGCGCTCAAGTGCGGACTCAGCAGCCATGTGCCTGTCGGGTATTGACCGTGCTCATCTTCGAACGTGCCCGACAACACGAAGATCTCTTCACCGCCCCAGTGTTGATGCGGCCTGAATCGTTCGCCCGCCGGCCAATGCACGAGCGCCGTGCCGATGTCGCCGAGCGAGTGCAAGGGTTGCACCCGCAGGTTGCCTTGTCCTTCACGCCACGCTTGCTCGTCGAAAATGATTTGCAGGCTGTCGCGGTCACTGGCCGCGAACGGTCCGGAGCGCACGAGCAGTGTGGCGCCGGTGCTCGTCGTATTCTCTAGGGCAGTGCCGGGTGCTTGGCGCGCGAAGCTGTTCTTGCTCAGGTCGTTGCCGGACAGCTGCCACGTGCCATCGCAGACCAGCACTTCCAGGCCATGGCCAGGGGCTGCGGCGGGCAAACTGCAGCCGCTGGCAAGCCGGACCAGCGAGATCTCAACGCCGGGATCGCCGTCACCCTGGCTGCCGATTCCAGTGGCCAAGGCCATTCGGTGCACTCCAGGCGCCTGCGGTTCCCACGCCATCGAGGCCGTGTCGATGCGCTGGTGATTTGCTGCTGTCATGGCGCGCTACTGTAACGCGATCGCCGAGATGCGCCTGTCCCGTGACGGCGGCTGGTGGTTGGGGTGGTTGCGGCCGAGGCGAACCCGACCACCGAGCGCACCTTGCGGTTGCCGCAGTAACGCAACTTGCGCGGGCCTTACACGCATGGTGACGGGCTTGCTCTACCATGCTGCGATGGTTCACGTTCTGGTCCGCACGTCGATTGCTGGGTGTCTGGCCACCGTGGCGTTGCTCGCGCAACCGCAAGCAGAGCCACGCGCGTCGAGCGATTGGGCGCAGTGGCGCGGACCGAACGCCACCGGAGTCGCCGTCGATGCCGACCCGCCAACAAAGTGGAGTGAGACCGAGAACATCCGCTTCAAGCTCGAGCTACCAGGCGTTGGCTACGGCACGCCGATCATCGTTGGCGATCGTATCTACCTGACAACGGCGATCGAAGTTGGTCCGGCGGTGGTGGCCGTGCCGGATAACGCTCCCGGCGCCCATGACAACGCGAAGGTCACCAAGCGGCACGAGTTTGTTGCGTTGGCGATCGATCGAACCAAGGGCAAGATCGTCTGGCAGAAGAAGCTGCATGAGCAACTGCCACACGCGGGCTTCCACACCAGCAGCGCGCTTGCCTCCGCGTCGGTTGTCACCGATGGCGAATACATCCTCGCCTACTTCGGTTCCTACGGCCTGTATTGCCTCGACCAGGATGGCGAGGTGAAGTGGCAGAAGGACTTTGGCGACATGCGGATCAAGCATGGCCACGGCGAGGGCTGCACGCCGGTGCTGCATGGCGACACGGTGGTCGTCAACTGGGATCACGAAGGTCAGTCGTTCATCGTGGCACTCAACAAACGCACCGGCGAACAGATCTGGCGCAAGGATCGCGATGAGGTCACTTCTTGGGCGACTCCGATTGTTGTCGAAGTCGACGGCAAGCAGCAGTTGATCGTCAGTGGCACCAAACAGGTCCGCGCCTACGACCTCAACAACGGCGACGTCATCTGGTCGTGCCGCGGTCTGTCCAACAACGTGGTCGCATCGCCGGTGTCTGCCGACGGCATGCTCTATGCCGGCAGCAGCTACGTGAAGAAGCGCATGCTCGCGGTGCGACTTGCCGGTGCCAAGGGCGATATCACCAGCACCGACCACATCGTTTGGCGTCGGGGAGCGCGCACGCCGTACGTGCCGTCGCCACTGCTGTATGGCGACTGGCTCTACTTCCTCAATCACTACCAAGGTTTCTTGGCGCGCGTCCATGCCAAGACGGGTGAGGAACCGAGCCGACCGATGCGATTGCCGGGCATGCGCGAGATCTACGCCTCGCCGGTGGGAGCCGCTGGCCGCATCTACATCACCGACCGCCAAGGAGCGACGCTGGTGATCAGCCATGGCTTGGAGAAGCCAACGTTGCTTGCCCACAACCAGCTCGACGACAGCTTCAGCGCATCGGCTGCGATCGTTGGATCAGAGATTTACCTGCGCGGGATGCGCTACCTGTATTGCATCGCGAAGCCCGTGAAGGGGCAGTGACAATTGCAGGGCTGGCGTCGCCCGGTTACGACCGCTAGCCACCAATGACCGAACGCACGCACAAACCCGAAGTTCTCGCGCCTGCTGGTTCGATCGATTCGTTGCGCGCCGCGCTATGGAACGGCGCCGACTCGGTCTACTTCGGTCTTCAGGACGGCTTCAACGCGCGTGCCCGGGCTGCTAACTTCTCGCTGAAGTCGCTGCCTGAAACGGTCGCTCGGATTCATCGCGCCGGCGCTCGCGCCTACGTGACCCTGAACACGCTGGTGTTCGAGCCGGAACTTGAGGCGCTTGAGCGGGTCGTTCGGGCGATCGCGGCATCGGGCGTGGATGCGTTGATCGTGCAGGATCCCGCAGTTTGCCTGATCGCCCGCGAGATCTGCCCGCAACTCGAACTGCATGCGAGCACGCAGATGACGATCGCCGAACCGATGGCTGCGGCCTTTGCCACCGGGCTTGGGGTGACGCGCATTGTGCTGCCGCGGGAGTTGTCGGTGGCGGAGATCGAAACCTTCGCGGCGTCAACCGATGTGGAATTGGAAGTGTTCGTGCACGGCGCCCTGTGTGTCTCGTGGAGTGGTCAGTGCCTGACCAGCGAAGCCTGGGGTGGTCGTTCGGCCAATCGTGGCCAGTGCGCCCAGAGCTGCCGCATGCCCTACCAGCTGGTGGTCGATGGCGAAGTGCGTCCACTTGGTGATGTCGAATACCTGCTGAGCCCGAAGGATCTGTCGGGTGCCCGGGCGGTGCCCGAATTGCTGAAGGTGCCCGTTCACGGGCTGAAGATCGAAGGCCGTCAGAAGGGACCGCAATACGTCGCAACGGCGACAGGTGGCTATCGACGCTGGGTCGATGGCTTGACCGATGGCAGCGATCGCGTGGCCGTCGAGCGTCAGCTCGCCGATGACCTGCTGAAGATGTCGCTGTCGTATACCCGCGGCTTCTCGGATGGCTTCTTCGGCGGCAGCGACCACCAGACGCTGGTGGAAGGTCGTTTCCCCAAACATCGCGGGGTGTTCGCTGGGCGGGTGCTGCGCGTCGAAGGCAACAAGGTCATCATTCGTGATAGCGGCGATGGTCGGCCGTGGACCGGTGGCGCTGGTTTGGCTGACCGCCCGACTGCACCGACCGGCGAGCGCACGCAGGAATTGCCCGATGCCGGCGATGCCGCGCCACTGGTGTTGGTGGCGGGCATGGGCGTTGTCTTTGACCAAGGTCACCCGGAAGACAAAAACGAACCAGGCGGCCCGTTGTTCTCAGCTGAGCAGCGCGGCGACGAGTGGCATCTTGGCTTTGGTCGGCCGGGGCCAGACTTGTCGCGCGTCACGGCCGGCGATCGCGTCTTCGCGACCAACGATCCGGCGCTTGCCAGTGCCGCGGTGCGTCCGAGTCGCGAAGACTCCGAAGAACCGGATGGCCGCAATGCGGTCGACCTGGTGGTGGTCGGCGCTCTCGGAGCCTTGTTGTCCGTGACCGCACGTTGCGGCACCCACGAGGTCTCAGCGAGCACCGCGTCGGCGTTGCAAGCAGCACGAAGCGGCGGGCTCGATGCGTTGATCTTGTCGGACAAGCTCGCCGGCTTTGGTGGCACGCCGTTTCGGTTGGGCCAGTTGGATCTGTCAGGGTTGGCCACCGGCATGCACGTTCCAGCGAGTGAACTCAAAGACGTGCGTCGCCACTTGGTAGCCAAACTACAGCCGTTGCTTGAGCGTGGGCCAGTGCGCGAAGTATCTGCGGAGCCCGCCATCGCTCGAGTCGCAGCGCATTTTGCCGACGCGATTGCGAACGGTGCGTCCGGCGATGGTGCCGATGCGGGTCCGGTCGTTGTGCCGTTGGTGCGCAGTAACGAACAACTTGACGCCGCGATCGCGGCCGGAGTGCTCGAGGTCGAGCTCGACTTCATGGAGTTCGTCGGCCTCGGCAAGGCGTTCGAACGTGCCCGTGCAGCTGGCCTGCGAGTCACGGTCGCAACCACACGGATCGGCAAGCCTGGCGAAGATGGGTTGGTCGAACGCATCTTCCGGCTCGAACCCGACGGCATTTTGGTTCGCCACTTCGGGGCTTTGATGCGTTGCCTTGAGCAGCGGGAGAAGGGCATGGTCGCGGTCTTGCATGGCGACTTTTCGCTGAACGCCAGCAACTCACTGACGGCGCGTCATCTGTTACAGCTCGGCCTCGAAAGCATCACCGCTTCGTTCGACCTCGATGAGACGCAGTTGTTCGCCATGCTGCGCAACATGCCGGGGCACCGCCTGGCCGTCGTGGCCCATCACCGCATCCCAACCTTCCATACCGAGCACTGCGTCTACTCGCACTTGCTGAGCAACGGCCGCGATTATCGTTCGTGTGGTCGGCCGTGCGAAGAGCATCTCGTGGCGTTGCGCGATCACATGGATCGCGAGCATCCGGTGATCGTCGACGTCGGCTGTCGCAATACCGTCTTTCATCACGAGCCGCAGCAGAGTGCTTTGTGGACGGATCGCCTGCTGCAGGCCGGTGTGCGCCGCTACCGGGTCGAGTTTGTGCGCGAGACCGCTGCCGAAGTCACTGGGGTGCTGGCGGCCTGGCAGGATGTGCTTGCCGGTCGCATCGACGCCGATGAGCTGACTCGGCGGACTGGCGCCAGCGGTCAGATGGGCGTCGCGCAAGGCGGCATGAAGCTGCTCTCCTAGGCCGGTAGCTCGCGCAGCAGTCGCTGCAAGAACGCGCAGTAAACCGCGCCAAATGCACAGCCTGTGTGCCACAACGTGCGCAGGCCCCAGGCGACGTCGCTAGGAAAGTAGTTCTCTGTGACGAGTTCTAGGATGCCGCCGATCACGCCTGCCATGACCGCGACGATCGTCGCGATCAGTGCCGCCATGGGTACGGCGCGCGCGCCTTCTGGCAGGGGTGGAAGGGGCCGGCGATGCCAAGTCATGCGCGCGATCAGCTGCAGCGAAAAGCCACCGGCGACCAACATCAGCCATTGGGTCGGTTGCAGTTCGAGGCCTCGGAAGACCGCGACGCCGGCCGCCCAAAGGATGCCGATCGCGAGCGGGCACAGACCGAGCAGGCGGTCGAGCCACACCGCTCCGGTGGAACGGTTCGGCTGCTTGTTTGAACTTGCCGGTTTGGCTGCCATTACACGGATCGCGCAGGTGCTGTGAGGCCGATCGGGAACAGGATTCTGTGCATAGCGGGATCGTGCCCGGACACGCAGCTTGGCGAAAGCCTTTCCCCGAGCGAGGTCAGACCATAACGTGTGCGCCTCGATGAAAGTCCTCGTTGTCGGCCAAGGCGGCCGTGAACACGCCCTCGCTTGGAAAATCCAACAATCGCCGCTGGTCGACCGCGTTTACGTGGCCCCTGGCAACCCCGGTACCGCACAGGTCGCCCAGAACGTCGACATCAGTGTCGACAACCTTAAAGGCCTAGTCCAGTTTGCGGTCGAGAACGACATCGACCTGACGGTCGTCGGTCCCGAGGCACCGCTGTGCGACGGCATCGTCGACCTGTTCCGTGAGCAGGGCAAGCTGTGCTTCGGCCCGGACAAGGCGGCCGCCGTGATCGAAGGCTCGAAGTTGTTCGCGCGCGATCTGTGCAAGAACCACCGCATCCCCGGTCCCGGCTACTGGCACTTTGAGAACATGGCGACAGCGCGAGCGTTTCTCGAAGGCCGGCCCGATGGACCGATCGTCGTCAAGGCGTCGGGGCTCGCGGCTGGTAAGGGCGTCGCTGTCTGCAAGGACAACGAAGAAGCGCGTGCTGCCGTGTCGCAATGTCTGGAGCATGTTCGTCCTGGCGAAGGTCGCGGCGCCATCGTCTTCGAAGAGCTGCTCGAAGGGCCCGAGGTGTCGTTCATCACGCTGACCGATGGCGAGACGATCATGCCGCTCGAGCCAGCGCGCGATCACAAGCCGGTAGGTGATGGTGATACCGGGCCGAACACCGGTGGCATGGGCGTGGTCACGCCGGTGTCGTTGATGCCGCGTATTGCGCAGCAAGTCGAAACCCAAGTCGTGTTCCCGACGGTGCACGCGATGAACCGCGAGAAGCGTCGCTATCGCGGCTTCCTCTACGCCGGCCTGATGCTGACGCAGCAGGGACCGCGGGTGCTCGAATACAACTGCCGCTTGGGTGACCCTGAAACCCAGCCGCTGTTGATGCGACTGAAGACGGATCTCGTGCCGCTGTTGATGGCGACGGCTCAAGACAAACTCGAGACGGTCGACGCGCCCGAATGGGACCCGCGAGTGGCCGTCTGTGTCGTCGTATGCAGCGGCGGCTACCCGGGCAACTACCGAAAAGGCGTGCCAATCTTTGGACTCGACCTGATCGATACCGGGCCAGATCTACAGGTGTTCCACGCCGGCACGCGCATGGCTGGCACCGACTTGGTGACGGACGGCGGTCGTGTATTTGCGGTAACCGCGCTCGGAGCGGATGTGCACGAAGCGCGCAAGCGCTGCTATGCAGCTATCGCACTCGTCGAGTTCGAAGGCATGCACTTCCGTACCGACATCGGAATCTCGCAGGCGAAAAGCCGCACCTGATTGACGCTGATGAGTGCTCACCCGGAACGCGCAGGGCAGTTCGAAAACGAAGCGAGCATCGTTGAGGATGCTTTGCGTAAGAGTGGGTTTCGGTGGACCAATCAGCGCGCGTTGATTGTGCGTGAGGCATTAGTGTCGCACGCGCACTTCACGGCCGAAGAGTTGCTTGAATTGTGCCGCAAGAAGGACCCGAAGGTCTCGCGCGCGACGGTCTATCGCACCCTGTCCGTTCTAGAAGACGCGGGCTTTGTCGAAGGCCTGGAGACCGGCGACGGTGGCCGCCGTTTCGAGCATGTTCTCGGTCACGAACACCATGACCACATGGTGTGCTTGGTCTGCGAAAAGATCCTCGAGTTCCGCGATGACGAACTCGAGCGCCGACAAGAACTCGCCGCCAAGCAGGTTGGCTTCAAGATCGAGCGCCACAGCCTGCATCTCTACGGCACGTGCAAACAGTGCCAGCAGGAGCAACGCAAGAAGTGACGCCGAGCCGCGAACGCGTTCTCGTTGTGGATGATGAGCCCGACTTGGCGGAGTCGTGCGCCTACTTCCTTGAGCGAGCAGGCTACGAAGCGCGTTGTGCCGAGTCGGCACATGAAGCACTCGAGATGCTGGCGAAGGACTCGTTCTCGGTGGTCGTCAGCGATGTGCGCATGCCACGCATGAGCGGCATGGAGTTGTTGGCCGCGATCCGCGAGCGCGACCCGGATATCGAAGTGCTGCTACTGACGGGCTATCCGGATTTGCAGATGGCAGTGTCGGCGATCAAGCAGGGCGCATTCGACTACCTCGCCAAGCCCTACGGCGAAGAGGACTTGATTGATCGCGTCGCCAAGGCGATGGCGCATCGACGGGTCAAGGATCAGAACGAAGGCCTGCGCGAACGACTGCGGTCGGGAGTGTCCGGTCGTCGACTGATCCATACTTCGGAGAGCTTTCAGGCTGCCGTGGCGATGCTCGAGCGCGCTGCTCGCACCGCCGCATCGGTGCTGTTGATTGGCGAGAGTGGCACCGGTAAGGAACTGCTCGCGCACCATCTGCATGATTCAAGCGACCGTGCCGACAAGCCGTTTGTGCCGGTCGATTGTGCGTCGATTCCCGTCGACCTGTTTGAAAGCGAGTTGTTCGGCCATCGGAAGGGGGCGTTCACCGGTGCGGCCTCTAACAAGCTAGGCCTGTTCCAGGTCGCCGATGGCGGCACGCTTTTCCTCGACGAACTCGGTGAGTTGCCGCTCGAGTTCCAGTCGAAGCTGTTGCGAACGATTCAAGAGCGCACGGTGCGGCAGATTGGCAGCAGCACCCAACGCGATGTCGATGTGCGCATCGTTGCCGCGACCAATCGCGACCTGCAGAAAGATGTCGAAGAGGGCAAGTTCCGCTCCGACCTGTTCTACCGACTCGATGTCGTGCGCATCGAGGTGCCACCGCTGCGCGATCGGCAAGGCGATGTCGACGTGTTGGTCGCGCACTTCCTCGAACGCTTCGGCAAGGATCCAGGCATCACGCGCATCGCCAGCGAAGCGGCGGAGAAGCTGCGTGCCTATCACTGGCCAGGCAATGTGCGCCAGCTACGCAACGCGATCGAACGGGCGTGCGCGCTCGGCCACGCGCCGGAACTTGGCCTGAACGACCTGCCGCCAGAGCTGCTGTCTAACGAGCCAACGTCACGTCTCGAGGTGGTGGACTCCGCGGTCGGCACCTTCCAGGAGATGAAGGCACGCCGCATCGCAGCGATGGAACAGTCCTATGTCGAAGGCCTGCTAAAGAAGCACATGGGCAACGTCACGCACTGCTCCGAAGAGGCTGGCATGGCGCGCAGTGCCTTCCAGAAGCTGATGCAGAAGTACGCGATTCGCTCGGCGGACTATCGCGGTTAGGCCGCGGTGTTCGGCAGCTGACTCGAACGCCATGTGACAAACCGTCCGGCAACCTGACGTGAAGCTCTTGCCTGATGATGGCGAAGATGACGCCACGCTGAGGCCGCTACAGCAACCCCAGCATCATCAACGCCGCGCGAACTAGCCTTCTGCCTTCGCTGTCTTGACCATTTCGCGGAACACCACCATGCCGTCGCCATCGAGCGGCAGTTCGCCGTTGTCGAGTTGCGTGCGGCGCCAGTTCGGCATGTGGATCGGCAGGTAGCTGCGGTCCGGGTGCGGCATGACGCCGAGCACGCGGCCGTTGTGGTTGGTCAGGCCGGCCATGCCAAGTGGTGCACCATTTGGGTTGGCTGGGTACTGCTCGGTCGCCGCGCCATCTTTGTCGACGTAGACGACGGCGGCGAAGCCTTCATCGACCAGCGTTTGCTGCGCCTCTGGACTAGTGGCCACGAGACGACCTTCGCCGTGCGCGGCCGGCCATCGCAGCGTCAGTCCTTCTGGCAAGAACGAGCAGCGCGACTTTTGCGTCTGCACCGTGACCCAGCGACACTCGTAGTGGTTGCTGAGGTTGTGTGTCAGCGTGACCTCTTCTTCGAGCGTGCCCTTGGTGCACGGTAGCAGGCCGAGTCGCACCAGCACTTGGAAGCCGTTGCAGATGCCCAAGACCAGGCCGCCGCGGTCGACGAACTTCAGGATGCGTTCGCCGAGCTGTGCCTTCATCTCCTGCGCGAGCACGCGCCCAGAGCTTATGTCATCGCCGTAGGAGAAGCCGCCGGGCACCGCGAGGATCTGGAACTGATCCAGAAGCTCAGGTTGCTCAAGCAGCTTCTTGATGTGCAGGTATTCGCTCGTGCCGCCGGCGCGTTCGAATGCGTGATGGGTCTCGCGTTCGCAGTTGATGCCGGGAGCGCGCAGGATCAGGGCCTTGGGGTTGCTCATCGCTTTGCCTCCGCGGTCAGCGTGCCGTCGAGGTCGAGCGGATGCTTCCAGGCATACTCGGCTTCGGCGATCGTCAGGTTTGCGATCGCTTGGTTGTTGTCGGTGAACGCCAGCTGGTCGTCGCTGCGAACTTCGCCGATGACCGCGAACGGAACCTCGTGCAAGTTGGCTTTGAGGTCGTCCAGTCGGTCAGGCGGAATCTCGAGCAAGAAGCGACTCTGCGACTCACTGAACATGCGCTTGGTCGCGTCGAGGTTGCCTTCCACGTTGAGGCTCTCCAGCTGCACGTTGGCGCCGAGGCGGCCGCCGATCGACATCTCGGTCGCCGCGGCGGCGACGCCGCCTTCGCTAAGGTCGTGCGCGGCTAGCACGACGCCAGCTTGGATCGCGCGATAGACGCCGTTGAGCGTTGCCAGTGCCGAGTCCTTGAGCACGCGCGGCGCGTTCTTGCCGAGCTCGCCCTTGGTCTTGTAGTAGACGCTGCCGCCGAGTTCGTCCTTGGTGACACCAACGAGCACGATCTTGCTGCCGGCGCGTTTGAAGTCGCTGGTCATGGTGCGGCGCACGTCGGGGATGACGCTCATCGCCGTGACCAGGATGCAGCCCGGGATGCGGATCGTCTTGGTGCCGCCGTCGTCCAGGGTCGCGCGGAACTCGTTGTGCAGCGAGTCCTTGCCGGAAACGAATGGCGTGCGGTAGGTCATCGCCAGGTCGCACAGCGCTTCGGTTGCGCGCACCAGTTCGCCAAGGCACTGCGGGTCGCGGGTATTGCCCCAGCAGTAGTTGTCGAGGATGACGGTGTAGTCGGGATCACCGCCGGCGGCGACCGAGTTGCGCATCGCTTCGTCGAGCGCGCACTCGGCCATCGAGGCCGGATCAATCTTGCTGTAGCGCGGGTTGAGTCCGTTGGACAGCACCACGCCGCGCATCGAGCCGAGCTTCGGCGCGAGCACTGCGGCGTCGGCGGGACCGTCCTCGTGGATGCCACACAGTGGCTTGCCGGCGGACGCTGCCTGCACTTCGTGATCGTATTGGCGAATGATCCACTCCTTGCTGCAAACGCCGAAGTCGGCCATCACGTCAAGCAGCGCCTGCTTGTGGTCGCTCTCCGCCGGCAGGTCTGGTTCGCTTAGGTCAGGGGCTTGGTAGCTTGCCTCGAGCACGCGCGACGGTAGGCCGTCGTGCATGAAGGCGAGGTCCATGTCGCAGTGCACGTCGTCGTTGTGCTTGACGATGAGGCGGTTGTCGCTGGTGAACTTGCCTAGCACGAAGGCTTCGGATGCTTCGGCTTCACAAACCGCTAGCACGCGGTCTAGCTTCTCCGGCGGGACCGCGAGCACCATGCGTTCTTGGGCTTCGCTGATCCAGATTTCCCACGGCGTCAGGCCCGCATACTTGAGCGGACATGCCTCGAGGGTGACGATCGCGCCGAGGCCTTCGGCCATCTCGCCAACGGCCGAACTGAAGCCGCCAGCGCCGCAGTCGGTGATCGCCGAGAACAGGTCTTCGTCGGCGCATGCGAGCACCGCGTCCATCGCCTTGCGCTCGGTGATCGGATCGCCGATCTGCACGGCGCCGCCGCTCAGAGATTCACTCTTGGTGTTGAGTTCGAGCGAACTGAACGTCGCGCCGTGGATGCCATCGCGACCGGTGCGGCCACCGAGAGCGACAATGATGTCGCCCGGGTTGGCCTTCTTGAGGCCGCGCGCCGTTGGCAGAATGCCGAGGCTGCCAACATAGACGAGCGGGTTGCCGACGAAGTTGTCGTCGAAGTGCACGCTGCCGTTGACCGTCGGGATGCCCATCGGGTTGCCGTAATCGCGCACCCCCGAGACGACGCCCTTCATGACCGTCAGCGGGTGCAAGCAGCCACGCGGCAGGTCTTCGGCCTTGAGGTCTGGCGGCGCAAAGCAGAACACATCCGTGTTGGCGATCGGACGCGCGCCGAGGCCCGTGCCGATGATGTCGCGGATGACGCCGCCAACGCCGGTGCCAGCACCGCCGAATGGTTCGATCGCCGACGGACGGTTGTGCGTCTCGACCTTGATGCAGACCGAATCGACATCGTCAAACTTGATGATGCCGGCGTTGTCGACAAACACGCTGACGCAGAAATCGCGGTCGAGCGTGTGGGTGACGTGCGCAATCGTGCTCTTCAGCAGGTTGTCGATGGTGCGGCCTTCGAAGCTCACCGTGCCGGTCAACGTCTTGTGCTTGCAGTGCTCACTCCAAGTCTGCGCCAACGTTTCGAGCTCGAGTCGAGTCGGCTCGCGCTGCTGCATTTCGAAGTGCGCTTGGATGGTCTTCATCTCGTGCCCGTCGAGTGCCAAGCCACCGTCCTGCGACAGCGCAATCAGTGCGTCTTCATCGAGACCCTTGAGTGGCACTTCGTGCACCGCTAGATCGGGCTTCGGCGATTCACTGGGCAGTCCTGCCGGCAGTGCATCGACGAGGATCTGTTGCACAATGTCGTTGGCGAGATCCTTCTTCGCGATCGCCAGCAGTTGCTCACTGGCGACATCGCCATACACGTCGAACGTCTGGTAGGTGCCCACGGCGACCACCGGCAGGAACATGTCTGCCAGCGACTTCTGCACCGAGTGCGCGACCGGATCGGTCACGCCAGGTTTCGGCACGATCGTCAGCGTGTGCACATCGGGCGCGTTGTGCACGGTCGTGTCCGGCGCGTGCATGACGAACTCCTCGACGACTGGGTCGCACAACACCGCCCGAGCAAAGCCCTCGACCTGTTGTTCTGAGAGTTCGGCACTCAGGAGGTATCCGCGTCGAGAGCGAACGTCCGTCACGCCATGAAGACCGGCAGCCGTCAGCGTTCGCTGCGCGGCATCACCGATCGGGTCCAATTGGCCTTGCTTAGCCAAAACATCGATTCGCCACGCCTGCATTGTTGGCGCCCACGATGCCGGTCTGGTGGGGGGCTTGCAAGTACGGACGAACGCCGCGACGCGTTACGTTTGCTGCAGATCGGCTATCGTGGCGATCCTTAACATCTTTGCACAGGAAGACACCACCATGAGAGCCCTTCAGATTGTGTCCGCCAGCCTCGCTCTGAGCGGTCTCGCGGCCGCACAATGCGCCTTCTCGAGCGTCAATGTCAGCTGCTATGGCCATCCGTGCTCGGTGTTCTCAGGCAACCCGACCACCGTGGGCGCTCAGCTAAACGTCAGCAATTGCACGCTCGGGGTCGACGTGCAGGCCTTCTCGGGCTGCTGCAACACCTACTTGGTGGGCCGGGTGCTGGTGGTTGGCCTGCAGCCGGTCACCCAGCCGCTACCGCAGCTTGGTTGCACGCTGTTGACGTCGCCCGACCTGGTGCTGTTCCAGGCCACTGGTTCGATGTTTGCGCTGCAGATGCCGAGCGCGCCATTCCCGGCGACGACGTTGTTCGCCCAGGGCGCGGCAATCTATTTCACGACGATTGGCTTCAGCACCGATTGGGCGTTCAGCAGGGGCTCGCAGATTAACCTGCAGTAATCGTTGGCTGTGGCCGCGGGCGCGGGCATTTGGGCGCTGGCAGCGGCAGCCAGTCGCACGGCAAGCCGTGCGCCGTGCGCCGTGCGCGCTAGTAGCTCTCGTCGTCGCTCGGGAACGAGCCGCTGCGAACGTCCTTGCAGTAGCCTTCAACGGCGCTACCGATTTCCTTCGCGAGCTCGAGGTAGCGACGCACGAAGCGCGGCTTGAACCGCGTGAACATGCCGAGCATATCGTGCGTGACCAGGATCTGGCCGTCGGTATGTGGGCCCGCGCCGATGCCAATGATCGGGATGCTGGTCGCTTCCGACATGCGCTTGCCCAGTTCGCTAGGGACCTTCTCGAGCACGATCGCGCACGCGCCAGCTTGCTCCAGCGCCTTGGCGTCGTCGATCATCTGATCTTGCTCGGTCGCGTCGGTGCCGCGCGTCTTGTAGGAACCGAACTGGTTGATGCTTTGTGGAGTCAGGCCGAGGTGACCCATGACCGGGATGCCGGCCGCGACCAGTCGCTGCACTGTTGGCACAAACTCACGACCGCCTTCGAGCTTGACCGCTTCGACATGGCCTTCCTTGAGCAGGCGGCCAGCATTGCGCAGCGCGTCTTCGATGCCGACCTGGTAGCTGAGGAACGGCAGGTCGCCGACTAGCAAGGCACGTTCGCAACCGCGGCTGACCAGTTCGCAGTGGTAGACCATCTGGTCCATCGTCACCGGAATGGTCGTGTGGCGACCCTGCATGACCGTCGCAACCGAATCGCCGACTAGCATGACATCGATGCCCGCCTGGTCGAGCAGGTTGGCGAACAGATGGTCGTAGGCGGTTAGGGCGGTGATGCGCTCGCCGTCCTGTTTGCGTTGCCGCAACGTTGCCGTGGTGAACTTGCTGCTGCTGCCGGCGGTGTGATTGCCGGAGGCATCGTTACCGGAGACATCGCTACCGGAGACATCGCCCTGAGACATTACCAGTCTCCGAACGTGTCGGAACCTTCAGCTGGCGGTGCCGGTGGTGGCGTGTCGGGTCGCTTGCCATCGGTGCCTGGTGGCGGTGGTGGCCGGTAGCTGTCGTTGTCGCCGTCCATGATGCGCGGGCCGCGCTTCTTCGGTCGGTTCTTGCCTTCGACGATGCTGCCAAACGTGGGCACGCGCTTTGGATCGAGTTCGACGTCGAATGCTGACAGGTCGAGGGTCGGCGGTTCGATCACTTCGACCGGACCGCGGCGGTCGCGGTAGCGGGGCACTACATCGACGTCGCGGCCGCCAGTCGGGCGACTCGGACGCTTGCCGCGCGGGCCGTCACGTTTGCTGTCGCGTCGGCCGTCGCGCTTATCGTCGCGCTTGTCGTCACGTCGCGACGGTCGTTTGGAATCCTTCTTGCCGTCGCGCTTGCTGTCGCGTGGCTTGCGATCGCGGCCTTCGGCTGGCTTGTTGCCCTTGAGGCGCGAACGGGCCGGGCGCGGGCGCGCAGCCTCGTCGCCATCGTTGTCGTTTTGGCTGCGCTGTTCTTGACTGCGCGGATCTTGACTGCGTAGATCTTGGTTGCGCTGTTCACCACCTTGACGGGAATCGTCACGCGGCTCTTCACGCGATTCGATTGCGCGATCATCGCCACGGTCGTCGTCGGCACGGCTGCGGCCTCGGCGCCCACGACTGCGACGCTTGCGCGGCGCTGAGTCATTGCGGTCGTCACCATCGCGATCACTACGTTTGGCGGTTGCGTCGCCTTGGCTCTCGCCCCGATCCCGATCGTCACGGTCGCGGTCATCTCGATCGCCGCGGTTACGATCACGGTCGTCGCGAGTGCTGCTGTCCGAATCGTTGCTGCGCCCATTGCTGGGTTCCCGATCACGGACGTCTTGATTGCCGTCGTGTCGATCGCTGCTGTCCCGATCACGGTCATCGTCCTGACGCGACTGCTCGCGGTGGTCGTCATCACGCCGGTCATCTCGATGATCGTCGTCGCGCGAGCCTCTGCGTGGCGGACGGCCACGGCGCGGTCGCTCAGCGCGAGGTCCGCGCGGCTCGTCACTACGAGCATCACGGTCTGCAGCTGGTTGTTCTTGTGGTTCACGATCGCGTGGTTCGCGGTCGTCGGGGTGCGTTTCGTTGCCCCGGTCCCTCGGGAAGGCTGCCGTCGGGTGTTCCGACTGCGCACCGCGACGCCGGGCCTTCTCAGGCTTCGGTTGTTCGTCTTGTGAGGGCTGCTGGATCGGTTCGGCCTTTCGCCTCGGCTCGTCTGGCCTCGGCTCGTCTGGCGCCGGCTCGTCGTCGCTCGGGAAGGTCACGTCGCTGAGGTCTTCCTCCTCATACGTGCGCGGCTTCTTGCGAGCTCGACTCTTGCGTGCCGGAGCTTCGGAAGCCGCCAACCTTTCTTTAGAGACCTGCCCAGTAGAGACCTGCCCAATAGCCTGATCGTCAGTAGCCTGATCGTCACCAGCCTGATCTTCAGCAATCGGGTCCTTCTCGGCGGGGGCCTTCGCAGCAGCACGCTTCTTGGCAACCGACTTCTTGGCAGCCTTCTTGCGGGTCGCCTTCTTCTTGGTCACAGGTGCTTCTTCTTCAGCTGGAGAGTCGTCCTGATCCACGTTAGGCGCTGGATGAGAGTCGCGTTCGACTTCCTCGGAGGCCTCGTGGGGTTCGCGCTCGCTCACGGCAGGTGCCGCGGTGCTGGCGTCGTTTGTTTCGCCGTCCTCGTCGTCGGAACGACGGCGACGGCGACGGCGCTTCTTGCGCGGCGCCTCTTCGGCATCACCATCGTCATCACTGTTTGTGCCGCTGCTGCTAGTAAAGTTGCCGCTAGTAAAATCGTTCGCGCCGGTTGCTTGATCGTCACCCTCGATCGGGTGCGTGCCAGCCAGGTCATACCAGTGGTCGACGTTGGTGCGTTCGTTGCCTGCAGCCGCGGTGCGCAGTGCATACAGCTGCAGTGCTTCTTCGAAGTAGGGACTGTGAAGGAAGGCCTCGACACCGAAGCGGCGCTTGTCCTCCGGTTGGTCAAAGCGGTGCTGCACGCCACAGATGCGCTTTAGGCAGCCGGAGTCGCGGCGCGGCAGGCGCAAGTCAATGGCAAGCGAGCCGAGCAGCTTTTCAGCAATCGACGACGCGCTGCGAGTTGGCGTGTGTTCGCGCTCGGCTTCCACGGCGCCATACATCATGACCGCGAGTAGCACGCCGTTGGGTGGCGGCTCGCTGCCTTCTGGTTGGGACTGCACGCGACGATCGAGCGTGTCGAGCAGGCTCCAGAACGTGTCGTGTTGTGGGTCGGTCGCCTTGTTGAGGAACTTGCCGACGACTGGGATCAGATGCTCAATGGCGCCAACATCGCGCAGCAGTTCGAAGCTGCTCTTGGCGTGGCCTGAGCGCAACAGTCGCAGGATCTCTTCGAGCACGCGCGGTGGCGCGGCACGCTTGAGGTCTTCGGCGGTTTCACCCATTGCGGCCAGCGTGTGCTTCTCAACAGTGAAGCCGAGGCGGCCCGCGAACTTCGCCGCGCGCAGGATGCGCACCGGGTCTTCGCGGAAGCGCACGACGGGATCGCCGATCGTGCGGATCACTTTGGCCTCGATGTCTTCGAGTCCCTTGCAATGGTCGACGATCAAGTCGCGCGTTGGGTCGAGGAACAGCGCGTTGACCGTGAAGTCACGCCGCACCGCATCCTCTTCTGCTGTGCCGAACTCGTTGTCGCGGGTGATCAGCAGGTCTGCTTCATCGCCAGCGCCCTCGGGGTTCTCCTGCGGCGTGCGACGGAACGTCGAACACTCGAGGATCTTCGTGTTGCCGTGGAAGTGCAAGTGCGCCAGCTTGAAGCGGCGACCGATGATGCGGCAGTTGCGGGGGAACGTTCGCTTGACCTGAGGCGGGCGGGCCTCAGTCGCGATGTCGTAGTCCTTTGGTGTGCGGCCCAGTAGCAGGTCGCGTACGCAACCTCCGACTAGATAGGCTTCGAACCCCTTGTCAATTAGGCGCGTTACCGCGCGCACGGCGTCGACGTCCAGGACGGACAAGTCGTGACCGGTAGGGGATAGGATCGTAGGTTCGATCGTTTTGCTCTTGGTGGATAACCGTTATGGAAGCCAACGGTTTACCTTCGCGCCCCGGGGCCTGACAAGGCGATTCTCTGCGCCGTCACTGCCTCTTTTGCCGCGGCGGGTCGCAAACTGGCTTCAAGCCTGCAGTCCACCGTCGATGGTGAGCACTTGGCCGGTGATGTAGCTCGCGTCATCCGAAAGGAGATAACGCACCATGGCGGTGATGTCTTGGGGGTGGCCGAGGCGGCCGGCGGGAACCTTGGCAAGCATGCGCGCTTGGCTCTCGCGATGGCTGTGCTCGTGGTTGATCAGGCCTGGGGCGATGACGTTTACGGTGACACCGGATGATGCGATTTCTGCCGCTAGGGACCTCGCGAGCTGGATGACGGCGGCTTTGGCGGC